>NZ_FO082820.1:3837500-4137500 GCF_000967425.1 Pseudorhizobium banfieldiae
CTAGATGATGAGCATTGGCAATGAGAACGATTAAGTGTCGTAAGGGCATTTGGTGGATGCCTTGGCATGCACAGGCGAAGAAGGACGTGATACGCTGCGATAAGCCGTGGGGAGCTGCGAATGAGCTTTGATCCATGGATCTCCGAATGGGGCAACCCACCTTAGATGCTTGGGAAATCTGTTTAGTTGGCTAGATGGCTTGTGTGGGACTTCCCGTACAGGGGCTAGCCCGTCGGCGCTGATGCGCCGCGCCGTCCGCAGCGAAGCGATCGAAGATCGCGGCAGCGTGAGGACAGGGCCAAACAGGTTTCCAAGCATTGTGATAAGGTATCTTATTCTGAATACATAGGGATAAGAAGCGAACGCAGGGAACTGAAACATCTAAGTACCTGCAGGAAAGGACATCAACCGAGACTCCGCAAGTAGTGGCGAGCGAACGCGGACCAGGCCAGTGGCAATCAGGAATAAAGCCGAACAAGTTGGAAAGCTTGGCTATAGTGGGTGACAGCCCCGTAGGCGTAGAACACTGATTGTCCTTGAGTAGGGCGGGACACGTGAAATCCTGTCTGAACATGGGGAGACCACTCTCCAAGCCTAAGTACTCGTGCATGACCGATAGCGAACAAGTACCGTGAGGGAAAGGTGAAAAGCACCCCGACGAGGGGAGTGAAATAGAACCTGAAACCGGATGCCTACAAACAGTCGGAGCCCGCAAGGGTGACGGCGTACCTTTTGTATAATGGGTCAACGACTTAGTGTAACATGCAAGCTTAAGCCGGTAGGTGTAGGCGCAGCGAAAGCGAGTCTGAACAGGGCGATTGAGTATGTTGCATTAGACCCGAAACCGAGTGATCTAGCCATGAGCAGGCTGAAGGTTGGGTAACACCAACTGGAGGGCCGAACCCGCATCTGTTGCAATAGATTGGGATGACTTGTGGCTAGGGGTGAAAGGCCAATCAAACTCGGAAATAGCTGGTTCTCCGCGAAATCTATTTAGGTAGAGCGTCGACCGAATACCCCCGGGGGTAGAGCACTGGATGGGCTATGGGGACTCACCGTCTTACTGATCCTAACCAAACTCCGAATACCGGGGAGTACTAGTCGGCAGACACACGGCGGGTGCTAACGTCCGTCGTGAAGAGGGCAACAACCCTGACCTCCAGCTAAGGTCCCCAAGTCATGGCTAAGTGGGAAAGGATGTGAGGATCCCAAAACAACCAGGATGTTGGCTTAGAAGCAGCCATCATTTAAAGAAAGCGTAACAGCTCACTGGTCTAAATAAGGGTCTTTGCGCCGAAAATGTAACGGGGCTAAAGCCATGCACCGAAGCTGAGGATTTGCAGTTTACTGCAAGTGGTAGCGGAGCGTTCCGTAAGCCTGTGAAGGAGGACCCGTGAGGGCCTCTGGAGGTATCGGAAGTGCGAATGTTGACATGAGTAACGACAAAGAGGGTGAGAGACCCTCTCGCCGAAAGACCAAGGGTTCCTGCTTAAAGTTAATCTGAGCAGGGTTAGCCGGCCCCTAAGACGAGGCAGACATGCGTAGTCGATGGGAACCACGTTAATATTCGTGGGCCTGGTGGTAGTGACGGATCTCGTGTGTTGTTCAACCTTACTGGATTGGTTGTGCAGCGAAGAGGTTCCAGGAAATAGCTCCATCATTATAGACCGTACCCGAAACCGACACAGGTGGTCAGGTAGAGTATACCAAGGCGCTTGAGAGAACTATGTTGAAGGAACTCGGCAAATTGCACGCGTAACTTCGGAAGAAGCGTGACCCCTTTTTGGGCAACCAGGAAGGGGTGGCACAGACCAGGGGGTAGCGACTGTTTATCAAAAACACAGGGCTCTGCGAAGTCGAAAGACGACGTATAGGGTCTGACGCCTGCCCGGTGCTGGAAGGTTAAGAGGAGAGGTGCAAGCTTTGAATCGAAGCCCCAGTAAACGGCGGCCGTAACTATAACGGTCCTAAGGTAGCGAAATTCCTTGTCGGGTAAGTTCCGACCTGCACGAATGGCGTAACGACTTCCCCGCTGTCTCCAACATAGACTCAGTGAAATTGAATTCCCCGTGAAGATGCGGGGTTCCTGCGGTCAGACGGAAAGACCCCGTGCACCTTTACTATAGCTTTACACTGGCATTCGTGTCGGCATGTGTAGGATAGGTGGTAGGCTTTGAAGCGGGGACGCCAGTCTTCGTGGAGCCATCCTTGAAATACCACCCTTATCGTCATGGATGTCTAACCGCGGTCCGTCATCCGGATCCGGGACAGTGTATGGTGGGTAGTTTGACTGGGGCGGTCGCCTCCGAAAGAGTAACGGAGGCGCGCGATGGTGGGCTCAGACCGGTCGGAAATCGGTCGTCGAGTGCAATGGCATAAGCCCGCCTGACTGCGAGACTGACAAGTCGAGCAGAGACGAAAGTCGGTCATAGTGATCCGGTGGTCCCGCGTGGAAGGGCCATCGCTCAACGGATAAAAGGTACGCCGGGGATAACAGGCTGATGACCCCCAAGAGTCCATATCGACGGGGTTGTTTGGCACCTCGATGTCGGCTCATCGCATCCTGGGGCTGGAGCAGGTCCCAAGGGTTTGGCTGTTCGCCAATTAAAGCGGTACGTGAGCTGGGTTCAGAACGTCGTGAGACAGTTCGGTCCCTATCTGCCGTGGGTGTAGGAATATTGACAGGATCTGTCCCTAGTACGAGAGGACCGGGATGGACATATCTCTGGTGGACCTGTTGTCCTGCCAAGGGCATAGCAGGGTAGCTATATATGGAAGGGATAACCGCTGAAGGCATCTAAGCGGGAAACCCACCTGAAAACGAGTATTCCCTATCAGGGCCGTGGAAGACGACCACGTTGATAGGAGGCGTGTGGACGTGCAGCAATGCATGAAGCTTAGCCTTACTAATAGCCCGATCGACTTGATCGTTCTCATTGATCATGCTCATCACGCGTCGCAAGACGCCAAGATGAAGCCATGACGTGTTCAACAAGACCATCGCCAACTGTTGGCGCCCTTGCTCGATAAGAGCGCGGGGCAGCCATACAGGCCAAAGGCCGTCGCCAATCCCCGGGTCAAGCCCGAGGACTTTGGCGACCGTCCGCAGGGCCGCGACCGGCAGGTCACGATCAGCCCGTCAGGACAAAGCAAAGGCGATGAACCAAAATCCAGCTTCTCAACACATGCCAACAGAAATGTTGGTTCATTGCCCTTAATCGACCTGGTGGTCATGGCGGGGCGGCCGCACCCGTTCCCATTCCGAACACGGCCGTGAAACGCCCCAGCGCCAATGGTACTTCGTCTCAAGACGCGGGAGAGTAGGTCGCTGCCAGGTCTATTAAAGGCAATGCCGCAAAACAAAAGCGGACAATACAATCTTCTCAGAAACACGAAAAACAAGCATCCCTTCCGGACCAGAAAAGTCCGTATCCTTGGTGACGCGGGGTGGAGCAGCCCGTTCGGCCTAATATCGATCCACTGGATCGATATCTTGACGGCCTCACCTCATCAGGCTACGCCTGACTTCGCTCCCGGGCCCAAAACCCGGACTCTTGGTGACGCGGGGTGGAGCAGCCCGGTAGCTCGTCAGGCTCATAACCTGAAGGCCGCAGGTTCAAATCCTGCCCCCGCAACCAACGAGACTTGTAACCGCACCCACTCAGCCTCCTTCTCCGCAAGGATAGCCTGACACCGGTTCAGATACTTCACCTTCTCCTGCACAGTCCTAAACTCACCGGTCAACTGCCGGCGGATGTACTCAAGCTTTGCGCAGCGGCTGCAGGCAGCCCCGCGACCGCTGCGGCGGGCGGTTGAGGATGACGCTCAAGAAAGGATGATGTCGGCGCGGCGGCTGCAGGTCCGCACGAGTGATCCGTTTGGCAGGTCGTTCTCCATGACCTTTTCACGGGCCTCCGCCTCCGGCATTCCCAGCCCCCGCCACCTTTGCATCAGTCTTTCTTCAAGGACATCTGGCGAAGGCATCAGCATGATCGAGCAGTCGACAAGGCCGGACAGCAGGCGCCACGGGTGCTGGTCGAGCAGCAGGTAGTTTCCCTCCAGCAGAACGATGCGGTCCTCAGGCGCAACGGCGCGCGCTGCGGCGACTGCGAGTTCACGTGATCGGTCGAAGAGAGGGACGAATACCTCCTCCTGTGCGGATCGGATGGCGCGAACGATATCCAGAAACCCGCGAACGTCAAAGGTTTCCGGTGCGCCTTTCCGCGTCAACAGTCCTCGGTCGCTCAGCACTGCATCATCCAGATGGAAGCCGTCCATCGGAACGATCGCCGCGAGTGTACCCTGCCGAACCAACGCCTTAGATAACTCATCGACAAAGGTGGATTTGCCGGCACCGGGAGGGCCTGCAATGGCGACGACGAAACGTGTGCGGCCGTCCGCCCTGGCAAGAAGATCCGCAGCGACGTCTTTGATAGGTGGCGTCATGCAGCGGCAGCTTCCGTAGGGGGTGTCTTCGCACCCGTCATGAAGGCCACCGCGTCGGACATGCTGTGTTCCTTGGGATCGATGACGCAGAGCCGGCGTCCAAGGCGATGGACGTGGATGCGATCGGCGACCTCGAAGACATGCGGCATGTTGTGCGAGATCAGCACGATCGGTATGCCGCGGCGGCGGACGTCCAGAATGAGTTCCAGGACTCGGCGGCTTTCCTTGACGCCCAGTGCCGCCGTCGGCTCATCCAGGATGATGACCTTGGAGCCGAAAGCCGCCGCCCGGGCGACCGCCACCCCCTGGCGTTGACCGCCGGAAAGGGTTTCGACGGCCTGGTTGATATTCTGGATCGTCATCAGGCCGAGCTCGGACAGCTTGTCGCGTGCAAAGCGTTCCATGGCGGTACGGTCGAGCTTTCGGAACCAATTGCCGGCGATTCCGGGCTTTCGCAGTTCGCGGCCGAGAAACATGTTGTCGGCGATGGAGAGGGCAGGTGATAGCGCGAGGTTCTGGTAGACCGTTTCTATTCCTGCCTTGCGCGCTTCGATCGGTGAGCGGAAATGTACCGGTCGCCCTTCGAGGCGGATTTCTCCCTGATCCGGTGAGATGGCACCGGAGATCGCCTTGATCATCGATGATTTGCCCGCGCCATTGTCGCCGATCACCGCGAGGATCTCGCCCGGATAGAGGTCGAAATCGGCATTGTCGAGGGCGGTGACGCGACCGTAGCGTTTGACGAGGCCGCGGGCGCTGAGGATGGGTTCCAGGTTCATCAGCCTGCTACCTTTCTTATCCACTGGTCGATAGCGACGGCGGTGATGATCAGCACGCCGATCAACAGATAGGTCCATTGTGGGTCGGTGCCGACCAGGCGCAATCCGAGGGAGAATACGCCGACGATCAGCGCGCCGAAGAGCATGCCGAGGATCGAGCCGCGTCCGCCAAAGAGGGAGAGGCCTCCGATCACGACCGCGGTGATCGACTCAATGTTTGCGAATTGTCCGGCGGTTGGGGACACGGATCCAATCCGGCCGATGAGAGCCCATCCCGCAAAGGCGCAGATAAGACCGGAGAGGGTATAGACGGAAATCAACATGCGCCGGACATTGACACCCGCGAGCTCGGCAGCATCCGGGTCATCGCCCACGGCATAGACATGTCGGCCCCAGGCGGTCCGGTTGAGAACGTACCAGAGCAGCGCGACCAGTAGCACCATGCCGATGACGCCATAGGTGAAGACCGCATTTCCAATCCTAAGGTTCTGGCCGAAGAATTGCAGAATGGGGGCCTGCTGCGAGATGTCCTGCGAGCGGATGGTTTCGTTGGCGGAATAGAGAAAGTTTGCAGCCAGCACGATTTGCCACATGCCCAGGGTCACGATGAAGGGGGGAAGCTTCATCCGGGCAACGAGCTGCCCGTTGATCCAGCCGCAAAAGGCGCCGACAGCGAAGCCGCACATGATCGAAAGGGTTGGTGGAAGGCCGTACCGGAACGTAAACTGACCCATCACCACCGAGGAAAGCACCATGATGGCGCCGACGGAGAGGTCGATTCCGGCGGTCAGGATCACGAGCGTTTGTGCGGCTCCGACGAAGCCGACGATCGCCACCTGTTGCAGGATCAGCGTCAGCGTGAACGCCGAGAAGAACTTGCTGCCCAACAGGATACCAAAGACCAGGACCGAGAACACCAGAACGATCAGCGGTACCGCGGCCGGATTTGAATGCAGGTAATGCTGGCACTTTTGCAGAAGGGATTTGTCGTGCAGGTCGAACGAGGCGACCTGACTGGAGCTCTCGGACAGCACCTTCTCGTATTCATGATGCGGATGCGCTGCAGGCTGTGGCTCGCTCATCGTGTACCTCCCATCTGAGGCGTTGGCGGAGTGGGTTAGCCTTCACGCCGCAACTGCTCGTTCGCGCGTATGCGCAAGGCACTCGTCGGCCGTTTCAGCAACTGGTGCGATGGGTGGGCGATCCGCAGACCGCCCACGATATCGCATGGTCAGGCTGTCCTCAGCCCCAGCACTTGTCCGTGCCTTCCTTGGTATCGATCGACTCCACGCCGTCCACGGGCTTGTCGGTGACGAGGGCGACACCGGTGTCGAAGAAGTTCTTTCCTTCCGTCGCTTCGGGCTTCTCGCCAGAATCGGCGAATTTCTTGATCGCCTCGATGCCCATGGAAGCCATCAATAGCGGATATTGCTGCGACGTTGCACCGATGACGCCCTCGGCCACATTCTTGACACCCGGGCAGCCGCCGTCCACAGAGACGACAAGCACGTCCCCTTCGCGTCCCACGGACTTCAGTGCTTCGTAAGCCCCGGCGGCGGCAGGTTCGTTGATGGTGTGCACGACATTGATGGTCGGATCCTTCTGCAGAAGGTTCTCCATTGCGGTGCGCCCGCCTTCCTCATTGCCGTTCGTGACATCGTGGCCGACGATACGGGGATCCGTTTCGTCGCCGATCTTGTTGATGTCCGCGACGTCGATGCCAAAGCCCTTCATGAAGCCCTGGTTGCGCAAGACGTCGACCGACGGCTGCGACGGTGTAAGGTTGAGGAAGGCGATCTTGGCATCCTTCGCGGCGTCACCCAGTGTCGCCGCAGCCCATTTGCCGATCAGTTCGCCGGCGAGAAGGTTGTCCGTCGCGAAGGTCATGTCGGCGGCATCGATCGGCTCGAGCGGAGTGTCGAGAGCGATAACGAGAATGCCGGCGTCCCGCGCCTTCTGAACGGCAGGAACGATGCCCTTGGTATCCGATGCCGTGAGCAGGATGCCTTTCGCGCCGTCGGCGATGCAGGTCTCGATGGCCGCCACCTGGCTTTCGCTGTCGCCGTCGATCTTTCCTGCATAGGACTTGAGGGTGACGCCCAGTTCTTGTGCCTTCGCGGTTGCACCTTCCTTCATCTTCACGAAGAAGGGATTGGTGTCTGTCTTGGTAATGAGGCAGGCCGACACTTCCTGCGCCTGTGCAGGCGCGGACAAGGCAACGCCCAGAGAAAGGGCGGCGACGGCTGTGGCGATAAGAGACTTCTTCATGTTTTCTCCTCCCAGAGTGCACTCCCCCGCAGGGGTTAGGGCGCCGATCATGCAGCCGCGTTCAGCGCCTGCATCTCCTCGACCCGGCATCATTAAGGAGGACCAATTCGGGCTTGTCAATAAATAATTCGGATTGATTTATTTATTATGTGTGCCACTGTCACGGCGGATGCTGTATAGCGACCGGGGGAGATCACCATGTCTGTTTTCGAAGCCACAGCCCATCATGCAACCTCGCCACATCAGGGTTCACTGACGGGCGGCGCCAATCAGGTGCGAGTGAGGGCCTATAACGAGCGGTTGGTGCTTTCCCTCGTGCGGTTGCACGGATCCCTGTCCAAAGCCGATATCACACGAAGGAGCGGGCTTTCGGCGCAGACGGTTTCGGTGATCATGCGCTCGCTGGAGAGCGAAGGATTGCTCCTGCGAGGTGATCCCGTTCGCGGCAAGGTGGGGCAGCCGTCAGTGCCGATGCGGCTCAATCCCGATGCGGTCTACTCCTTCGGGGTGAAGATCGGCCGCCGGAGCGCGGATCTCGTTCTCATGGACTTCGTCGGGCAGATTCGTCTCCAGCACCACGAGACATATGCCTACCCCCAACCTGACCGCATCATGGAGATCATCACCTCCGGTATTGCTCAGCTGGAGGCTCGGCTGGCGGCTGATCAGCGTTCAAGGATCGCCGGTCTCGGCATCGCTGCGCCGTTCGAATTGTGGAACTGGGCGGACGAGGTCGGTGCGCCGCCTGGCGCCATGGATGCCTGGCGAACCTTCGACCTTCACTCTGAAGTGGCGGCGAGAGTCAACTACCCGGTCTTCCTGCAGAACGATGCGACCAGCGCCTGCGGGGCCGAGCTGGTGTTCGGCGTGGGCCCATCCTATGCCGATTTCATCTACCTCTTCGTGGGCTCCTTTATCGGCGGCGGTATTGTTCTGAACTCCTCCGTCTATTCCGGACGGACGGGAACGGCGGGGGCCATCGGCCCGTTGCCCGTAAGGGGAAAGGACGGAGAGACCCGGCAATTGCTGGATATCGCATCGATATTCGTGCTGGAGAACCTGCTCCGCGATAGCGGCATCGACCCGCAGCCGCTCTGGTATTCCGCGGACGACTGGATTGATTTCGGCGAACCGCTGGAAGTCTGGATTCAGGACAGTGCCGCTGCCCTGGCCCAGGCCATTGTCGCCGCCGCTTCCGTCATCGATTTCGGCGCTGCGGTCATCGACGGAGGCTTTCCCCATTGGGTGCGGCGGCGGCTGGTGAACGCGACGATCGATGCAGTCGCGCGCCTGGACCTGCAGGGCGTGATCATCCCCGATATCATCGAAGGCAAGGTCGGCGCCCAGGCGCGGGCGATCGGCGGCGCGAGCCTGCCCATCTTTGCCCGCTACCTGATGGACCAGAATGTCCTGTTCAAGGATCTCGCCGAAGCATGAGTGTCGACAGGGGCTCGAAGGCGCCGGAGCTTGCTGAAGTCCTTCCCGCGCTATCAAAGTCAGGAGCCGGCGGGATCGACCAGCTAGGCCAGGATCGACGACAGAAACTCCCGAGTGCGCTCGTTCTTCGGCTGGCCGAAAATCTCGTCCGGCGCGCCCTGCTCACAGATCCTCCCTTTGTCGAAGAAACAGACCCGGTCTGAGACCTCGCGCGCAAATCGCATCTCGTGGGTCACGAGCAGCATGGTCAGGTCATGCTCGTGCGCCAGGTCACGTATGACGGACAGCACCTCGCCGACCAATTGCGGATCGAGTGCGGAGGTCGGCTCGTCGAACAGCAGGACGCGCGGACGCATGGCCATCGCCCGGGCGATCGCCACCCGCTGCTGCTGCCCGCCCGATAGCTGCACCGGGTAATGGTCCTTCTTGTCCGCCAGTCCCACCATCTGCAGTAGTTCGATTGCCCGCGCCTCCGCCTCCGCCCGCGCCATCCCGAGGACCCGAACGGGGGCCTCGACAACATTGCGGAGAACGGTCATGTGCGGAAACAGATTGAAGCTCTGAAAGACCATGCCGACGTGATTGCGGATCTGTCGCAGGTGCTTCTCCGACGCCTGGAACGGTCCCTTGCCACCGGGTTCGTGGTAGGAGGTGCCCGCGAGCGTCAGCTTGCCCTCCTGGAACGGCTCGAGCGTCATCAGAATGCGCAGCACCGTGGACTTGCCCGAGCCGGAGGGGCCAATGAGCGTGACCTTTTCTCCTTTCGCCACCGAGAAGTTGAAGTTATCGAGCACCGTCAGGATACCAAAACGCTTCGTGACGTCCGAGAACTCGATGATGTGCGGATCGGTGGTTTCATTCATCGCAATGGAATTCCTGCTTTCGGAAGAGCCTTCTGCAGCCGGTGAAGGCCGGCGGAGCAGATCAGCGTCAGGAGTAGGAAGATCAGGCCGACGAGGGTCAGCGGAACGAGGTACTCGAAGGTGCGTTCGCCGATCATGTTCGCAAGCCCCATCATCTCGAGGACCGTGATGACGGAAAGCACCGGCGTTTCCTTGATCATCGCGACGAGGTAGTTGCCCATGGCCGGCACGATGCGAGGGATGGCCTGCGGAATGATGACGTCCCGGTAGGTCTGCATCCGGGTGAGGTTCAGCGCGGTGGCCGCTTCCCACTGGCCCCGGCCCACGGCTTCGATACCGCCACGGTAGACCTCGGAGGTGTAGGCGGCGTATTGCAGCCCGAGCGCCAGCGCCCCCGTCAGGAAGGCGGGAAGCACAATCCCGAAGTTCGGCAGCACGTAGTAGAGAAAGAAAAGTTGCACCAGGAGCGGCGTGTCGCGAAGGAATTCGACGACAAACGCGGTCGTCCAGGAGATGACCTTCACCCGGCTGCGGCGTAGCAGCGCGAACACGAGGCCAAGGACCATCGCGATGGCGAAGCCCGCTGCCGCCGCCTTCAAGGTCACCGTCAGACCGATGAGGATGATGGGAAGGATCGAGATCGTGTAGGTGAGCCAGGTGGTCGTGTCCCATTCGTAGCCGTACATCATGATGACACTTCCTCAGGAGTGGGCCGAACGGGGGAAGACGTCACCGCGCCTGACGACATGTTCGATGATACGGATGGCGACCATCAACACGAGAGACATCGCGAAATAGCACAGCAGCGTGACGGAATAGATGCTTGCGCTGTCTAGGGTCAGGTTGCGGATCGACTGCGCCGTGAAGGTGAGATCGGCGATGGAGATCAGCGAGACGAGCGATGAGAGCTTCAGCGTTTCAATGGCCAGATTGCCGAAGGCGGGCATCATCTCAACGATCGCCTGTGGCAGCGAGATCCGGAACAGTGTCTGGAAACGGTTGAAGTCCAAGGCTCGGGCAGCCTCCAGCTGCTGCGTGGAGACGGAGGAGAGCGCACCGCGGACGATTTCCGCACCATAGCCGCCGACGTGGGCAGCGAGAACCAAGATCCCGGTCGTGATCGGCTCGAAGCTTAGGCCGACCAGCGGCAGCGCGTAATAGAACCAGAACAGCTGGACGAGCAGGGAGGTGCCGCGAAACACCTCCGTGTAGCACAGCGCTATCGTCGACAGCACCGGCCCGCCCTCGACGCGCAGGATGCCGAAGAAGAACGCCAGTGCCGCGCCGATCACGATCGAGGCAAGCGTGATCGTCATGGTAACACCAGCACCTTGCAGGATCATCGGCAGGTATGCACTCCAGTCCATTCGGGTGTCTCCCTTGCTAGCTGGAGCGCCCGGGAGACCCCGGGCGCCGACCACCGCTACTTCCCGGCGCAGAGATCTGCGACGTTCTTCGCAGCGGCGGCCGCGATGCTCTGCTCAGACAGGCCGTATTTGCCAAGGATCGCCTTGTACTCGTCGGTCTTGCGGAACTCGACGAGGCCTGCGTTGAAGGCGTCGCGCAGTTCCTTGTCTTCCGGACGGAAGGCAAAGCCGCCATAGTTGCGCACCGGTGCACCGTCGACGATCGGATCTTCGAACGGGGAAACCTGCTCGACCTGTTCCTGGCCCTTTGCGAGCTCCGAGACGGTGAGTTCGGTGGCCGCATAGGCGTCGACCCGGCTCTGGACGGTCGGGATGGCGTCCGCATTCGCCTGGATGAAGACGATCTGTTCGTCCTTGACGCCCACGGCGCGCAGGAAGTCGACATTGTTGGCACCGGACACCACGGCAACCGTCAGCGAAGGATCCTTGGCAATGTCGGCATAGGTCGTCAGTCCCTTGGGATTGCCCTTCTTGACCAAAAGCCCTTCACCGTAGGAGGAGTTCGGCTCCGTGAAGGCAACCTGCTTGCAGCGCTCCGGAGAGATGTTCTGCTCGGCCGCGACGAAGTCGAAACGCTTCGCCTTGAGGCCCGGAATCAGCGTCCCGAACGGCGTGACGGTCCAGTTGACCTCCTCGATGCCCATGGATTTCAGGACGGCGTTCGCAACGTCCGGTCCGATGCCGGCCGAGGTGCCGTCGGGCTGCATGTAGGAGTAGGGGACTTCGTTCGCCGTCGCGGCGCGGATATACCCCTGCTCCTTCACCTCTTCGACGGTAAGGGCGTTGGCGGACGTGAAGCCCATGATGAGCGCAAGGGCGGATAGCCCGGAGAGTCTTGAGATCTGCATTTTCTATTCTCCTCTGGTTAGCGTTTTTTCGTGGCCCGTTTTCGGGTCTCACGTCGTACTTCCGGTCAATCTACTCCGTGATCGTTGCGATGACGGAGAGGCAGTCGCCAGCCTTGATGAGGCCTGGGACGTGTCGGGCCGCGAGCACGCCATCCATGGCGGCGCGGTAATCAATGGGGGGGACGCCGGTCCTGCTGACGGGGTAGACGCGGGCGATGACGTCCCCCGCCGCGATCGGATCGCCAAGATCGCGACGGAATGCGACCAGCCCGTCGTCCTCCGCGAAGGTGAAGCAGTCGCTCGACGGCATATCCAGCCAACGGGTCTGCCGGATCTCCGGAGCCCCCGCCAGGATTCCGGTGTGGCGCAGCAGGTTGAGGGTGCCCGTGCGGGCGATGTCGATGGAGTGAGCGCTCGCCGTGCCGGCACCACCGAGCTCCGTGGTGACGAAGACCTTGCCCATTTCCTCGGCTGTCGTATCCAGCATTCCGACCGCATCGATCTCCAGCATCTTCATCGAGTATGGCGCAGAGAAGGCCGCGACCGCCTCGAAGCAGCGTGCCTCCTGCGTCTTGTCCGGCAGTTCGTGCGCTGCGGCATAGGGCAGGAAGTCGAGGGTTTTTCCGCCCGAATGGAAGTCGAGCACGATGTCCGCCAACGGGATCAGGTGACGCGTCACGTAGTCCGCGATCTTCTCCGTCACCGTGCCGTCCGGCCGGCCCGGGAAACTGCGGTTGAGGTTGCCGCGGTCTATCGGCGAAGTCCTTGTGCCGGCCCTGAAGGCCGGATAGTTCAGCGCCGGCACGACGATGATGCGCCCGCTCACCTGCGACGGATCAAGTGTCTGCGCCAGTTCGAAGAGAGCGGCCGGGCCCTCATACTCGTCGCCATGATTGGCTCCGGTGAGAAGCGCCGTCGGGCCGCTGCCATTGGCGATGACGCAGATCGGGATCATCACCGAGCCCCAGGCGCTGTCATCGCGGCTGTAGGGCAGCCGCAGATGGCCGTGCTGCACACCCCTCATGTCGAAATCGACTGAAGGAGCGACAGGAGAGGGACGGGGCGCGGTGGTCAGCATCACGTCATGCCTTTACGAACAACTGGCGCGGCACATTGGAGAGACATTCGACGCCGGTTTCGGTGATCGCAATGCTTTCGGTGATTTCCAGCCCCATATCTTCGAGCCACAGGCCTGTCATGAAATGGAACGTCATGCCGGGCTTCAACTCCGTCCGGTCGCCGGGGCGCAGGCTCATCGTGCGCTCGCCCCAGTCCGGCGGGTAGGAAAGTCCGATCGGGTAGCCGGTCCGGTTGTCCTTGATGATCCCGTATTTCTTCAACACCGCGAAGAAGGCATTGGCGATGTCCTCGCAGGCATTGCCGGACTTTGCTGCGGCAAGGCCCGCCTCCATCCCTTCCAGCGTCGCCTGTTCCGCATCGAGGAAGGCCTGCGTCGGCTTGCCGAGAAAGACGGTGCGCGAGAGCGGGCAGTGGTAGCGCTTGTAGGTGCCGGCAATCTCGAAGAACGTGCCTTCGCCCAGGCGCATCGGCTTGTCGTCCCAGGTCAGGTGGGGCGCCGACGCATCCGCCCCCGACGGCAGAAGCGGGACGATCGCCGGATAATCCCCACCGAACTCGGCGGTGCCGCGTATGCCCGCATCGTAGATCTCGGCGACAAGGTCGCACTTGCGCATGCCCGGCTCGATGACGTCGACGATCCGCTTGTGCATCAGTTCGACGATCTTGCCGGCCTTGCGCATATAGTCGAGCTCGGTCGGGCTCTTCACGGCGCGCTGCCAGTTGACGAGGCCCGCCGCATCCTTGAAGCGGGCATTCGGCAGATGCGTCTGGAGGGAAGCGAAGGCGGCCGCCGAAAAATAGTAGTTGTCCATCTCGACGCCGACCGTCAGACCGGACCAGTTGCGCTCGTCGATGATCTGCGACAGCAGATCCATCGGGTGGCGCTCGGTCGACTGCACGTAATGGTCGGGATACCCGATGATATTGTCATGCTCGATATAGGCGGTGCGCTTCGCGCCATTGGCATCCTGCTTGCGACCATACCAGATGGGGTCGCCGCTCGGCGGCACCAGCACGCATTGATGCACGTAGAAGGACCAGCCGTCATATCCGGTCAGCCAGTGCATGTTGGACGGATCGGTGACGATCAGGAGATCGATCCCGGCCTTTTCCATGGCGCGACGGGTCTTGGACAAGCGCTCGGCATATTCCTCGCGCGTAAAGTTCAGCGTCACGCTCACGCCGCATCTCCCATGTTCACGTTATTCACGATTGTCTGTCCGCATCCTGCATCTGCTGCGCGGGCGAGCGCGAGATTGGCGATTGCGGTATCCTGGACGCCGGTGCCTGTAAGGTCGGCGAAGGTGATGTCCTTGGGGCCAGTCCGCCCCATGGCCTTGCCGGCGATGACGGCTCCGAGTTCCGCAAACGGCTGGTCCAGGGTTGCGGTCCCAGCCTCGATGGCATGATGCAGTTCGCCGAGGATGCGCGTCTGCGTGATCCGGTCTGCGACGTAGGTCGCCCGAGCAAAAACAGCCGGATCGATCTCGTTCTTGTGCTCGGCATCCGAGCCCATCGCAGTCAGGTGCTGGCCCGGCTCCAGCCACTCCGCCATCAGGATAGGCTTCTCTGCCGGCGTGGTGGTGACGATGATGTCGGCGCCGTTTACCGCCTCGCGCGGATCTGCCACGGCAGTGACCTTGATGTCGTGCTCGTGCTCGAACGCATCTGCAAGCCTTTGCGCCTTTCCGGGCTCACGCGCCCAGATGCGGGCCGACCGGATGGGCCGCACCAGCGCCAGCGCTTGAAGCTGCAACCGCGCCTGCATGCCCGCGCCGAAGATTGCGGCAACCGAGGCGTCCTCGCGCGACAGATGGCGGGCGGCGACAGCACCCGCGGCGGCCGTGCGCACGTCGGTGAGATAACCGTTGTCGAGCAGCAGGGCCTCGACCAGCCCCGTTCTGGCGCTCAGCAGGATCATCAGCCCGTTGAGGCTGGGCAGGCCGAGCTTGGGATTGTCGAAGAACCCGGGGCTGACCTTGATGGCGAAGCTGTCAAAGCCCGGAACATAGGCGGTCTTGACGTCCACTTCGCCGCGAAATTCCGGGATGTCGAGGCGCAGGATCGGGGGCATTGCGACAGGTTTGGTGGCAAGCGCCGCGAAGGCCTGCTCCACGCAATCGACGGCAGAAGCGTCGAGCTTCACGATGGCGCGGAGATCCGCTTCCGTCAGGATGCGGATACGGCTCATCGGGTGCTCCTCCCAATGAGGTCTTGGTGTATCTCAGGATCGATGTTGCCGCCGGAAACGATGACGGCAGTAGGTCCAAGGAGTTGAACCTTGTCCGCCAGGATTGCGGCGATGCCGACTGCTCCCGCCCCCTCCACGACCTCCTCTTCTTCGCGAGCCGCATGTCGGATGCCGGCCGCAATCTCGTCCTCCGTCAGCAGGACGATGCCATCGAGAAGGTCGCGGCAGAGCGTGAAGGTGACGCGGTTTGACAGCCCGATGCCGCCCCCGAGCGAGTCTGCCAGCGTCTCCTCCTCGCGGGTTGCGACGGGCTTGCCGGCCGCGATGGCCGCATGCATGGCCGCACCGCGCTCCATGGAAACGCCGATGATGCGTGCCTGCGGCTTCAAGGCCTTCACCGCCACGGCAATACCACCCGCCAGTCCGCCGCCGGAAAGTGGAACGAGCACGGTCGCGATATCCGGCAGGTCCTCGACGAGTTCAAGGCCGATCGTACCCTGGCCGGCCACCACGTCGACGTCGTCAAAGGGCGGGATCGGAGTGAGGCGCAACGTCTGCACCAAGCGCTCGACCTCATCCTGCGCATCGTCCTGGGAGACGCCGACGATGCGGATGTCGGCACCGAGCGAACGGATAGCCTCGACCTTGTTCGCCGGAACCAGCGACGACATGCAGATGGTGGCCGCTACGCCGAGCTCGCGTGCGGCATAGGCGACGGCGCGACCGTGATTGCCGGTTGAGGCAGTGACGAGACCGCGCCTCCTCGCCGCGTCGTCGAGTGACAGGATGGCGTTCATGGCGCCACGCAGCTTGAATGCACCAATTGGCTGCCGTGTCTCGAGCTTGAGATGGACGGACTGGCCCGCGCGTTCGGACAGGCTGGGAGAGGGGACGAGCGGCGTGCGCACGACCCGGCCCGCGATGCGTGTGGCAGCCCGTTCAACGGCCCCCAGCGAAACCGGCGGAACAGGATTCTCGATCACTCTGGACGGGCTCGCGCTCTTCATGATTGTCATGGTGCGAGCGAAGAAAAATCATGTCAATTATTATATTGTCATGATTCAATGATTCATGACTAGCGTCATCCGATGGATCCAATGTCGTAGACGGGCGGCAGTTGCTCGAAGGTGTTGCGCACGGTCGTCAGTGCATTGCTGAGGGTCGCATGGCTCATCCGTCCGCCAAGGCAGATGCGGATGCCGCCGCCGTGGCCGGGGCCGGCGATAAAAGGTTCCGACGGCGAGACGGCGACATTCTGGTTGGCGAGTGCGCGCACCAGCCCGTCCTCGGTCCAGTGAGCCGGAACCTTTAGCCAGGCGCAAAGCGAGAGCGGATGACTGGAGGCGACATGGTGACCCAGGACTGTAGCCGCGACGGACTGGCGCGCACGGGCTTCCCTGCGTTGGATCTCAAGCAGCCTCTGGGCCGTACCGTTCTCGATCCATCGGGTCGCGATCTCGCCGCTCAGATAGTTGCCGCTCCAGCTCGACACGCGCAGGATCGACGCAGCGCGGATCGAATAGGACGGGGGGACGACCAGATAGCCGGCGCGCAGCCCCGTCAGCACGGTCTTGGTAAAGCTGGTGACGAAGAAGCCAAGCTCCGGCAGCATTTCTGCCATCGACGGGAGATCCTTATCGACCATCGGACGGCAGACTTCATCCTCGACAACGAAGATGCCGTAGCGTGCGGCAATGGCGGCTATCTCCTGCCGCCTTGCGGCCCCCATGACGTGTCCCGTTGGATTGTTGAGGGTCGGGACCAGCACCATGGCGCGGACGCCGCCGGCCTCACAGGCTGATTCCAACGCGTCAGGCAGGATGCCCTCGCTGTCCGTGGGCAGGCCCTTCAGGCTGAAGCCCAGGACGTTGGAGAGGCCGATGATGCCGTGATCGGTCAGGTTTTCGCACAGCACGACGTCGCCCGAGCGCACGACGCAGCTCAGCGCGAGAAAGACACCGTGGGCTGCACCATTGGTGACGATGATGCGATCGGCAACGGCCGTGACGCCCAGTCTGCGCAGCCAGAGGCGCGCCGTCTCGCGATGCCGGTCAAGGCCGGCAATCGGCCGGCAGGGGCGCATGAAGCTTGCAGTGTCGCTTTCGGCAAGCTCGTGAAAGATCTCGCGGCAGGCCGCCTCATGCTCGTCGAGATAGACCCCGCGGATAATGGAAAGGTCGAGCACCTCGTTGGGGCTGTGATCGAGCATCATCCGCCCGGCGCGGTCGGTCACCCGCGCCTTGACGAAGGTGCCGCGGCCAATCTCGCCGCTAAGAAAACCCAGCCGTTCCGCTTCCTTGTAGGATAGGCTGACGGTCTGGACGGAAAGACCGAGATCGCGCGCCAGGTCGCGATGCGTCGGCATGCGATCCATCGGCTTCAGCACGCCGGCATCGATGTCGGCGATGATGCGCTCGGTCAGCGCCGCGTGCTTCGTCACACCCTTCTGCTTAGTGAGGTCCGGCCGCCACGCCACTGGTCTCGTCGCGAGAACTGGACCGGTGGCGAGCGGATTGGCTTGGCGACGCATGAAATTGACTCGTTATTCGAGAACATGATTTCATGACATTATGCATGCTTCAGTGCAAAAGATGAAGCACTATGCAAGTCTCGTGGTGCCTTTGCCTTCCGCATAGGCTCGGTGCTGTAGACGAGACCAGCAGTGACCTAAGGCAAAGGCCGTCGATCCGGCTAGGTCAAACGACTTCGCCGGCTCGCACCAGATCGTCCATGACGGCACGAACCGCGGCCTCGGCAATGGAGACGATCTCGTCGACCTCGGCCTTCGTCGTCACCAGCGGCGGTGCGAAGCCAAGGATGTCGCCATGCGGCATGGCGCGGGCGATGAGGCCGCGCTCGCGCGCCGCCTTCGACACGCGTGCTCCGACCGTTAGGTTCGGCTTGAAGCGTGTCTTCTTGTCTCGGTCTGCGACGAACTCGATCGCGCCCATCAGTCCCACGCCGCGTACTTCGCCGACGATCGGAAGCTGTGCGAACTTCGCCTTCAGCTGTTCCTGGAAATAGCTGCCCACCGTGCGGGCATTGCCCGGAAGGTCCTCCTTCTCGACAATGTCGAGGACGGCGTTTGCCGCGGCGGCGCCGATTGGGTGGCCCGAATAGGTATAGCCATGGGAGAATGCGCCGACGCGGTCGGCGCCGTCTTCCAAGACCTTGAACACCTTCTCGCCGACGATTGCCCCCGAGAGCGGGAAATAGGCGGAGGTCAGTCCCTTCGCGACGGTGATCAGGTCGGGTTCGATGCCGTAATGCTGCGATCCGAACATGGAGCCGGTGCGCCCGAAGCCGGTAATGACCTCGTCGGCGATGAGCAGGATGTCGTACTTTCTGAGGACTTTTTGCACTTCCTCCCAATAGCCCTGCGGCGGCGGCGTGATGCCTCCGGTGCCGAGAACGGGTTCGGCGATGAAGGCACCGATAGTATCCGGATCCTCGCGCAGGATCAGAGCCTCGAGCTCATCTGCGCGGCGCCTGGAGAACTCCTGCTCCGTCTCGCCTGCTTCCCCGCCCCAGTAATGGTGTGGTGCTCCGGTATGGAGAATGCCGGCGCGCGGCAGGTCCATGTGGTCGTGATAGAAGCTCATACCGGTCATGGAGCCGGAAACGACGCTGCAGCCGTGATAGCCACGCTCGCGGGAGATGATCTTCTTCTTGTTCGGCTTGCCGCGCAGGTTGCTGTAGTACCAGACGAGCTTGGCCTGGGTCTCGTTGGCGTCCGAGCCGGACATCCCATAGAACACCTTGCTCATCTTGCCCGGTGCCATCTTCACCAGGCGATCGGAGAGGATCGCCAGTTCATCAGTCGTGTGGGCGGCATAGGAGTGGTAATAGGCGAGGCGGTAGGCCTGGCGCGAAATGGCCTCGGCGACTTCCGTCCGGCCGTATCCGACATTGACGCAGTAGAGCCCCGCGAAACCGTCGATCAGTTCCTTGCCGTGTGCATCCTGGATACGGATGCCCTTGCCGGTCTCAACGATGGTCGGGTCGCCCATCTTGCCGGAGGCGAAGTCCTTGAGCTGCGTGAAGGGATGCAGGACCGAGTGGCGGTCCATCTCGGCGATCTGGTTGAGGTTCATGGTCATGGGGGAGGCTCCTTTCATGCAGCGAGGTTGCCGAAGCAGACGTATTTTGCCTCGAGATATTCCAGCAGACCGTGGCGTGATCCCTCACGGCCAAGGCCGGATTGCTTCCAGCCCCCGAAGGGGATCGGCGCGCCGGTGAACTTGGGTGTGTTGACGGCAACCATCCCGTATTCGAGCCGGTCGGTGAGACGCATCGCGCGGCCCAGATCGTTCGTGTAGACATAGGCTGCGAGTGCCATTTCGCTGGCATTGGCACGCGCCAGCACCTCTTTCTCGTCGTCGAAGGGAAGGATCGCGGCCACCGGCCCGAAAGTCTCCTCCCGTGCGATCAGCATGTCGTCGGTGACATCGGCAAGCACGGTGGGCGTGACGAAGTTGCCGCCGAGTGGGCTGTCCTGCCCCCCGCAGACGAGACGGGCGCCGGTTGAAAGAGCCTGCGCGATCTGCTGGCGGCACTTTTCCCCGACCGACGGGCGCGTCATCGGGCCGATATCGACGCCAGGTTCAAGGCCGTGCCCGACGTTAAGCTGGGAGGTCGCCTTCGCGAACTGCTCGACAAAGCGATCGTAGATGCTGCGCTGGACGTAGATGCGATTGGCGGCCAGGCAGTCCTGGCCGGACGTAGCGAATTTCGCCTGGATGCAGTCGCTGACGGATCTGGAAAGTTCGAAATCGTCGAACAGGATGAAGGGGGCATGGCCACCGAGCTCCAGCGAGGCCTTCTTCACCGTCGCGGCGGATTGGGTAAGCAGGAGGCGCCCGACCTCCGTCGAGCCGGTGAACGAAAATGCCCGCACTTCGGTGTTTTCCAGGAGCCGGCGGGCAAGTGGTGCAGCCTCGCCAGTGAGAACCTGGAAGACGCCCGCCGGCACACCGGCCTCCTTGGCGAGCTTGGCCAGGGCCAGCGCCGAAAGCGGCGTCTCGGGCGCGGGCTTGACGATCATCGTGCAGCCGGCCGCGAGAGCGGCGCCGGCCTTGCGGGTGATCATGGCGGAGGGAAAATTCCATGGCGTGATGGCGACGGTGACGCCGAGAGGCTGCATCTGCACCGAAAGGCGGCTGCCGGGCAGATGGCTGGGCATCGTTTCGCCGTAGGCGCGCTCGGCCTCGGCGGCAAACCAGTCGAGGAAATTGGCCGCATAGGAAATCTCGCCCAGGGATTCCGCCAGCGGCTTGCCCTGTTCGCAGGTCATGGTGACGGCAAGGTCCTGCGCGTTCTCCCGCATCAGCCTGGCCCAGGTCCGCAGGATCTCCCCACGTGCAGCCGGCAGCCTGTCGCGCCAGTCGAGGAAGGCGCGTCTCGCTGTTTCCACAGCGGCGTCAGCATCCTGCAGCGAGCAGGCAGCGACGTCGGCGAGAGGTTCCTGTGTCGCCGGATCGATGACGTGCAGGGTCTCGCGGCGCTCCATCCACTCGCCATTTAAGAAGGCGCGGCTTTCGAGCAGATCCGGTCGGCGCAGGTTTTTCAGGGCAGCAATAGCGATGCCTTCCATGGGGCCTCCAGGGGTTTACACGCAGTCTAGTCTCGGACGAAGATCCAGACGCTGCGTCGCCAAGCAAGGCGGTGCAGGAATTCGGCTTACTTCAGCCATAGACGCAGGAATTCTGCATGACCCCGCTTGATAGAGCTGACCGGGCTCTGCTTGAAGCCGTTCAGAAGAACAACCGACTGACGTCGGACGAACTGGCGCAGATCGTCAATCTTTCACCGACTGCCTGCCAGCGGCGATTGAAGCGGTTGCGTGAGGAAGGCGTGATCGAGGCCGACGTATCCATCGTTTCGCCCAAGGCCGCCGGACGCGGCATCACGATGATCGTCCTCGTCTCCCTTGAACGCGAACGGGCGGACATCGTCGACCGGTTCAAGGCCGCGATCCGGGCCACGAAGGAAGTGATGATCGGCTATTATGTCACCGGAGATGCAGACTTCATCCTGGTCATCACCGCGAAGGACATGGAGGACTATGAAGCCTTCACCCGCCGGTTCTTCTACGAGAACCACGACATCAAGGGGTTCAAGACCATGGTCGTGATGGACCGCGTGAAAGCCGGTTTTGCCTTCCCGATCTCTGACTGACCGCTGCACTCCGGGTGCCAAATGAAAGCGCTAGCTTACGCCTGCAGACCAATCAGAGAACTTGTCTGATCTTGGCGGCGGTCGATTGCAGGAGTGGCAGGAGGCTTGCCAGGCGGTCGGCAGTCAGGCGGGCGGACGGTCCGAATATGGAAATGCCCGCCACCATGTGGCCGGCCGCTGTCTTGACTGGGACGGCGATGGCCGAGAGCCCCGTCTCTCGCTCGCCGTAGTTCGTGGCAAAGCCTTGTCGGCGGATGGTTTCCAGCTCCTGTGACAGAACGTCAGGATCAGAGACGGTGTCTGCCGAAAGCGGCGCCAGATCCGTGGCGTTCAGGTAGCTTTTGAGCATGGCCGGCTCGGACATGGCCAGCCACAGCTTGCCGTTGGCTGTCGCATAAGCCTCCATGCGGGCGCCAACGCGCGCATTGAAGCTGAAGGTCTGGTCGGAATGGGCGGCCGCGATGCAGGTGATGACCGACCCATCGAAGGTCGTTGCCATTGCACCTTCCTTGGTCTCGGCGGCCAGCCCATTGAGAAAGGGCTGAATCTGGGCTGCCAGGCGGCTGAAGCTCTTGGCCCTTTCTCCGTAGTCGATCAGCTTGCTTCCAAGTCGGTACTGGCCCTTTCGGGGTGAGGTCAGCAAGCCCGCTTCGGCCAGCGTTCGCAAGAGCCGATGAGCCGTGATGCCGTTCATATCCCCAAGTTCAGCCACATCTCGTGCTGTCAGTTCCTGCCTCTTGTCGTCGAAAAGGTCGAGGATGCTGACTGCCTTGAGGATCGAGTTGTTGAGGGGCGTACTCATGGGGTCCTGACCGTTCCTGCAAACTTGCTGGAAGCTGCTTGACAGAACGTGCAAAACAGCGTGATATTGAAATTAGTATTTCATCATGTGAAATGTCAAGCAGATCGGAGGGCTTGGGTGGATGCGTTGAGGAGTGGCGATGGGCAGGTGGTAGCCGGCAGTGTTATCTTCAGCCGGCTGAAGACGCTTGGCGTCGACTACGTGTTCGCAAATTCCGGGACTGATTTCCCGCCCATCATCGAGGGCCTGGCCGAAGCCGCAGCGTCTGGCGTTGCGCTGCCGCAGGCCATCACCATTCCGCATGAGCATGCAGCCATGGGCATGGCCCATGGCTATTATTTCCTGTCCGGCAAGGCGCAGGCCGTCATCCTGCACACCAATGTCGGCCTCGCCAACGGCGCGATCGGTGCGCTCAATGCGGCCACGGATCACGTTCCGATGCTTCTCATGTCAGGCCGGACACCGACCGTGGAGAAAGGCCGCTTCGGTGCGCGTACGGTTCCGATCGGCTGGGGTCAGGAGATGCGCGATCAGACCGCACTCGTGCGGGAGGCCGCCAAGTGGGACTACGAACTGCGGTTTCCCGAGCAGGTCCCGGACATGCTGGACCGCGGCCACGCCATTGCGAACTCCACGCCGAAGGGTCCGGTCTATCTCAGCCTGCCGCGCGAAGTCCTGAGCGAGACGATCGATGCATCCGCAACCGCCGCAACGCCGACGATGATGCCCGCGCGCGTCGAAGCCTCGGCGAGCGATATTAGTCAGGCGGCGGAATGGCTGGTGGGTGCGAGGAAGCCGGTCATCTTCGTGCAACGCGGTGCAGGTGACGCCGAGGGCTTCGCAGCGCTTTCGCGATTGGCAGACGGCTTCTCCATTCCCGTGGTCCATTACTGGGCGACGCAGATCGGCCTGCCGACCAGTCATCCCATGTGGGCAGGGGCCGATCCGGCTCCGTGGCTTAAGGACGCGGATGTCGTCCTTGTCATAGACGCGCTGGCGCCGTGGATGCCGGAGATCCATTCGCCGCGGCCCGATGCGAAGATCATTCATCTCGGCCCCAACCCGCTCTTCAGCCGCTTCCCGGTGCGCAACTTCCGCTCCGATCTCTCGATCGCGACGGAAACCTCGCCCGGTCTGGTCGCGCTGGCCGCTGCGATGGAAAAGCTGGGTGATCCCGATCCGGCGGGCCGTGAAGTGCGGGCGAGGCCCTTGCGGACAAGACTGACACAGCAGCGCGAAACGGAGATTGCCGTTGCGCGCGACGAAGACGGGCCGCGGATGACGAAGGTCCATGTGGCCTGGTGCCTGTCCGAAGCCTTGAAGGCACATGAGGCGACAGTGCTGTCCGAACTCGGATGTCCGCTCGCTCCGATGACGCTTGATCACGCGCAGGCATGGTACCAGGAACCGCATTCCGGCGGCCTTGGCTGGTCTCTGCCCTGCGCAATGGGAATGAAGCTTGCTCAACCCGACAGACTGGTGGTCGCGACGCTGGGCGACGGATCCTACATGTTCGCCAATCCCGTGGCCTGCCATCAGATCATGGAAGCCTACGATATTCCCGTGCTGATCCTGATCCTCAACAATGCGGAATGGGGAGCGGTGCGGCAATCTGTTGCGATGATGTATCCGGACGGCTATGCGGCAAAAGCAAACCAGATGCCATTGACCGGGCTTTCGCCCAGTCCGGATTTCACCAAGATTGCCGAAGCCAGCAATGCATGGGGACGGAAGGTCACGGAACGTGCCGATCTGCCTGCGGCCCTGGAGGCTGCGGTCATGGCGGTGATGCAGAACAAGCGCACCGCACTGCTAGACATACAGGTGGCGTGATAACATGCCGGCAATGCCGGCGCTTCAGAGGCTAAACAGGGAGGAAATGCCAATGAAAACCTTGAAGACACTGCTGGTGGCGGCCATGGCCACGACCGCGTTGAGCGCTTCGGCGCTCGCGCAGGAATTTACCCTCAAACTCCATCATTTCTTGGGCCCAAAATCGCCCGCCCAAACCCAGATGCTGGAGCCCTGGGCGAAGTCGATCGAGGAAGCCAGCGGCGGCAAGGTCAAGATCGAGATCTACCCGTCGATGTCGCTCGGCGGCGCCCCTCCGGAACTGATCAGCCAGGTTCGCGATGGCGTCGTTGACCTCATCTGGACGGTCAATGGCTACACGCCGGGGCTCTTCCCGCGCACGGAAGTCTTCGAACTTCCCTTCATCCACACCAATGACATCAAGGCGACCAATCTGGCAATTCGCGCGATGTTCGACGAGCACCTTGCCGAAGAGTACAAGGGCGTGAAGGTGATGTTCCTGCACAGCCATGCAGGCCAGGCCATCCAGATGGTCAAGGACGAAGTCCGCAAGCCGGAGGATCTGGCCGGGAAGAAGATGCGCATTCCAACCCGCACCGGCGCATGGGTCATCGAAGCCCTCGGCGCGGCGCCGGCCGCCATGCCGGTTCCGGATATCCCGCAGGCCTTCTCCAAGGGCGTGGTCGACGGTGCCTTGATCCCGTGGGAGATCATCCCGGCCCTGAAGCTCCAGGATCAGACCGAATATCAGGTCGAGGGTCACGACATGACCCGCTTCGGCACCACGATCTTCCAGGTCTCGATGAACCTGGACAAGTGGAACTCGCTGCCCGAGGATGTCCAGAAGGCATTCATCGATAACTCCAACGAGGAGTGGCTGGCGAAGGCGGCCGATATCTGGCGGAAGATCGACGACGGCGGCATCAAGGTCGCGACCGACGCCGGCAACACCCACATCCAGCTGACCGAGGAAGAGACCCAAGCCTTCCAGACGGTTCTTGAGCCGGTCGTTGATCGCTGGGTCAAGGAGGTCGATGGCAAGGGGATCGACGGCGCGACCCTGGTGAGCAAGGCCCGGGAATTGATCTCGGCCAATTCGGCCAAGTAGACGATGGCGATCGGACGAGCCGGCAACATGGGGGTGGGGCTGAAAGGCCTCACCCACCGCATCATCACCGCCTGGGCGCTCGCCGGTGGCGTCGTCATTCTCCTGGTGGTAGCCATTCAGACGATCAGCGTCATCACGGGTGCGTTCGGCAACCCGTTACCGGGAGACTTCGAACTGACCGAGCTGGGTGTGGCGGTCGGTGTCTTCTGTTTCCTGCCGTACTGTCAGTTGACCGATGCCAACGTCACCGCGGATATCTTCACATCCGGATTGAAGCAGCGTTCGCGTGCGGTGCTGATCTTGCTCTCCGCGCTCGTGGCGCTGGTATTCGCCGCCATCATGGCGTGGAGAACCTGGATCGGAACCCTCGACCAGTTCGAGTATGACTATCAGACGGCTATCCTGCAGATCCCGATCGGCTACGCTTTCATCCCGATCGTCATCTCCCTCCTGCTCCTTGTCCTGGCGTCGGTGGTGACGCTGGCTGAGAGCTATCGCGACATCGCTCACCCACAGCAGGAACGTATTTAACGCATGGATCAGAGTCTCCTACTCGGGCTTGTGGGCCTTGCAGCGCTTGTCATCCTGATCGGCATACGGATGCCGATCGCCTATGCGATGATCCTTGTCGGCGCGCTTGGGACCGTCGCCCTGAACGGCCACGCGGTGCTTCTCAACCAGTTGAAGACGCTCGGTTTCAGCCAGTTCTCCAAATATGACATGTCGGTCATCCCGATGTTCGTGCTGATGGGCTACATCGCCACCCGGGCTGGCCTGTCGCAGGACCTATTCCGCGCCGCCAACGCCTGGTTCGGGCGTATGCGCGGTGGCGTCGCAATGTCTGCCATTGCCGCCTGCGCGGGGTTCGGCGCCGTCTGCGGTTCATCGCTGGCGACGGCCACCACCATGGGCCAGGTGGCCCTTCCCGAGCTGAAGCGGTACCGCTATTCCGGCGCGTTGGCGACCGGCACGCTGGCGGCTGGCGGCCTTCTGGGAATCCTGATCCCGCCTTCGGTCGTTCTTGTCGTCTATGCGGTCATTGTCGAGGCGAATATCGTCTCCATGTTCGCCGCCGCACTGTTCCCCGGTTTGATTGCCGTCGTGATCTTCATCCTGGTGATCGCAATCTACGTGCGGGTCGTGCCGGATTCCGGTCCGGCCGGAGACAGGATTTCCTGGTCGGAGTGGATTTCGGCCACCTTGGGGGTCGTTCCCGTTCTCGGCATCTTCGTCATCGTCATCGGTGGCATCTATGTCGGCTTCTACAATCCGACTCCGGCTGCGGCCGTCGGTGTCGCCCTGGTGGCGCTCTACGGGTCAATCAGGCGTGGCGTGCGCCTGTCCGATTATCGCTGGGCGCTGCTGGAGACGGCGAAAACCAGCGGGATGATTTATCTGATCCTGTTCGGTGCCGAACTCCTGAAGATCTTCATGTCCCGGGGCGGCGTGCCCCAGGCTGCGGCAGAGATGATGGTCAATTCCGGTCTCTCGCCGATGGTGATCCTCATCCTGCTGCTTCTGGCGCTGATCGTCCTGGGCTGCCTCATGGATTCGATGTCGATGATCCTGCTGGTCATGCCCTTCTTCTGGCCGGTGGTGAGCGAACTCGACTTCGGCATGCCGACAGAGGACGTGAAGATCTGGTTCGGCGTCCTGGCGCTGATCGTCGTGGAACTCGGATTGATAACGCCGCCTGTGGGGATGAACGTGTTTGTCATCAGTTCGCTGGCGAAGGACGTGCCGATGAGCCAGACGTTCAAGGGTGTGGCCCCGTTCTTCCTGGGCGAGCTTGTGCGGCTGGCACTGTTGATTGCCTTTCCGGTGATCTCGCTCTGGCTGCCACGGCTGATCTCCGGCTGAACCGGCCTCTTTCGGTCGAGCGGCCCCATCGACATAGCCATGATCAGTAGCGCCGAAACGCTCGCTGGCGGAGGCTGTGCCCATTGATGGAACTTCGGAGGGTCGATCCGGTTTGCTCCGTGCGCCTGCGCCTTGGATCGCGGGCGCGATGGCGATCGGTCCCAACGGAAGGTATTCGGATGTACAGGTCGCTCCCCGGCATATTGATGCTTGTCCTGCTGTTCCTGCCGGCTGGCCTCGCGCCGGCTTTTGTCCAGCAGGACGAGAAGCGGATGTTCGCGGACCGTCTGACCAGCCTGAGCAACTTCGTGCTGAAGTCGGCAGAGGTTGCGGCGTCTCGCGGACAGGAGGAATTCGTCAAGACCTTCGCCCAGACGGTAACGGATCAGATGCGGCAGGGGTTTGGGGTGGAGCTTGTGGAGGCGATCAGACAGGAGGGCCTGGATCCCTCGCCGGAACTGTCTCAGGAATATCAGAATAAGCTTCAGGCTCTCGAGACGGCAGCAGAGGAGCAGTTCAGCAACGCCTATTTCTCGGCCCAGGTGTTGGCGCTCGAAAGCATGATCCAGCTGATCGAGGAGTATCAGCAGACCGGACAGGACGGAGCGCTGAAGGCCTTCGCCGCCAACCACGTGGGTGGACTCAGGACCCTATATATCCGCGCGCAAGAATTCTCCGTCCCCTAGCGGCCATCATGGTCGCGCCGGCTTTCCTTGGCGAACTGGTCTGGCAACACCCAAAAGCGACAATTCGAGTTGGCGGCGCGCTCGCGGCGGTGGTTCCGTCGGCCGCCCGTGCACGCTTCAGCCTTGCCATCGGGGATCCCGGGGTTAAGTTACCTGCCAAACGGGCCAAATCGAAAGGATCTTCCCCATGAAGAGGCTGTTTCACCGCGCGGCCGTTGTCGCCGTGCTTGCGCTGTTTGGCGTTTCGGCGGCAGCGCAGACACCCCCGAATGTTCTGGTCGTCGGACAGATCGCCGAGCCGAAGTCGCTCGATCCTCATGCGGTTACTGCAACGAATGACTTCCGTATCCTGGTCAACCTTTATGACGGGCTCGTCCGTTACAAGGATGGGACCCTCGAGGTGGAGCCCGCGCTGGCGGAGAGCTGGACGATCTCCGATGACGGGAAGACCTATACCTTCAAGCTCCGGCAAGGCGTTACGTTCCATGACGGCTCTGCGTTCAATGCCGAGGCGGTGAAGTTCAACTTCGACCGGATGCTGAAGGACGACCATCCCTTCCACGATACGGGACCTTTCCCGCTGTCCTTCAATTTCTCGGCTGTCGAGGCGGTCAACGTCATCGACGACAGCACCGTCGAGTTCAAGCTGAACGAACCCTTCGCGCCCTTCTTGTCCAACCTCGCCTATCCGACAGGCCTGATCGTCTCGCCGGCCGCGGTGGAGCAGCATGGCAAGGATTTCGGACGCAATCCGTCGGGAACCGGGCCGTTCAAGTTCGCAGAGTGGAAGTCCAACCAACTCGTGGCTGCTGAACGCAACAACGATTATTGGGACGGCGCTCCGGCGCTGGAGGCAGTTGTCTTTCGACCGATCACCGATGCCAACACGCGCATCGCGGAAATGATGGCAGGCGGCATCGACATCATGGTGGAAGTGCCGCCGGACAACCTGGCGTCATTCCGCTCCGACGCCAACCTGAATGTTGTGGAGCAGGCCGGCCCGCATGTGTGGTTCGCCATCCTCAACACCAAGGAGGGCCCGTTCGCCGACAAGCTTGTCCGGCAGGCTGCGAACTATGCCGTCAACAAGGAAACCCTCGTCAACGATGTGCTTCAGGGCACCGCCACCGTTGCCGCGGGGCCGATCCCGCCCGCCTTCAATTGGGTCGAAAGCTCTGTGGAGCCCTACCCACACGACCCGGAGCGAGCGAAGCAGCTGCTCGCCGAGGCAGGCGTCGAAAATCCGAAGATCACCTTCTACGTGACCGAGGGCGGGTCGGGAATGCTCAACCCCGTCACCATGGGGGCCGCCATACAGGCGGACCTGCAGGCCGTCGGCTTTGATGTCGCCATCGAGAGCTACGAATGGAATACGTTCCTGGGGCGGGTGAACGAAGGGCTGGAAGGCAAGGCCGACATGGCTGAGATGGCCTGGATGACCAACGACCCCGACACGGTGCCCTATCTGACGCTTCGCACCGAGGCCTCGCCGGAGTATGGTGGCTTCAACTCCGGCTACTATTCCAACCCGGAGGTTGACGAGCTGCTGGCCAAGGCCCGGACCTCCACCGACCAGGCTGAGCGTGCCGAGCTTTATGCGAAAGTGCAGGAGATCGTCCATGAGGATGCGCCCTGGCTCTTCGTTGCCAACTGGGTTCAGAACGCGGTGACGACCGCAGCCGTGCAAGGCTTCAAGCTCCAGCCGTCGTTCCTGCTGCACCTGAAGGACGTCACCAAGTAGCAGTCCCTGCCTTTGCCGGTCCCCGGACGGGGACCGGCGAAACCTTTTCGGAGGCTGCTCATGCCTGCCTATGTCGCCAAGCGGCTGCTTTCGGTCTTTCCCGTTCTACTCGGCCTCTCCGTCATCGTCTTCCTGGTGATGTCGATGATCCCCGGCGATCCGGCGACTGCCATACTCGGCGCCTATGCCACCCCGGAAAATGTAGAGCGCATCAATCGTGATCTTGGGCTCGATAAGCCGTTGGTGCAGCAGTACTTCATCTGGATCGGGAATGTCCTCCAGGGAGATTTCGGTCGCTCCTTCGCCCTCAATCGTCCTGTCCTCGACGAGGTGCTGGAACGGTTCCAGGCGACGCTTGCCCTTGCCGGCGTGTCGCTCATCCTCTGCTCGGTCATCGGCCTTCTCGCAGGTGTCGTCTCGGCGGTCCGCCAGTTCGGCTGGGCCGACAGGGTGATCACCTTCCTGGTGCTCGCCGGCATATCCATGCCGTCCTTCTGGCTCGGCCTGATCCTCATTCTGCTATTCGCTGTGAAGTGGCGGTTGCTGCCGGCAAGCGGCATGTATGCGATTTATGGAGGCGGTGACCTGAAGGACCTTCTGCTCCATCTGATCCTGCCCGCAGCAACCCTTGCCGTTGTCGCCGCCGGTGTCATCGCCAGGCTGACGCGCGCTGCCATGCTGGAGGTGCTCCGCCAGGATTTCGTGCGCACCGCGCGTGCCAAGGGGGTACCGGAACGGCAGGTCATCTACCGCCACGCCTTTCGTGCCGCGCTCGTCAGCGTCATCCCGGTCATCGGGATCCAGGCCGGCTTCGTGCTCGGCGGCGCCGTCTACATCGAAACGGTCTTCCAGTGGCCCGGGATCGGCGCCATGCTCGTCAACGCGATCTCCACGCGCGACATACTCCTGGTCCAGGGCGGGGTGCTCGTCGTCGCAGCGAGCTATGTCCTCTTCAACCTCGCGGCGGACATTCTGCAAACTATGCTTGACCCAAGGATCCGCTCATGACCGACAGTCTGATGGTGGTGCCGGCGCCGAAGGCGGGGTCGCAGCGCATTTCCTCCTGGAGCCTGCTCCTCAATAACCGACTTGCGGCCATCGGGCTGTGCCTGCTGGGGATGCTCGTGCTGGTCGCGCTCCTGGCACCGATCCTTCCGCTGCCCGATCCGAATGCGACGGCGCCCGCGGAGCGGCTGCGACCGGTCCTCGCCGAGGGCCACTTTCTGGGCACGGACGAGTTGGGGCGCGACATCCTCAGCCGCCTCATCTGGGGCAGTCGCGTTTCCATGACCGTCGGCTTTTCGGCGACGCTGGTCGCGGCGGTGATCGGTTCGGCAATCGGCCTCGTCTCCGGCTATGCGGGCGGCCGCACCGACAACCTAATGATGCGCGGCATCGACATGCTGATGGCCTTTCCTTACATCCTTCTGGCGCTTGCAATCGTTGCGGTGCTCGGGCCAGGGCTGATGAACGCGCTCTACGCGATCGCAGTCGTCAACATCCCCTTCTTCGCCCGCAACGTCCGGGGCGTCACCCAGGCATTGTCGCATGCGGAGTTTGTCGATGCAGCACGTCTGTCCGGCAAGGGTCATGTCTCCATCCTTTCGACCGAGATCCTCCCCAATGTCCTGCCGGTGATCGTCATCACCATGTCGACGACCGCAGGATGGATGATCCTGGAAACGGCAGGCCTCAGCTTCCTCGGCCTCGGCGCCCAACCGCCCCAGGCGGACCTAGGCTCGATGCTCGGCGAAGGCAGGGCGCAGCTCTTCACGGCGCCGCATGTCTCCGTCGTTCCGGGGGTGATGATCTTCCTGATCGTCATCAGCTTGAACGTCCTAGGTGACGGCATCCGCGACGTGCTTGACCCACGTCTGCGATCGGGTGCGCTTCTTCGCCCGGGACCGCGCACGACAGTCGATCCCGCTCGCGCAAGGCCGCCGTCCGGCAAGCCGGATGCCGTTCTGGATGTCCAGGGGCTGGAAACAGGCTTCACCCGCAACGGGCACTATTCGGCCGCAGTTAAGGACGTCTCGCTTCACCTTCGGCCGGGCGAGTGCCTGGGATTGATCGGCGAGAGCGGGTCGGGCAAGAGCGTGACGGCACTGTCTGTCATGGGGCTCGTGAATTCTCCGCCCGGAATCATTCGCAACGGCGCAATCTACCTCCATGGGGAGGACGTCCTCGCCATGCCGGAGACGAAGCTGATTGCCTGCAGTGGAAGCCGGGTTGCCTATATCTTCCAGGATCCGCTGACGACGCTGCATCCGATGCATCCCATCGGCCGGCAGGTGGAGGAGGCGATCGCCGCCCATCAGAGGCTGGACCGCCGTTCCCTTCAGGAGCGCAGCATCGCGCTTCTCGAGCGGGTCGGCATTCCGGAGGCCGGCGAGCGGGCAAGGCATTTCCCCCATCAGCTTTCCGGCGGGCAGCGCCAGCGGGTCGGCATTGCCATGGCGCTCGCGAATGATCCGGATGTCATCATTGCCGACGAGCCGACCACGGCGCTGGATGTCACGGTCCAGGCGCAGATCCTCGATCTGCTAAGGGACCTGCAGAAGGAAAGGCGCATGGCGCTTCTGTTCATCACCCATGATTTCGGCGTGGTGGCGGAGATATGCGACCGCGTCGCCGTGATGAAGGACGGTGCGGTGGTGGAGATGGGCGAAACACGGGCCTTGCTGGCCAATCCCCAGCACGATTACACGAAGCGGCTGATCGCCTGCGTTCCGGAGATCGGGCAGGGAAAGACCTTCCTGGAACGCGTATCGGTACTCTTCCGGCCGGAGAACCGCGCATGACGGAGAAGGCGCTCGAGGTTCGCCACCTGATCAAGACCTTCGGAGGCGGTCGTTCGCTGTTCGGCGGCAGGCGCCACATGGTGACGGCGGTGGACCGTGTCTCGCTCGCGCTGCGGAGCGGAGAGACGCTTGCGGTTGTGGGCGAAAGCGGCTCGGGCAAGAGCACGCTCGCCCGTATGCTGGTTGGGCTCGAACAGCCGACCGCGGGCGACATGATGATTGCGGGTCAAGACGCGGGTAAATTGCGTCGGCAGGGTGCGCGCGCCTTCGGTAAGGTTGTCCAATACGTCTTCCAGGACCCGGTCGCCTCGCTCAACCCGCGCAAGACGATCGGCGAGATCCTGGAGACGCCGTTGAAACTGCTGAGCGGCTACGGCGCAGACAAGCGGCGGGCGCGGATGGCGGACCTCATGGATGCGGTCCAGATGCCGGCCGACACCCTGAGCCGCTATCCTCACGAGTTCTCGGGCGGACAGGCGCAGCGTATCGCCATTGCACGGTCGCTCGCGGCCGAGGCGCAGATCCTCATCCTGGACGAGCCGGTCAGCGCCCTCGATGTCTCTGTGCAGGCGCAGGTCCTGCTGCTCCTGCAGGAGTTGAAGCAGAAGTTCGGCCTGTCCTACCTGTTCATCAGCCACGACCTCGCGGTGGTGGAGGCGATAGCCGACCGGGTCGCCGTCATGCGCTCGGGACGGGTGGTGGAACAGGGGCCCGTGGAGGCCCTGTTCGGCAGCCCGCAGGATGCCTACACCCGGCAGTTGATCGGCAGCGCCCCGAGGATGCGCAGGACCGACCCCTGAGGCCTCAGGCAACTGTGTTACCGCGGTTGTGCTGGTGAAGTCGTCCGCGTCGACTATCTTCCTACGGCATAGGCCTGCATCAGCCGTGGTGTCGCCGCTGCGCGAAGGAGCCCGTCCGCATCACGCCTTGCAGCCGTCAGGCGTCCCACCGTCCACGGGTCGGCTGCGGTGACCTTGTGACCGCGGCGCCGCAACTCGTCGAGGACATCCGCGCCGATATTGCGTTCGACCATGATCCCGCCCGGCGAACTCGTGCGCGGATAGAAGGAGCCTGGGAAGTGCGACGTGTGGAAGAGAGGCGTGTCGATCGCCGCCTGCAGGTTTTTTCCGTGATGCACATAGCGGAGGAAGAATGGCAGCTGCCACTGATCCTGCTGGTCTCCGCCGGGAGTGCCGAAAGCAAGGGTGGGCCGTCCTTCGTGAAGGGCGAGCGACGGCGTAAGGGTCGTGCGCGGCCGCTTGCCGGGCGCAAGCGATGTCGGCAGGCCGGGTTTCAGCCAGAACATCTGCGCGCGCGAATTCAGGGCGAAGCCGAGGCCGGGGACGATCGGTGACGACTGCAGCCAGCCACCGGATGGCGTCGTCGAGACCATGTTGCCCCACCGGTCGATGACGTCGATGTGGACGGTGTCGCCCCGCTTCTCCGACAGGTGTGCCATGGTCGGCTCGTAGACGGCGCCCTTGCCGCTCATCTCGTCGAGCATGGCAAGCGTGAGGTCGTATTGACTTTCGTAGCCGGGAACGCGCCCCGGGCGCAGTTCATGTGACGCCTGCGCCCCGATCAGCTTGCGGCGCTCGCGGTTGTAAGCGTCCGACAGCAGATGGTCGATCGGCACTGGGGAGAAGTTGACGTCGCCGTAGTAGACTTCCCGGTCGGCGAAGGCGAGCTTCATCGCTTCCACCAGGGTGTGCACGAAATCGGGGCCGGCCGGATCCATCGACGCGATGTCGAAATCCTTCAACAGTGCCAGCGACTGCAGCAGCACCGGGCCCTGTCCCCATGCGGCGGTCTTGGCGATCGTCCAATCGTGGTAGTCGTAGGTCTGAGGCTCCTCGATGGTTGCTTCCCAGCCTGCCATGTCCTCCGCCGTCAGGACTCCTTTGTGACGTTGCCCGCTGGCGTCCATCACCTCTGCGGTCTCCAGGTATCGGCCGATCGCTTCCGCGACGAAGCCGCGATAGAAGGCGTCGCGCGCCGCCTGGACCTGCTCCTCGCGACCTGACCTGGATTCCGCTTCGGCAATGATGCGCTTCCAGGTCTCGGCGAGCACCGGGTTCCGGAAGTTGGAGAGAGGCTCGGGAGCCGAGCCGCGCGGCAGCCAGGTCTGGTAGGATGTCGGCCACTCCTTCTCGAAGAATGTTGCCATGCCCGTGATCGTCGCGGAGACGCGCGCCAGTACGGGATGCCCGTGCTCGGCGTAGTAGATGGCGGGTTCCAGCACGTCGCGGACTGACATGGTGCCATAGTCGCGAAGCATCAGCATCCAGCCGTCGAACGCGCCGGGGATGACCGTCGCGAGCAGTCCGTCGCCGGGGATCAGCCGCAGCCCTTCTGCGGTGTAGTGCTCGATCGTGGCCCTTCTCGGCGCGGGCCCCTGGGCGCATATGACCTCGATCCTGTCGCGCTTCTTCGAATAAATGACGGCCGGCATGTCTCCGCCGGGTCCGCACAGGTGCGGCTCGACGACCTGCAGCACGAAACCGGCCGCCGCAGCCGCATCGAATGCATTGCCGCCCTTCTCGAGGATGCTCATGCCGACCGCAGAGGCAATCCAGTGGGTCGAGGTGAAGACGCCGAAGGTGCCGAGAATTTCGGGACGGGTGGTGAATTCGGTCATGTCATGAAGTCCTTGTGTCTGTCATGCCTCGCGCGGATCGAGCGCATTGTGCAGCCCGTCACGACCGACTTTGAAGCCACAGACTTCGACGTCAACCTATTTCGTGCGGTGTTGGTAACGCGGGCGCGCCGTCCGCCCCTCCGGCGGCCCGCGGCAGCACGCCTTGCCACCCGTGCAAGCACGCAGGCTAGGCCTCGATCTCCACGTCGCCCATCGGGCGGGAGCAGCAGGCGAGGATGAAGCCATCATCGATCTCGTCGTCGAGGATGCCGCCATTGTGATTCATCTCGACCTCGCCGGCGAGCTTGCGAACCTTGCAGGTGCCGCAGAGGCCGGATTCGCATGCTGCGGCGACACGTACTCCCGCGGCGCGCGCCGCCTGCAGGATCGTGTGGCCCGGCTCGCAGGCGCCCTCCTTGCCAGAGGCCGAGAAGAAGATCCTGGTCGGCTCCACACCGCCATGGTGGTCGACGGTGGCGTTCGGCGGTGGCGGCGCAACCGGGTGAAATGTCTCCTCGTGATAATTGGCCATGTCGAAGCCCGCCCCCGACAGCGACTCGCGAACGGTCGCCATGAATGGCTCAGGCCCGCAGCAGAAGACGGTGCGGTCGAGGAAATCGGGCGCCAGCAGCGCGATCTTTGCCTTGTCGATACGCCCCTTCAGTCCCGACCACAGCTGTCCGCGCGACAACTGCTCGACGATCAGGCCGAGCGTGAACTGCGGCATGTCGCGAGCCCGCGCCTCCAGCTCCCAGCGAAAGATGATGTCGTCGGGCGAGCGGGCGCAATGGAGGAAGGTGATGTCGCTGTCGGGCGACCGGTCGCCAAGGTCACGCGTCATCGACATCATCGGCGTAATGCCGGACCCGGCGGAGAGGAAGAGATATCTGTCGCCCTGATGGCGGGCATAGGAGAAGTCGCCCTGTGGCCCGAGGGCCTTCAGCGCCATGCCCGGCCGCAGATTGTCGAACATCCACCGCGTGCCGAGCGATCCCTTCTGTGCCTTCACGGTGACTGAAACCGTGTACGGCCGAGAGGGACTGGAGGACAGCGTGTAGGTCCGCATCAGTGGCTCCGGTCTCGCAGGGATCTCCAGGGTCACGAATTGCCCGGGGAGGTAGCGGAACCAGACGCCCGGCCGGTCGGGCCGGAAGGTGAAGGTCATCACGTCGGGAGCTTCCGGCGTCACGGCGACGCATTCCAGCCGGTGTTCCCGGTCCGACCAAGGGTGCATCTCGTCGATGTGGCGATAGGTCGGCTGCACCATGTTCATCTCATGCCACCGCCGAAAGCGGCGCCGCCCCACCCTGCAGGCGGTTTGTCATGAAGGTCGTGTACCATTCGACGAACTGCATGACCCCGCCCTCGTGCTCGGGCGAATAGGGACCGGGCTCGTAGGCGGGTGAGCGGATGCCGAAGGCATTCTCCTCGACGATCCGCCGGTCCTGGTCGTTCGTCATGTTCCAGACATGCGTCAGTTCATCGAGATCGTAATCCACTCCCTCGACTGCATCCCTGTGCACGAGCCACGTCGTCGTGACCGCCGTCTCCTCCGCCGATAGCGGCAGGACGCGGAAGGAGATCGCGTGGTCGACGAGGATGTGGTTCCAGGTCGTCGGATAGTGGAAGAGCAGCATGGTCCCGATATGCGAGGTCATCACTTCGTCCGATAAGGGCCGGCGGACGGCTCTCCTGCCCGTCATCGTGTAGCTTTCAGCATCCTGGATCAGCGGCATGCGGGCGGTGCGAAACTGGCCCGAAGGGTCGATCCGGAATTCGCTCGGCAGCCCGGCCGCCTCGCAGCGTGCCCAATGCTCTGCAATGACCGGATCGTCCTTGGCCCCCTGGACGCCAGTGGCGCTCGGTGCCTCCGGATAGGTGCGGCAGAGTTCCGGATGGTTGCTGGCGCAGTGGTAGCATTCCCGGTTGTTTTCCCAGACGAGCTTCCAGTTGCCCTTTTCGATGATCGTGTTGCGATGGGCGACCTTGGCCTCCCACAGCCGGTGCGGCTTCATGTAGGGCTCAATCGAAGCGCGTACCGGTGCAAAATCGGTGGGCGTTGCGGCGAGGCAGATGAAGATATAGCCGGCGACGCTCTCGCAGGGGACGGGCTTCATCCCGAACTGTGCCTTGTCGAAGTCCTCGCCCATCTGCCGCGCGAAGACCAGCGAGCCATCGAGATCGTAGGTCCACTGGTGATAGGGGCAGACGAGCCGTGCAGATGCCCCGCGTTCCTGCGTGCAGACGCGATGGCCGCGATGGCGACAGGTGTTGTGGAATGCACGGATGACGCCGTCCTTGCCCCTGACGATCACGACGGGATAGTCGCCGACCTGGACGGTGAAGTAGTTGCCGGCGCGGGGAATTTCGCAATCATGGCCGATGAACAGCCAGTCCTTGTACCAGATCTCCTCGAGATCGACCCGATGGAAATCGGGATCGATATAGAAGGGCTGTTCAAGGCTGAATCCGTCGGCTCGCGCCTTGAGCCGGCGAAGCATGTCGTCGCGCACATCCATGTTCTTCATCCCTTTGCGGGACCGTTGGATGGCTTAGCTGCGCATCGGTCGCCTGTTGGCGCCGTCGCCCGATCGCCCACCGCAACAAGTCGCTCCGTATCGACTTTGGGCCGGTCATTCTCCGTTCGATGCAACAACTGGTGCGGCGCCGAACACCTGCAGGCTAGCAGAGGAGGAGCCGTCCCGAGATGTTCTTTCGCGACATCGCGACTGCGCAAACGGAACAGTCGGACAGGACACGATTTCCTCTCCGGTTCCGGCTCATCCTGTGGTATCGGCAAGGCGGTCGCCACGGAGGATGAGGATCGATCCTTCTGATCCCGTCCGGAATGCGCGACATCAACTGGAGGATCAGCATGCCGACACCACCTTTCCGCGCCGACCATGTCGGCAGTCTTCTTCGCCCGCGCCCGATTGCCGAGGCACGCGCCGCCCGCGCCGATGCGGCGACCCTGCGCGCCATCGAAGACGCGGAGATCCCGAAACTCATCAAGATGCAGGAAGAGGTCGGCCTGAAGGTTGTCACCGACGGTGAAGCGCGTCGCGCCTTCTGGCATTTCGATTTCATGGGCATGCTTGACGGCATGGACATGGAGACCCGCGGAGAGGGCGTGCAGTTCCATGGCACGCAGATCCCGCCGGTGCATCCGGTGATCAACGGCAAGCTCGGCTTCCCGAAGGACCACCCGATGCTCGAACACTTCACCTTCGTGAAAGACCACACCAGTGTCTGCCCGAAGATTTCCATTCCCGGTCCGTCCTGCGTGCATTTCCGCACCGACCCGGCCGACGTCCGTCCTGCCGAATACAAGGATCCCGACGTGCTCTTTGCGGATATCGCCGAGACCTATCGTCAGGCCGTTGCCGCCTATTACGCGGCCGGCTGCCGCTACCTGCAGCTCGACGATATCTTCTTCGCCTATCTCGGGGACCCGAAGCAGCGCGAGCAGCGCAAGGCCATGGGGCAGGATCCCGACTGGTTGATCGACCGCTATGCCTGGATGCTGGAAGAGGCGATCAAGGATCGTCCGTCCGACATGGTCATCGGCATGCACATGTGCCGCGGCAATTTCCGCTCAACCTTTGCTGCCACCGGCGGCTACGACGCAGCGGCCGACGCCATCTTCAACAAGACCAGCGTCGATATCTATTTCATGGAATACGATACCGACCGCGCCGGCGGGCTGGAGCCGCTGAAGCTCCTGCCGAAGGGCAAGAAGCGAATCATGGCTGGTTTCATCACTACGAAGACGGCGGAACTGGAATCGATCGACTGGCTGCGCAAGCAGTTCGAGGCGGCCTCCCAGTACGTGGACATGGATCAGCTGGGAATTGCCCCGCAGTGCGGCTTCGCATCGACCGAGCACGGCAATGCGATCACCGAGGAAGACCAGCGGCGCAAGCTCGAGCTCGTCGTGAAGACCGCCCAGACGATCTGGGGAACAGCGTAAGGCTGTCCGCGAAGGCGGGCCCGACCTTCGAGTGCGGGCCTGCCGACCTCCGTGGCATGGAGGCATAATAAAGTCGGCCCGCCTGAGCGTCGGCTTTGGACCCGGATTGACATGTCCGCATGGTTCATGAAACATGGCGGTATTCCGAGGGGGGCATCGTAACGGTGCTGAGATGGCGGTGAGCCGGACCCTTGAACCTGATCCGGGTCATACCGGCGTAGGAACGGAAACGGCCTTTTCGGCGCCAATTCTCTTCTCCGCTTTGCCTGGATCTCCGTGATTGACGTCGGGAGATCGAACCATGCCATGCACTTCAAGACCTAGCCCTCGGACAAGACGCCCGCCAGCGGCCTCATCCATGCGTTAGGTCGAGCCATGCCACCCCGCCACATGGGGATGGGACTCGTCGGGCTGCTGGTGCTCTGGCAGGCCGGCATATGGCTCTTCCATCCCCCGGCCTATATCCTGCCGCCGCCGGCGGATGTCCTTGCCGCGTTCGTCCGGCAAGGCGGTTTCCTGCTTCGCAACAGCCTGGTCACCATCGCCGAGATCGCGATCGGGCTCGGCTGTGGCGCTGTTCTGGGTGCGCTCGCGGCGCTTGCCGCTGCCGCCTTCCCCCGTGCCGGCCGGCTGATCTGGCCGGCCGTCCTGGTGCTGCAGGGGCTGCCGGTTTTCGTGCTGGCGCCGATTCTTGTGTTGTGGTTCGGATTCGGGATCGCCTCCAAGGCCGTCATGGCGACGATCATCATCTTCTTCCCGGTCGCCTCCGCCTTTGCTGATGGCCTCCGCCGGACCGAACCTGCGATCCTCGATGCCGTTGCGCTGACCCCGGCGACCCATTGGCAGACCCTTCGCTACATCCGCGCGCCCCTGGCTCTGCCGGGCCTGATATCGGGCCTCCGCGTTGCCGCTCCCCTTGCGCCGATCGGCGCCGTGGTCGGCGAATGGGTCGGGGCGTCGGCCGGGCTGGGCTTCGTCATGGTGCAGGCGAATGCCCGCATGCAGACCGACATCGTCTTCGCCGCCATGGTCCTTCTTGCCCTGCTCACCCTTGTGCTGCGGCTTGCGGTCGATGTCGCGACAGCCCGCATCACCCCATGGGCGCCGGAAGTCCACCACACCAATCCAAGATAGTTAGCCGGAGAAACATTCATGAGAATACGTTTTCTTTCCTGGGCCGTCGCTGCCATGCTTGCCTGGCCGGTACCGTCCCACGCCGCCGATCGCCTGACGGTCATGCTGGAGTGGTTCGTCAACCCGGACCACGCCCCCATGATTGTCGCGCAGCAGAAGGGATTGTTCGAAGCGGCAGGCCTTGATGTGGAACTGATCCCGCCTGCCGATCCGTCCTCCGTGCCGCGACTGGTTGCGGCAAGACAGGCGGATGTCGGAGTCCACTATCAGCCGAACCTCTATCTGGACCACGCGGCCGGTCTGCCGCTCGTCCGCTTCGGCACGCTGGTGGAGACGCCGCTGAACACGGTGACGGTGCTCGCGGATGGGCCCATCAAGACGCTTGCGGACCTCAAGGGCAGGAAGATCGGCTTCTCTGTCTCCGGCTTCGAGGATGCCATGCTGAAGCGCATGCTCGCCGCCGAAGGCGTGGCTCTCGACGAGGTGGAACTCGTCAACGTCAACTTCGCGCTGACCTCGTCGCTGCTCGGGGGACAGGTCGACGCGACGGTCGGCGGATTCCGAAACTTCGAACTGACCCAGATCCGGCTCGCTGGAGGCGAGGCGCGCTCGTTCTTTCCCGAGGAGCATGGCGTGCCGGTTTACGACGAGTTGATCTTCATCGCCCACAAGGAGCTCTCCAGCGATGATCGCCTGGGGCGATTCCTCCGGGCGGTGGAGGAGGCCAGCATCTTCCTGACCAATCATCCGGATGAAGCATGGTCGCTGTTCTTCGCGGCATATCCCGATCTCGACGACGAACTCAACCGCCAGGCTTTCCGCGACACCCTTCCGCGCTTTGCCAAGCGTCCGGCTGCGCTGGACAGAGGCCGTTACGAGCGTTTCGGCGCGTTCCTGGCGGAGAGCGGGCTGATCGATAAGGCGCCGGCCGTCGAAGACCTTGCGGTCGAAATCGGCGGATGATTGAAATGGTCTCCGGCTGCAGCGAGAGCAGGCAGGAAGTATCGGTGTCGTCGGGGCCTCATCCCGTCCCCCGGTCGCAGGCCTCCATCCATGCGGCCCGGATGGCGCTGCGCGTCGAGCATGTGCTGTCGGCAGGGGCCGGTCTGCTCCTCGCGCTGCTTCTCCTGCTCGTCCTCGTAACCGTCGGCCTCCGCTATGGTGCCAGGACCGGTTTCGCAGGCACCGAGGAGGCAGCGCTGTGGCTCTTCCTGGCGCTCATCTGTCTCGGCCTGCCGCTCAGCCTGCAGGGGCCATTTTCGCTGAGGCTCGACATCCTGACCCGGCTGCTGCCGCACGAGGGGCGCCGGATTGCTGGCCTTTGCGCCGACGGGACGAGTGCGGCGGCAGGCTGTCTTCTCCTCACGGGCGGTGCCGAGGCTGCAGCGGCGCTCCGTTCCGTTTCGCCCGCTCTCGGCCTCCCGGACCATGTGCGCTTCTGGTTCCTCGCTGCAGGCGGAGCGCTCCTCATTGCAATGCTGCTGCTGGTTCGCATCGGCGAGGGCAGTGGCTTCCTTGGCACCGTGTCCGTGGCTGCGGGTGCAGCACTTGCGCTTCTCCTGCCGCAGGCGGATCTCGGCTCAAGCATGCTGCCAAGCGCCGTTGCCGCACTTGCCGCGGGTGCGGCGCTCCTGCTCGGCGCCCCGCTCGCCCATTGCATGCTGGCCGGGGTAATGGTCGCGATCCCCTCTGGAAGCGGCTTGTCGGAGCCCGCCATCGTCTCCACTGCGGCATCCGGCATGTCGCGCTTCCTGCTGCTCGCCATTCCCTTCTTCCTGCTCTGCGGCGGCATGCTTACGCTTTCCGGAGCCGGAGAGCGCCTCGTGCGACTGGCGCAATCGCTCGTCGGCCACAGGAGGGCCGGTCTGGCGCAGACTGCGCTTCTGACCAGCGTCTTCTTCTCTGGGGCATCCGGCTCTTCGGTCGCGAACGCCGCATTCGGCGCATCCACCTTCCACCCGCATCTCGTCCGTCACGGTTACCCCCCGGAACGCTCCGCGGCGATCATCGCGGCCACCTCTGTGCTCGACAATGTCATCCCGCCCTCGATCGCCTTTCTCTTGCTCGCTGCCGCGACGGATCTTTCGGCCGGACGATTGTTGATAGGCGGCGCCTATGCCGGGCTTCTCATGGCGGCCTGTCTGGCGGTAGCGATCCGTCTCGCGAACGGCGACAGCAACCGAAGCGTCCGGGCAACCGGCGCGGAGCGATCCCGCGCCCTGTTGGCTGCCGTGCCGGCATTGGGACTGGTGGTCGTGGTCCTCGGCGGCATCCGCTTCGGCATCGTCACCCCGACCGAGGCCGCAGCGGTCGCAGCCGGTTATGCGCTGCTGCTCGCGCTTGCAGGCCGGCGCACTGGCGAAGGCCTCGCTTCCGTCTTCCGGCAAGCTGGCGTGGAGGCGGCCGCAATCGGGCTCCTCATTGGGACCGCCGCGCCTTTCGCTTTCCTCCTCGCTGTGGATGGTGTGGCCGGGGCGATCCTCGATCTCACCGGGTCGCTCGCCGGGGCCCCGTGGCAGGTTCTCCTGCTCTGCAATCTCGTCCTGCTAGCCGCCGGTCTCGTCCTCGATACGGGCGCCGCGATCCTTCTTCTCGGCCCGATCCTGCTGCCGGTCGCCGTGGGCGCAGGCATCGACCCCGTCCTGTTCGGGGTGATCGCCGTGGTCAACTTGATGCTGGGAGGCCTGACACCGCCGGTCGGCATGCTCGTCTTCGTGGTCAACGGTACGACAGGTGTTCCCGTGGCGGCCCTTTTCAGGGCGGTCATTCCTTATCTCGTCGCGCTGCTCTGCGCCCTTCTCGTCCTCTGTCTTCTGGCACTGTTTTTCTAAAAGGATATCCGATGATTTCGTTCACGCGCCGCAAGCTTCTCGCCGCAGCCGGTCTGGCTCCCGCCTTCGCATCCCCTGTCTTCCTTCGATCGGCCGCTGCCAGCACACGCGTCATCACGGTCGCCTCACTGCTGGGGGAAGAGAAGCCCGAAACCCGTATCTGGCGCTGGATCGCTGAAAGGGCGGAGGAGCGGCTTCCCAGACATTTCCGCTTCCGGATCGTCGCCAATGGCGCTCTGGGCGGCGAGAAGGAGGTCGCGGATGGCGCACTTCTCGGCTCTATCCAGGCGAGCCTCTGCACCGTCTCGACCCTCACCGCATGGGTGCCGGAGTTGCAGATACTCGACTTGCCGTTCCTATACAGTGACGCCGCTCACCTGCGCCGCGTCGTCAGGAGCGACGTCGGCAGCGATCTCGTCCGCCGGCTCGCGAGCCACGGATTCGTGGCCAGCGGCTTCATCGACTATGGCGCCCGTCACCTGCTCGCCAAGGAGCCGATCACGCTGCCGGAGCAGATGCAGGGCAAGACGATGCGGGTGATCCAGAGCCGCCTCCACACGAGCCTCTGGAGCCGCTTCGGTGCGATCCCCGTCGGCATCCCGATCACCGAGACCTACAACGCCCTCTCCACCGGCGTTGCCGAGGCTATGGACCTGACCATTTCCGCCTATGCAGGCCTGAAGCTGCATGAGGTCGTTCCCTACCTGACCCGGACGGCGCATATCCGCTCCGCAGGGGTGATCTTCTACGCGGCGAACTTCTGGGATCGCCTCGAGGAAGAGGAGCAGCGGGTGCTTGCGGAAATATCCGCAGAGGCGAGCGAAGTTTTCAATGGCTGGATGGCGGCAGACGAAAAGGCCTCACTCGACCTAGCTGTCTCGCAGGGAACGCAGGTGCTCCAGCCTGAACGACCGGAGGATTGGCGGAAGACTGCCGAAGCCGTCTGGCAGGAGTTCAGCGGCGTGGTCGGCGGCCGCGAGGTCATCGACAGCGTCCTCAAGCTCGCCTGAGCGGCACAGTCGACCACTCAAGGCACCTGCAGGAGGTCCCGCACGACATTGCGAACAAGGGCGACATGCTGGAGCGCATCGCGCAGCCGGTCCATGTCCCGCTGGCTGAGCCTGGAAACGTCCACCGTGCCTCCTGGCTTCAGCCCGGCCTCGATATCGGCGATCTGTTGGGTCAGGATCAGGCGCATCAGGAAGCCGTGCATGTCGGCAAGCAAGGCCGCATCGGCCTGCGAGCGCCCGGCGACCGCCGCGGCCTGCCGCAGGCGTTCCGGAGTGGTATGGGCGAAGGTGCCGTGACGCAGGGCGACGACGCGTGCACCGGAGACGAGCGGCAGAAGGGCGCCGTTCTTGAGGTCGACGCGCCCACCATTGTCCTTTCGGATGCGGCCGAACATGCCGAGCTGGCTGTAGCGTGCCGCGGCGTCCTCGCCGAGCATCCGCAGCAGGTCGGGCGAGTGCCGTGCGACATGGGCGGACTCCAGACGAAGACTGTCCGCCAACCGGGTTGCCTTCGCCGACGAGACATAGGCAGGCGCAAGATCAAAGAAGATGTCGACATTCGCCAGGCCCTGCCGCGAGGGTTCGCTCGCCCAGATCCGAGCCTGCCGAAGCCAGTCCGCATGGGTACGGCGCCACGGACGGTTCTTCGCCATCACGCCGCCGCGACAGTAGTGGACACCGGCGCGGTCGAGGATCTCGTTGACACGGGTGGAAAAGCGGCTGAACCAATCCTCCTCGGAGTCGAGGTCGCCGTGGTAGTCGTCGTCGATCACGAGCGCATTGTCCTGATCCGCCGCCAGCAGGCTTTCGCCGCGACCGGCCGAGCCAAGGACGAGCAGGGCGTACTCCGCCGGGGGCGGACCGTGGCCGGCGGCAAGCAGTTCCCCTTCGGCGATCTCCGCCGCGCGTGCCGTCATGGCCCGGCCTTCGGCAGCAATCACCGCCCCCACCGCCTGCGCATTGAGGCCATCAGAGATCAGTCCCGAGGCGAGGGAAGGCAAGGCGGACTGGACCCGGGCAAGCTCGCGTGGCCTCGTCGCGGTGGCGATCTGGTCGCCCACCGTCAGCGTCGACAGCGCCCGCTCCCGCAGGAGCGTGCGCAAGGTGAAGACGCCGGCAAGATCACCATGTTCGTCGCGAACGCCGAGATAGCGAAGGTTTCGGCGGGCCATCAGGCCAAGCGCACGGTAGAGGAAGGTGTCCCCCTGGGCGGTGATGACGGGCGAGGTCATGATCGTGCCGACAAGCGTCGCCCCGGCCTCCGGACCCTTGTCCGCCAAGACCCGCAGGACATCCCGCTCGGTCAGGATCCCATGCGGCCCATCGGCCTGCCTGACGATGACGCAGCCTATGCCCTTGTCGGCCATCAGGCGGGCGGCCTCGTACAGGGAGGCGCCGGCATCCACGGTGATCGGTGGACTGCTCATCACGTCTTCCAGCCGCTGCCGGTAAAGGAAGCTGTCTATCGCCCGCTGGCTGCCGACCTCGATTGCGGTGTGGACGAAATCCGGCTTGCCGGCCGGGCGCTCGAACCAGCCGACGCCCTGCTGCTGCTCGACGAGCGTCGTTGCAGAACGTCCGAGGTTCTCCGCTTCGCCAAGGGTGCGGATGCCCTTGCCGAGGAGGCGTGGCTGCATTCCGGCATAGACACCGGCCGTCGCAAGGGCGTCGCCCAGCGCCGTATGCCGCCCCTCGATCTGCACGCCATGGGTGAGCGCCAGATTGTCGAGCGACGGGCTGACGAGCCCCGGCGTGATCGCCACCGACATCAAGGCGACGTCGAGCCAGCGGGGTTCCTTCCAGTGCACCCCGTGGCGATGCGCCTCGTTGCGCAGCATCGCGAGATCGAAGTTGATGGAGTGACCGATGACGACACGATTGCCGATGAAGTCCCTGAGCCCGTCCAGAACCTCGGCAACATTGGGCCGCCCCGCAACGTCGGCATCCGAAAGGCCGTGCACGCGGCTGGAAGCCGGCGGGATCGGGATCCCCGGATTGACGATGACGTCGAAGACCTCGCTTTCCAGGATATCGGCGCCATGCATGCGCACCGCGCCGATCTGGATGATGCGATCCTGGCGGACGTCGAGCCCGGTGGTTTCGGTATCGAGGACGACGGTGTCGAGGGCGATCAGCGGAGCGCTCGCACCGGCTGCCGCCTCACCGGAAGTTCGTGGCGTCAAGCCATTGCCTCCATCCCGTCTGTCGTCCCGACCATAGTTCCTGCTCGTCCGGCTCAAACCGGCTGCTCCCGTCACCAGACTCCGCCGGAATCATCCCTCCTTCAAGTAGACTTAAGACGCAACCGCGACTGCGGGACGAATCCGCAGGTGGGGCTTTGTCGACGATCCTTCCTTCGGCTATCACTCTGAAGCAGCATAGCATTGGAGAGGGCGACGTGGAGGAAGTGGATTGCGTGGTGGTCGGGGCGGGCGTCGTCGGGCTGGCAATTGCCCGGACGCTGGCGCTTTCCGGACGCGATGTGATGATCCTCGAGGCTGAACCGGCGATCGGTACCGGCACATCGTCCCGCAACAGCGAGGTCATCCACGCCGGCATCTACTATCCCGCGGACAGCCTGATGGCGCGACTGTGCGTCGCAGGCAAGCATGCCCTCTATCGCTATTGTGGGGAGCGCGGCCTGCCGCATCGCCAGTGCGGAAAGCTGATCGTCGCCACTTCCGCCGAAGAACTCGCAGTGCTGCCGTCTATCGCAGCCCGGGCGGCAGCGAACAGCGTGGACGATCTTAGACAGATTTCCGCAGCGGAGGCATTGGAGCTTGAGCCGGCGCTGTCGGCCACAGGTGCGCTGCTTTCGCCTTCGACCGGTATCATCGACAGCCATGCACTGATGACCTCGCTGCTCGGTGATGCGGAGAATGCCGGGGCACTGCTTGCCCTGCGGTCGCCCGTTCTCGGAGGGCGCGTGACGGAGGCCGGAATCGAGATCGAGGTCGGTGGCAACGAGCCGATGGCGCTGCGCTGCCGGCTGCTGGTCAACGCGGCGGGTCATGGCGCTCCTCTGCTGGCGCGTTCGATTGCCGGCATGCCGCAGGAGCGGGTGCCGCGGGCCTATTTCGCCAAGGGCAGCTACTTCTCGATGACCGGTTGCACCCCCTTCTCGCGGCTGATCTATCCGGTGCCGGTGAAGGGCGGGCTCGGCATCCATCTGACGCTCGACCTTGCCGGCCACGCCCGTTTTGGCCCCGATGTCGAATGGGTGGACGATCTCAACTATGAAGTCGATCCGACAAGGGCAAAGAGCTTCTACCGGGGCATTCGCCGCTACTATCCGGGTCTTGCCGACGGATCGCTGATTCCCGCCTATTCCGGAATCCGCCCGAAGATCGTCCCGCCGGAGATTGCCTCCCAGGACTTCGTCATCCAGGGGCCAAAGGCGCATGGCGTGCCGGGGCTCGTCAACCTCTTCGGCATAGAATCACCCGGGCTCACCTCCTGTCTCGCCATCGCCGATCACGTTGGCGCGTTGGTGGATGCCGGCTGAGCGTGCTCTCCGGAACAATCCGTTAACCTTGCTGTTCTTCCGGTGAAGAACGGGAGTGCTACCCATGAAGCCGCTGCTTGCGATCGCTGTGGCCGCCGCTGCGCTATCGTTGCCGAGCCTTGTTTCGGCGTAATCCATCAAGGATATCGGCGGCCGCGAATCTCGACCGACGCCGCCGGAGGCGCAGATGCCTCATCCCGACCGAGGCCACGACCGGCATATGGGCGGGGAGCACCGGCGGGACCGGGGCGCGCACTACAGGATCGAGGACGGCCGGATGAAGATTTCCTTCCGCTGCCCCGACGGCGAGCCCGCCCAGGATTGCGCCGATCTGCTGCTGCAGGTTCTCGACCGGCTGCAGGCCGGCGGCTCATCCGACGAGGATGGCTACCGCGACTACAAGCGGAGACGACCCTACCGCGATCGCTAGGCTCGGCGGTTCCCGAGTTGAGCCCGCCGCTTTGCCGGCATCAGATGTTGCGGCGCTTGCCTTCCAAGAGGTCGAGCACCTTGTTGGCGGCGTCCAGCACGTTGGTGCCGGGGCCGAAAACTGCGGCCACGCCGTGGTCCAGAAGATAGTCATAGTCCTGCCGCGGCACGACGCCACCGACCACGACGATGACGTTCTCCGCCCCCTTCGCCTTCAGCGCCTCGACCAGTTGCGGTGCGAGCGTGCGATGACCGGCGGCGAGCGACGACATGCCGACCACCTGGACCTTCTTGGCAACCGCAAGATCGGCGGCTTCCTCGGGCGTCTGGAACAGCGGCCCAGCCAGCACCTCGAAGCCGATATCGCCGAAGGCCGAGGCGATGACCTTGGCGCCGCGATCATGGCCGTCCTGGCCGAGCTTGGCGACCATGACCCTTGGCTTTCCGGAGGATTGGGCATAGCCGGAGAGGCGCGAGACAAGCGCCCTGTACTCCGGATCGTCCTCGTAAGCCGCGCCGTAGATGTCGCCGACCACTTCCGGGACGGCCGCGTGATCGCCGAAGGCTTGCCGCATGGCGTCCGAGATTTCCCCCACGGTGGCCCGCGCCCGCGCCGCTTCGACGGCGGCCGCAAGCAGGTTGCCCTGGCCCGAACGAGCGACTTCAGAAAGCGTAGCGATCGTCTCCTCCACGCGCTTCGGATCGCGCTGCCGCCGTACCTGCTCCAGCCGCTTGATCTGGGCGGCGCGTACGGCGGTGTTGTCGATCGCCAAGATGTCGATCTCCTCCTCGTTTTCCAGCCGGTACTTGTTGACGCCGACGATGATCTCCTCGCCGCGATCGACCCTGGCCTGACGCTTCGTGGCCGCTTGCTCGATCAGCCGCTTCGGCAATCCATCCGCCACTGCCTTGGTCATGCCGCCGAGCTTTTCCACCTCCTCGATCAGCGCCCAGGCCTTTTCCGCCAGTTCATTGGTGAGGCTCTCGATGTAGTAGGAGCCGGCGAGCGGATCGACGACCTTGGTGATACCGGTTTCGTGCTGCAGGATAAGCTGCGTGTTGCGGGCAATGCGGGCGGAGAAATCCGTCGGCAGCGCCATGGCCTCGTCGAGCGCGTTGGTGTGTAGCGACTGCGTGCCGCCGAGCGCGGCCGACAGCGCTTCGTAGGCGGTGCGGATGACGTTGTTATACGGATCCTGCTCCTGCAGCGAGACGCCGGATGTCTGGCAGTGGGTGCGCAGCATCAGCGAGCCCGGCTTCTGCGGCTTGAACTCCTCCATCATCGACGACCAGAGCAGGCGCGCAGCGCGCAGCTTGGCGATTTCCATGAAGAAGTTCATGCCGATCGCGAAGAAGAACGAGAGACGGCCGGCGAAATCGTCGACATTGAGCCCCTTGGCCAATGCTGCCCGGACGTATTCGCGTCCGTCGGCAAGCGTGAAGGCGAGTTCCTGTACCAGCGTCGCACCCGCTTCCTGCATGTGGTAGCCGGAGATCGAGATCGAGTTGAAGCGCGGCATCTCCTTCGCCGTGAACTCGATGATGTCCGCGACGATCCGCATGGAGGGCTCCGGCGGATAGATGTAGGTGTTGCGGACCATGAACTCCTTGAGGATGTCGTTCTGGATCGTGCCGGAGAGCTCGGCGCGCGAGCAACCTTGTTCCTCGCCGGCGACGATGAAGGAAGCGAGGATCGGGATCACCGCGCCGTTCATCGTCATGGAGACAGACATCTCCTTCAGCGGAATGCCGTCGAAGAGGATCTTCATGTCCTCGACGGAATCGATTGCGACACCCGCCTTGCCGACGTCGCCCTCTACGCGCGGATGATCGCTGTCGTAGCCGCGGTGGGTGGCAAGATCGAAGGCAACGGACAGGCCCTTCTGGCCGGCCGCGAGGTTTCGGCGGTAGAAGGCGTTGGACGCTTCCGCGGTGGAGAAGCCGGCATATTGGCGGATCGTCCAGGGGCGGCCGGCATACATGGTGGCCCGCGGGCCACGCACGAAGGGCTTGAAACCCGGCAGGCTGTCGAGGTGGTTGACCCCTTCCAGATCCTGCGCCGTGTAGAGCGGCTTGACGTCGATGTCTTCCGGGGTTTCCCAGACCAGCGTCTTTGGCGACGCCTTCAGCTCCTTTTCCGCCAGCTCTTCCCAATCCTTCAGGGTCTTCTCGGACATCGGATCTCCCTCATACGCCGGTATTCACGCGCGGAGATCTCCGCCGTGGCTTAAAGCTAGTGTTCGGACGGGGCGCTGGAAGCTGCCTCGTAAGTTAAATTTATGTGGCACCTCTCAGCGCCCCCGTTCGGCGGTTTGTGCCCGCGACTCCGGTCTCTCTGCCTAGGTCGGACGGGGAGGTGGTTTCCGCCGGTTTCCCGGGACCCGGAGTTTCCTCCGGGCTTCGCGTCGGACCCGAAGATCCGGCGACACCATCCCCATCGACCCCCCTGTGTGCCGCACAGGCACGCCCGGCGCGCACTTTCGGGCATCAGAAGCAGGTGGCCGGTCCGAAACCATCCCGCTTCCCCCGTGTCGCCGGAGGGAGACCATTTTCCGCGGACCCCGATGGTGAAGGTGCACGTCGTCCCTCCACCACCAGCGCCGGCCCCACCTCGCCAGGACGCCTCCTGGTGTATCCGCGGCGGGACGGGCTTAGTCTGCATCACTTTCGCGCGACGGGGACAATCGGCGCCTTGATTATTCTCAAGCTGCTGATTTTTCTGGACCCGCTACGGGAAGTCTTCCCCTCTTTCAGTTCTATTCGAACTCCATGATCAGTTCGTCCACCGCAAGGCTCTGCCCGGCGCTGGCGGCGATGTGCTTGACCACGCCCCGGCGCTCGGCCTTCAGGACGTTTTCCATCTTCATGGCCTCGACGCTGGCCAGCGTCTGGCCGGCCTCGACGGTATCGCCCTGCTTCACCACGATCGACGTGATGACGCCCGGCATGGGGCAGAGCAGCATGCTGGACGTATCCGGCGGCAGCTTGACCGGCATCAGGCGGGCAAGTTCGGCGACGCGCGGGCTGCGGACGCGCGCGGTCACATCAATGCCGCGCCAGCGGAGCCTGATCGCCGTGCCGACAAGATCGACCTTGACGCCAAGCGTTACGCCGTCGACGTGGAAGCGGGCATGGGACTGACCGGGAACCCAGCCACCGGTAATGGAGGCGGTCGCACCGTCGGCGAAGCGCGCGATGGTGCCATCTGCCGACATATCAACCGTCAACGGATAGTCGCGCTGCGCCAGGGTCACGACCCAGTCTCGCCCGACGACACGACGGTGATTGCCGATCGTGCCTGTTATCTGCACCGCCCGTTCCTGCAGCATCTGGTTGAGGTAGGCAGCGATCGTCGCAAGCTTGCGCGCCGAATCCGCGTCAGGCGTGACGCCCGAGAAGCCTTCCGGAAATTCCTCGGCGATGAAGGCTGTGGTGAGCCGGCCCTCGCGAAAGCGCGGATGTTCCATCACGGCAGACAGGAAGGGCAGATTGTGGCCGATGCCTTCAACCTCGAAATCGTCCAGTGCATCGCTCATGGCGCCCACCGCCTCGAGCCGGCTGGGCGCCCAGGTGCAGAGCTTGGCGATCATCGGGTCGTAATACATGGAGATTTCGCCGCCCTCGAAGACGCCGGTATCGTTGCGCACCACCGTCCCATCCCACTGCATGCCCTCCGCCGGCGGGCGGTAGCGGGTGAGCCGGCCGATCGAGGGCAGGAAGTTCCGATAGGGATCTTCCGCGTAGAGCCGGCTTTCGACCGCCCAGCCGTTGAGCTTCACGTCCTCCTGCCCGAAGGAGAGCTTCTCGCCGGCGGCGACGCGGATCATCTGCTCCACCAGGTCGATGCCGGTGACGAGCTCCGTGACAGGGTGCTCCACCTGCAATCGGGTGTTCATCTCGAGGAAGTAGAAATTGCGGTTTCCGTCGACAATGAACTCTACCGTTCCGGCGGAATGGTAACCCACGGCTTTCGCAAGCGCGACGGCCTGTTCGCCCATGGCGCGGCGGGTCGCCTCGTCGAGGAAGGGCGAGGGGGCCTCCTCGATGACCTTCTGGTTGCGGCGCTGGATGGAGCATTCGCGCTCGCCGAGATAGAGGACGTTGCCATGCTTGTCGCCGAGCACCTGGATCTCGATGTGGCGCGGCTCGGTGACGAACTTCTCGATGAAGATGCGGTCGTCGCCGAAGGAACTCTTCGCCTCGTTCTTCGACGATTGGAAGCCCTCACGTGCCTCCGCATCGTTCCAGGCGATCCGCATGCCCTTGCCGCCGCCGCCGGCCGAAGCCTTGATCATCACCGGATAGCCGATCGAGGCGGAGATCCGCACTGCCTCCTCGGCATCCTCGATCAGGCCCATGTGGCCCGGCACGGTGGAGACGCCGGCTTCCGCCGCGAGCTTCTTCGACGTGATCTTGTCGCCCATTGCCTGGATGGCATTGACCGGCGGTCCGATGAAGGTGACGCCTTCCTTCTCCAGCGCCTCGGCAAAGGCCGGGTTTTCCGACAGGAAGCCGTAGCCCGGATGGACTGCATCGGCACCCGTCTGGCGGATTGCGTCGAGGATCTTGTCGATGACGATATAGGACTGGGACGAGGGCGCGGGGCCGATATGCACCGCCTCGTCCGCCTGGCGCACATGCAGCGCGTCGCGGTCGGCATCGGAATAGACCGCGACGGTGGCGATCCCCATCTTCTTCGCGGTTCGGATGACGCGGCAGGCGATCTCGCCGCGGTTGGCTATGAGAATTTTCCGGATCGTCACCGTCACACCTCGAAAACGTCTTCAAAGGACTCCGGGAAACTCTGCCGCGCGACCTTCTCGTTGATCATCAGCAGGGCCTCGTAGGAGGTAGGGTCGAAATCCTTTTCGGCGGGAACGATCTCGCGTCCGAACAGGAGGTTGATGCGCGCGGCGTCGAGATTGCCGCGCTCGAAGGGTTCGTCGCCGAAGTGATGCCAAAGGGCATGCAGGAAGGCCGCGTCGATCCGGTGCTCCTTAGTGCCGGGCCTGCCGTGGCGGGGCAGCGCCTTGATCGGCGTCACGCCCTTCGGATTGGCCCGGCGGATGGTGAACTGGACGCCGGTGCCCGGCATGCCGGAGGGAAAGCCTCGGTGCTTGGTCATGTCGGGCAGGTTTGCCATCCTCGTCTCCTTCAGACCTTGGCTGCGGGGTCGCCGCCGAACTTGTCCTGGGTCTTCGTCTCGAAGTCCGAGGCGTCGTGGCGCTCGAGCAGCTGGCTTGATGGATCACCGGAGGTGCGGTTGACCATGAAGCCGCGTTTCACGCCGGTGCGCTCGCCGACCTGCTTCGTCCAGCGCTGAACGTGCTCGTACTCGTCAACCGAGAGGAAATCGCCAGCGTCGTCATAGGCATCCTTCAGCGCCAGGCGGCCGTACCATGGCCAGATCGCCATGTCGGCAATCGTGTAGGTGCTGCCGGCCATGTACTCGTTCTCCGCCAGGTGGCGGTTGAGAACGTCCATCTGCCGCTTCACCTCCATGGCGTAGCGGTTGATGGCGTATTCGATCTTCATCGGGGCATAGGCGTAGAAATGCCCGAAACCGCCGCCGAGGAAGGGGGCCGAGCCCATCTGCCAGAACAGCCAGTTCAGCGCTTCGGTGCGTACCCGCGTTTCCGTCGGCAGGAAGGCGCCGAACTTCTCCGCCAGGTAAACCATGATCGAGCCGGATTCGAAGACCCGCAGAGGCTTGCCGCCGTCCTTCGGCCGGTGGTCCATCAGCGCCGGGATTTTGGAGTTCGGATTGACCTCGACGAAGCCGGATCCGAACTGGTTGCCATCACCGATCCGGATCAGCCAGGCATCGTATTCGGCGTCCGAATGGCCGGCGGCGAGCAGTTCCTCCAGCATGATGGTGACCTTGACCCCGTTCGGCGTGCCCTGCGAATAGAGCTGCAGCGGGTGCTTGCCGACCGGCAGATCCTTGACATGCGTCGCACCCGCGACCGGCCGGTTGATGCTGGCAAACGCGCCGCCATTGCCCGGTTCCCAGGTCCAGACCTTCGGCGGGACATAGCCGGCAGGGAGGTTCTTCTCGGGCGGAAACTTCTCGGTGTCGGTCATGGGATCGATCCTTTTCTGAAGGGAGCGTCAGTGGGTGACACCGGGGATATAGGAAGGTCCGCTGCAGTTCGCCGCGGGCTGCAATGCTTTTGATACTCTCAAGATTATTCAGCCCTTCTGTCGGAGCGTCTCCCCTCTAAAGCGGGATCGTGTCGTGCTTCTTCCAGTGCGTCGTCACCTGCTTGTTCCGGAGCGACGCGAAGGCGCGGGCGATGCGGCGGCGGGAGGAATGCGGCATGATCACCTCGTCGATGAAGCCGCGTTCGGCGGCGACGAAGGGGTTGGTGAAGCGCTCCTCGTATTCCGCCGTGCGGGCGGCGATTTTCTCTGCGTCAGAAAGCTCCGAGCGGTAGAGGATTTCGGTCGCACCCTTGGCGCCCATCACCGCGATCTCTGCCGTCGGCCAGGCATAGTTGATGTCCGCGCCGATGTGCTTGGACGCCATGACGTCATAGGCGCCGCCATAGGCCTTGCGGGTGATGAGGGTCACCATCGGTACGGTCGCTTCCGAATAGGCAAACAGCAGCTTGGCGCCGTGCTTGATGACGCCGCCATATTCCTGCGCGGTGCCCGGCAGGAAGCCCGGCACGTCGACCAGCGTCAGGATCGGGATGGAGAAGGCATCGCAGAAGCGCACGAAACGGGCGCCCTTGCGGGAGGAATCGATGTCGAGGCAGCCGGCAAGCACCATGGGCTGGTTGGCGACGACACCGACCGTCTGGCCCTCCAGCCGAATGAAGCCGGTGACGATGTTCTTGGCGAAGGCCTCCTGGATCTCGAAGAAGTCGCCCTCGTCGGCGATCGCCGCGATCAGTTCCTTCATGTCATAGGGTTTTGCCGCGCTATCGGGGATCAGGCTGTCGAGCCGCATCTCGAGCCGCGACGGATCGTCATGGAAGGGCCGCACCGGCGGCTTCTCGCGGTTGTTCAGGGGCAGGAAATCAAAGAGCCGTCGCGTCGCCTCCAGCGCCTCGATGTCGTTCTCGTAGGCGGCATCGGCGACGGAAGATTTCTTCGTATGCGTGCCGGCGCCGCCGAGCTCTTCCGCGGTAACGATCTCGTTCGTGACGGTCTTCACCACGTCCGGACCGGTGACAAACATGTAGGATGAATCGCGCACCATGAAGATGAAGTCGGTCATCGCCGGCGAATAGACGGCACCGCCGGCGCACGGTCCCATGATGACGGAAATCTGCGGGATGACGCCGGAGGCCTCGGCATTGCGGCGGAAGACTTCCGCATAGCCGGCGAGCGAGGCGACGCCTTCCTGGATGCGCGCACCGCCTGAATCATTGAGGCCGATGACGGGGGCGCCGACGCGTACCGCCATGTCCATAATCTTGCAGATCTTTTGAGCATGGGTCTCGGAAAGGGAGCCGCCGAGCACCGTGAAATCCTGCGAGAAGACATAGACCTGTCGACCGTTGATCGTGCCCCAGCCGGTCACGACGCCGTCGCCGGCGATCTTCTGCTCGGCCATGCCGAAGTCGACAGCCCGGTGGGTGACATACATGTCGAACTCCTCGAAGGAGCCCTCGTCGAGCAGGACCTCGATCCGTTCCCGGGCGGTCAGCTTGCCCTTGCCGTGCTGCGCCTGAATGCGTCTCTCACCGCCGCCAAGCCTGGCTTCAGACCGGCGCTTCTCCAACTCATGCAGCACTGCACGCATTCGCAACTCCCGAGATTATACGCTCTTCCTTATTTGCTACGCCCGTAGCGGAAAAGCATTGAACGCGTGCAATTGCCAAATTATAAAATCGCAAAATTAAAACTGCGAAATTGCGAACATGGCGATTGGCAAGCTCTTCATCGGGCGGAAGGTACGGGAACTGCGGGCGGCGAGCAATGCGACGCAAAGCCAATTCGCCGAACGCATCGGCATCTCGACCAGCTATCTGAACCAGATCGAGAACAACCAGCGCCCCGTGTCCGCCGCCGTACTCCTCGCCTTGGCCGACAAGTTCCAGCTCGACCTTGCGGAATTGTCGACCGGTGAATCCGACCGGCTGCTTTCGGCGCTGGCGGAGGCGCTGTCGGACCCGCTCTTCGACAATTATGCGCCGAGCCTGCAGGAACTGAAGCTTGTGACGCAGAACGCGCCCGGGCTTGCCCACGCGCTGATCACCGTCCACCAGGCCTACAGGCGCAACAGCGAACAACTTGCCAGCATGGACGACCGCCTCGGCCGGGCTGTTGCCGTGGAGACCACCCCCTATGACGAGGTGCGCGACTTCTTCCACTTCGTCGACAACTACCTGCACGACCTCGACACGGAGGCGGAACGGTTGGCAGGCGAGCTTGGGCTGAGGGACGGCAGCAGGCATGCGGTGCTGGCAGACCATCTCGAGCGGGCCTATGGCATCCGAGTCGTTTATCAGCCGATGGCGGAAAATGCGCTGCGCCGTTTCGATGCCGAAAGCCGCATACTGACCATCAACCCCTATGCGCCGGCCGAAACGCGTGACTTCCAGGCCGCAGTCCAGATCGCCCAGATGCATGCGGCCGAGAGGATCGACACCATCGCAAGGGGCGCAGGATTCCGGACGGATGAGGCGGTGGATGTCTGTCGCATCGGCCTGCACAACTATTTCGCAGGCGCCTTGATCATGCCCTACCAGTCCTTCCTGCGGGCTGCGCGCGAGCTGCGACATGATATCGAACTGCTTGCGGCGCGTTTCGGGGCGTCGCTGGAACAGGTCTGCCACCGTCTCTCGACGCTGCAGCGGCCGGGTCTCAAGGGCGTGCCGATCTTCTTCGCCCGCATAGACCGGGCGGGCAACATCACCAAGCGCCACAGCGCGACCAAGCTGCAGTTCGCTCGCTTCGGAGCGGCCTGTCCGCTCTGGAATGCACACCAGGCCTTCGAGGCACCCGGGCGGATCATTCGCCAACTGGCGGAGACGCCGGATGGGGTGCGCTATCTCTGCCTAGCCATCCAGGTAAACAAGGGGCTCGGAGGCTTCCGCTCCCAGCAACCGAGCTACGCCCTGGCGCTCGGTTGCGAAGTCTCGTACGCGGAGGCTTTCGTCTATGCGGACGATCTGAACCTCACCGAGCGGTCGAGCTTCGAGCCAATCGGTATTTCATGTCGCATCTGCGAACGCGTCAACTGCGCGAGCAGGGCTGTGCCGCCGTTCCGCCGCAGGATTTCGGTTGATCCGGACCGGCGGGAAACGACACCCTACCGAATTCAATAGGTCAAGCTGAGACGACAGCGTGGGGAGCGAAAGCTGATGCAGGCACTCGTACTGGAAGAAAAGGGCATCCTCGCGCTGCGAGAGATCGACCTTCCGCTAACGGTCGGGCCAGACGACGTGAAGATCGCCATCCACACCGTCGGCATCTGCGGCAGCGACGTGCATTACTATACGCACGGAAGGATCGGACCCTTCGTGCTGCGCGAACCCATGGTGCTAGGCCACGAGGCAGCGGGTACCGTGGTCGAGGTGGGCGGGGCGGTGAAGCATCTCAAGATCGGCGATCGCGTCTGCATGGAGCCGGGTGTTCCGAACCTCTCCTCGCGCGCTTCGAAGCTTGGCCTCTACAATGTCGACCCGGACGTGCGGTTCTGGGCGACGCCGCCGGTACATGGGGTGCTCGCCCCTTTTACCGTCCATCCGGCTGCCTTCACCTACAAGCTCCCGGACAATGTCTCCTTTGCGGAAGGCGCCATGGTCGAGCCGTTTGCGATCGGCATGCAGGCCGCGACGCGGGCGAGAATTCAGCCGGGAGACGTGGCGGCGGTGATCGGCTGCGGTCCGATCGGCATCATGGTGGCGCTGGCGGCACTCGCGGCCGGCTGCGCCCGCGTGTTCATCTCAGACCTCAGCAGCGAAAAGCTGGCGGTCGCAGAGCAGTATCCGGGCATCTTGCCGGTGAACATCAGGGAGCGCCCGTTTGCCGGGGTCATCACGGAAGCGACCGGCGGCTGGGGTGCCGACGTGGTGTTCGAAGCAAGCGGCAGTCCGCGGGCCTTCGATGGCCTCTTCGATCTTGTCCGCCCCGGCGGCGCAGTGGTGCTGGTCGGGCTGCCGGTCGAGAAGGTCGCCTTCGACGTGGCCGGGGCGATCTCGAAGGAGGTGCGGATCGAGACGGTCTTCCGCTACGCCAACATCTTCGACCGTGCCCTGGAAGTGATTGCATCGGGCAAGGTCGACCTGAAGCCGCTGATTACCGAGACCTTCGACTTCGCGGACTCCATCGCGGCCTTCGAACGGGCGGCGGCAGGTAAAGCCTCGGACGTCAAGCTGCAGATCCGGCTGGCAGACGAGGCATAGTTCTCGCGTCGACCGGCTCAAAAAGAGCCATTTCGAAACAAGTTTAGCAATCAGCTTAAGCGGATGCAGATGAGCATCGGCTAATAGTATCGGCATGGATGAGGCGCGACCTCATGGCATCATGCCCTTGCCGCCGGATGAGCCGGCTGAAGAACAAAAGAACGGCTCAGACAGGCAAGGAAGCATCATGCTCAGGAAGTTCGCAATCGCATTTGCGGCGCTCGCCGCCATGGCAACCTCTGCAGAAGCAATCAGTCTCGGCGCCGCGCGCACTGCCAAACCGCAAGCATCGCGGACCGTTGCTGCGCCTGCCGGATATCAGATTTTCTGCATTCGCAACCAGTCGGAATGCCGAGGCGGGGGTGCGTCCAAGGTTGCTTACACGTCAGGCACGGCGGCGCTCTTGCGCCGGGTGAACGACGCCGTCAACAATTCGATCCGCTATCGTTCGGAGAGCGCCGAGAGATGGACCGTTGGCGGAACGTCAGGCGACTGCGAGGACTTCGCGCTGACGAAACGCAGCCGTCTCATTCGTGCCGGCATTCCCGCAGGAGCGCTTCGCCTCGCGACGGCACGCACCAGCCGCGGGGAACTGCATGCCGTGCTCATCGTCAAAACCGACAAGGGCGATTACGTCCTGGACAATATCCGCAAGTCGATCGTGCTGAGGGGGCAATCGGGATACCGCTACCTCAAGGTAGCAACCAGCAACCCGAAGGTATGGCAGCCGGCAAGGGCCGGCCGCGAGATTTAGCAGTCGGCCCTTGACAAATCGGTACCGTTTGTCTTCCCGGTCGGATCAGGTCGGGGAGGCCGGATTGGGAGCGATGCCGTCTGCGCCAGGGTCGCTGCCCTCGCCACCGCCTGCTCCGCCACCGCCACCGCCACCGCCAGCGGCGGTGCCGCCAGTACCTGCCGCCTCGGCTGCGGCAGCAATCTCGTCGGCCGCCGAGCCCGGCGCCGCGGCGAGGGCGGCGGCTAGGATATCATCCGCTGCTGCCGGATTGGCGAGGATCGCAAGGCGCACAATTTCGGCGATCTCGTCATCCGAGGCACCGCGGGCAACAGCGGCCTCGATTGCGATGGTTACTTCTGCAGGCGTCGAAGGTACCTGCGCAATTGCCGGAGCAGAGAGGCTCAGGGACAGAGCAAGCACCGCCGCCGACAATGAAAGCGTGGATTTCGAGAAGGCGCTCATTGTTACATCCTTAACTGGCTTCCCAAGGGAGCCGAAAAAACTTCAACGCCGTTGAGAACGGTCGCGGACCATGGAAGGTTCCAGGCGCTGTTCGTCAACTTGACCTAATCAATGACACACGCCATAGTAAAACTCAATACTGTAGGTCCACTAACTTTACATAGTATTAACCCGGCCCCTGCTCAGATTCTGCAAGTGAATACCTAAATGCTCGGGCTGATCCGCAGGCGGTCCGGAGCATAGCTGGCAGTGGATTGGCATGATCAGCGTGCGAAGAGCATGTTTGGCAGGAAGAGAACGGCCTCCGGAACGAACACCAGCAGCAGGGCGACAAGGCCAATGGCGATCATAAGGGGCACAGATTCCCGCGTGTAGTCGCCGATCCGGACCTTGAGGATCGAGCAGACGGCATACATGGCCGCACCGACCGGCGGCGTGAAGTTGCCAATGGTTGCGGCGACGACGAAGACGACGCCGAAATGGACCGGGTCACCGCCGAGGCTGCGCACCAGCGGCAGGAAGATCGGCGTCAGCATGATGATGAGGACCGTTGCATCGATGAAGAAGCCGCAGGCAATGATGAACAGCACGATGAGGGTCAGCACGCCGTAGAAGCTGTCGGTCACCGACAGGATGGCACCGGAGATGAGTTCGGGAACCCGCTCCAGGACGATGCCGTAGCTGAAGATGGCCGAGAGTGCGATCAGGAACATCACCGCGCCGATATCGGCGAGGCTGCCCTCGAGAGCCTGGCGGAAGGACTCGGTCTTGAGCTTGCGATAGGCGAGCACGCCGATCAGGACGGCGTAGATGACGGCGAAGGCCCCGATCTCGGACGGCGTGAAAATTCCGAAACGCAGCCCTGCGAGCAGGATGACCGGGAAGAGGATCGCCCATATGCCGCCGCGAAGTGCGCTGCCAATCTCCGGAAGGGAGGCGCGCGTGGTACGGGCTGCCGGATATCCACGCCGGTTGGCGACGATCGAGACTGTGATTGCAAGCGCCGCCCAGAGCAGGAAGGCAGGGACGATGCCGGCCGCGAACAGCCGACCAATCGAGACCTGCCCGATCGTGCCGTAGATGATGAAGCCGAGGCCCGGAGGGATGATCGGCGTCAGGATGGCCCCGAAGGACAGGACGCCGGCGGTGAAGCCTTTCGACATGCCCCGGTTGATCATCTCGTTGCCGAGCATCCGGCTCTGCATAGCGGCATCGGCGATGGCCGATCCCGAGACGCCTCCCATCAGCGCGGAGAGCGCGAGCGACATCTGCGCCAAGCCACCCTTCATGCGACCGGCAATGACCGACGCCAGATCGAGCAGCTTCTCGGTGATTCCGGAGGCGTTCATCAGGTTGCCCGCCATGATGAACAGTGGGATGGCCAGGAGCGCGAAGTTCTGGGTGGTCGAGATCGTCTGCTGCAGCGGGATGGTGATCGGCAGTTCCGGGTGCTGCAGGAAGAAGACGACCCCGGAGATCCCGATCGCGAAGGCGACCGGCATGCCGATGAGCATGAGGACGATGAATGCGATGGTGACGAGAAGCATCCGATCACCTCAGCCAGCAGATAGGTTGACGCGGCGACCATTCCGGAGGTCGAGGGTCTTGACCACGGTGGTCAGCATGAGCAGCAGCGCACCGGATGGCAGGCTTGCCGTCACCCACGAATAGCTGATCCAGGGAATGCCCTGGAAACTGCGGGCACGGCTCGTCCAGGCAAGCTGAGTGCCGTAGATGATCACGAACGCCAGGAAGGCCAGAAGGATCATGTAGTTGAGGTAGGTCAGGGCCCGCCGTGCATGGGCGGGAAGCCGGTCGGTCAGAAGGTCGATGGACATGAGACTGTCCCGGCGCCAGGCGATGTCGGCACAGATGAAGCAGGCCCAGGCAAAGAAGCATGTCGCGAAATCGATGGTCCAGTTGAGGGGATGGGCGGCCAGCCGCGCCAGGCCGCCCGAAAAGATTAGCAGGACCATGAGGATCAGCAGGATGCCGCCCACCACTGCCTCGACTTTTCCGATCATGTCGTAGAGCGTTCGCATGGAGTCTCCTGTGGCCGGCTTCCCTGTCGTTACCGGCCGAGTTCGGCCTGAACGGCATTCTTGGCGTCGGTAATGCCCAGCACCTCGTATGCCTTCTCGCCTGCCGCCTTGAATGCCTCGATGTCGACGTCGCTCACGACCTCCATTCCCTTGGATTGCAGGTCTGCCTTGATGGTTTCAGCCATGTCGGCGATCTTTTGCGATGTTTCACGGCCTGCCGCCCTGCATTCCTCGACCAGCGCCGTCTGGTACTCCGCAGGCAGCTGATCGAACCATTGCGCGCTGACCACCTGGAAGTTGATCAGCATGATGTGCTTCGATTCATTGGCGTATTTCAGCACCTCGTAGAAACGGCCGCCGGGAATGTTGGCATAGACGAGTTCCACGCCATCGATCGCCTGCTGCTGCAGGGCGGGGTACATGTCGCCGAAGGCCATGGCGGTGGGTGCCGCACCGAGTGCACGGACCGACTCCTGCCATATGGGCGCCGGCGGAGTGCGGATACGCAGCCCAGAGAGATCTTCCGGCTTCCTGATCGGCTTGTTGGTGAAGAAATGCCTGAAACCCTGGACCCAGTCGAAGCAGACGACCTTGAGCCCGTGCTGCCTCGCAAGCTCATCCTGCCATTTCGCGAGCGTCGGGGAATCCGAGAGCTTCCAGACCTCCTCCAGCGAATCGACGAAATAGGGGCCGTTCATCACCGCGATACTGGGCACGTAGTTGCCGAGACGCGCCGAGTCCGTGTTCTGGCCGACGTTCGCCCCCTGGCGGATCTGCTCGATGATGTCTTCTTCGACACCCAGCTGGGCGCTGTGATAGACCTCCATCTTCAGTCCGCCATTGGTGCGTTCCTCCATCTTCTTGGCCCAGTTCATGAACCCCTCGTGGAAGGGCTCGCTCGGTCCAAGGACGTGGTTGAACCGCAAGGTGAAAGTGTCCTGCGCCGTTGCCACCTGTGTGGTGATGGCAGCGAGGCCTGTCGCTGCGAGCAGCGGCAGCAGTTTCTTGGCTATCCTGTTCATGCTCTCTCCTCCACTTGTTGTCGTGTTCCGGCACCCTCTCCCGGATGCCGGCAGAACCGGCCGGCCTTGTCCGCCTGCCGGAAACTCCTTCACCTGTCGAAGGGCGGCGTCAGTCCATGTTTTTCGGCAAGTTCGGCAAAGGCCTGGCGTGTCGCAGGATCGAGCGGCAGGCCTGTCCGGCGCCGCTCCTCCGCGACCTTCCATTCGCGATCGCCCGGCGCCATGACGGTGGTGCCCTCACGGGCCGGCGACGACCGGAGCACCTCGACGTACCGCTTCATGCCGGCTTCGAATACCGGCCGATCAACGAAGGCACCCGGCTTGAGTGCCAGCACGAAGGCGCCAAGACTGCGGGGCGTCGACAGGTCGGGGCCGTTCATCGGCAGGAGATCGAAGCTCAGGCCCATCCCGGAGATGACCGCGCTGAGGATCTCGGCAACTCCGGCAAGCCCGGCGCCCTTGAAGCCGAATTCGCCCCCGACCGGCGCGAGCATTTCGACCTGTTCCGGATCCCGGACATCCCGCCCGGCTTCATCCGATGCAACACCCTGCGGCAGTTGCACGCCGAGGCTTCGGTAAAGCTGCACGCGATTGTAGGGAATGGCACTCGTCGCCATGTCGAGAAGCCATGGCTGGTCGTTTTCCACCGGAACGGCAAAGGCGATGGGATTCGTGCCATGGAAGCGCATCGCCCCATCATGAAGACGGACGAAACTGTCGGAATTGCAGACTGCAAGGCCTATATAGCCGTGTTCCGCAGCCGCCATGGCATAGGCCCCGGCGGGCCCGAAATGCGAGCCGTTGCGGATCGAGACGGCGCCGACGCCGAACTGTTCGGCAAGAGCGACGGCATGGTCCATTCCGCGATAGGCGCCGAGAGCGCCGTGACCGTGATCGGCATCAAGAGAGGCGACCGCGCCGAAGGACTGCGCGATCCGGACATTCGGCCGCCGGTTGACCCGCCCGGCCTCCATGACCTTCACGTAGTGAGCGAGAAGCCTGACGCCATGGCTGTCAACGCCCAGCCGCGACCCATGCATCATGGCCCGGGTGGCTGCATCCGCCGTGGCTTCGTCGGCGCCGATCGCGGCAAACACCTTCCGGCAGAAGCCGTCGGTTGCCTCGATGGAGGCATGGACGACGTCGCTCCCTGTCGTTCTGACTGGCGAATTCATAGTGTCTGGCCTCCATCGATGACCAGAAGCTGGCCGGTCATGTATGCGGTTTCGTCGCTCGCGAGGTAGACCGCGGCCGCCGCCATCTCCTCCACTGTTCCCAATCGGCCCATCGGCTGACGGGCGATGAATGTCCGGTGCATTTCCGCGGGGTCGTCGCTGGCGTCGATGCGGTCCTGCAGGGAGGGCGAATGCGTCGTGCCGGGGCAGAGCGCATTGCAGCGAACGCCGGTGGCGATCACGTCGCGCGCCACGGCCTTGGTCAAGCCGATCATCGCGGCCTTGCTTGCACCGTATGCAGCCCGATTGGCGACGCCGGTAATGCTGGATGCCACGGAGGCAACGTTGATGATCGACCCACAGCCACGCTCGACCATCGACGGCAATGTCGCCTTGATCGTGCGAAAGGCCGCAGTCGCGTTCTGGTCCAGGCTTCTCTGCCAGGCGTCCTCGTCGCAGTCGAGGATCGAACCATTGTGGACCCAGCCGGCGCAGTTGACGAGGATGTCCAGGGGGCCGGCAACGCCGAAGACTTCCCGGATCGCCGAAGCGTCGGTGACGTCGAGTTCTGCAATCGTGATGCGAGAAGAGATCTCTGGCAGGTCTTCCATCTTGGCGATGCTGCGGCTGGTCGCCACGACGCTCGCTCCCTCCTCAGCAAATCGAATGGCAATCGCCCGGCCGATACCCTGTCCGGCCCCGGTCACGAGAGCATTCTTGCCCGCGAGGCGGTCGCCCATGTATTCTCCTCCTAACGTACTTTGTGTACACTATACATTAGATCCGGATTTTATCAACCCCGCTCGTGTGTTTGCGAGCGCTTGCCGTTTGATGGCCGTCGCGCAAGCTGCTAAGCTTGATGCCTAGACAACCGCAGCTTGAACGATCCGGAGGAGGGGACATGGCTTCGGAGCGCGAGTTGGGCTCGCAGGGCCAGGGGGCAAAGGCGGTGGCCGGGACAGTCCCCCGCCTTTACCAGCAGGTGTTTGAGATCGTCGCAGGACAGATTGTGCAGGGCGTGCTGGAGGAGGGCACACGGCTCAGCGAATCGGGCCTTGCGGAGCAGTTCGGCATCAGCCGCGCACCCGCCCGCCAGGCGCTTTGCGAACTGGAACGGGAGGGTTTGCTGCTGAAGTCGTCCGGGCGTGGTTATCGGGTTGCGAAGCCGAAGGACAAGACCTCGTGACGGGGCGGCTGTCCCTGGCTCGGGTGACGAGATGCGCCTGACGCAGCTGGCGACCTGGGAGCGGATCTATGGTGAGGTAGAGAGCGAGATCGCGGCCCGGACGTCGTTCGCCGGGTGGCGAGTCAACGAGACGGAACTTGCCCGTTACTATGACGTCAGCCGTACCGTCGCACGGGACGTGGTCGCGCGGCTGCAACAGCGGGGCCTGGTGCGAAAGGACGATCGCTCCCGGTGGATCGCGCCGGCGATGACACCGGAGCATGTGGGTGAACTGTACGAGCTACGCTGGCTGCTCGAGCCGGTTGCCCTGGAAAAGGCGGCATCCCGCCTGCCTCCAGAGCTTCTTCCGGAGATCCGGAAACGGCTGGAAGCCGCGATCAGCAGCGCGGAGACCCTGACCGGCCCGGACCTGGACCGGCTGGAGGAGGACCTGCACGTCACGTTGCTTGGCCACTGCGAAAACGGTCCGATGATGCAGGCGATCAGCCTGCCGCAGGCCTTGCTGATCGCGCACAGGTTCCTTTATCGGTGGATGCCGCGACTGTTCGGCGCCGAGCCATTCCTGCCCGAACATCTCGATATCGTCCAGAAGCTGGAGGCCGGTCACGTTACCGCTGCAGCAGACGCGCTTCGCAGGCATCTGCAGGTCTCGCGTGACCGCGCCATCGATCGGATCCACAGGGTGACCCAGGAGGTTCACCCGGAGGATCTTCCCTACTTGGAGAAGTTCTAGTCCACGTAATAGTCGGAATAGGAATAGTAGCCGAAGAGCTTGGCGCGCTCCTGCTGGTTCAGGACGGCAAGGATGGGAGTCCCTTCAGGCGCACTCTCGCGCAGCGCTGCCACGGCATGTTTGGCGCTGGCCTGAGGCGTGACGGCCCACCGAACAATGAACGTGATGACATCGGCATGCCGCGCGAGGTAGAGCCCGTCGACGACCGGCTCAACCGGCGGGGTGTCGAGGATGATGTAGTCGAAGTTGCGGCGTGCGACGGCGATCAGGCGTGCAATCTCCGGGCCCATGAACAGGTCGTCCGTCGGGAAACTGCTGCGTCGCCCGGACAGCAGCACGGTCAGGCCCGTCGGCTGATCCGTGACCGTGAGCTTGGGCAGCGAGGCGCCGGTTTCGGCACCCCGAAGAAACTCGACGAAGCCGGTGCTCGGCTCCAGCCCGAGGTGACGGTGCAGGCTGGGCTTTCGAAGATCACAATCGATGAGCAGCGTCCGCTTGCCTGACAGCGCATAGGTCCGCGCCAGCGAAAGCGCCATGGTCGACTTGCCTTCATTGGGAAGCGCAGAGGAGACCATGATCACCGTGCCACCGCTGCCCTCCTCGCGGATCCCCTGCTTCTTGAACAGGTGCTGGTCGATCGCGACCCGGATACGTCGCACCGACTCCGCGAACATCGAGAGGGGTGATCGGATGATGATGTCGGAGAGGGTCTGGGCGCCCGTCTCCGCATTTGTTTCCTCCGCTTCTCGCGGGGTGATGGAGACGAGTGGCAGCCGCAGGACCGTCTCCACCTGGTCCTCACTCGTCAATCCGCCCACAAAGTATTCGCGAACGAATGCGAGGCCGACGCCTAGGCCAAGCGCCGTCATGAAGACGAGGGGCAGGATCACGCCCTTCCTCGGATAGGACGGTTCGCGGGGCGGCGTAGCATTGGAGATGACGCCGCTATCGGGGAGTTGGAGGGCTGCCAGGATGTCCATTCGCCCGGCCTGCATCGACAGGTCGTCGAAGTTCTTCTTTGCACTCTGCACCTGGTTGGCAAGGCTGTATAGATCCCCGACAGCAGCGTCGGGCAGATTGCTTCCCATGACGGCGTTCAGCAGGTTTGAGCGGATCGACGTCTCCTGCTGCTCAGCCGTGGCGAGCTGGCCGCGATACTGATCCATTGCGCGGGCGGCCTCGTTGCGAATGGACTCGGTGACGCGCTGCAGTTCAGCACGCAGTTCGATCGCCTCGTTGGCTTCCGCCTGCGCGATTTGTCCCGCAAGCTCTTCCTGGCGCTGCTGCAACTCCCTTGCGGCGTCGGATTGAAGGTTCTGGAAAAGCGAAGCGTAATCGTTCTGCCGGATGGTCTGGTCCAGCGTCTGAAGTCGCTGGAAATCCCGCTCGCGCTGGTTCCGGATACGGGTAAGCTCATCGTAGAACATGCCGACGCTGGGCGACCCCTGCTCTCGCAGAAGTTCGATGTTCCGATCAATGAAAGTGTCGATGCTGCGGGAGGTGGATGTAAGCGTCTGCCTTGCCTGCTCGAGGGCCGGCTGGACGCGATCGCGCGCCTCCCGGATGGCCGCGACCTTGGTGTCCATCTGCTTCTGGATCGAAGCTTTCGCGACCGCATTGGCGAGCCGCGCTGCCTTTGCCGGGTCCTCGGACGTCACGGTGACATCGATGACATAGGTCATGCCACGCCGGCTCACCCTGACGGAGTCGCGAAAATTGTCCAGAACGTCGGCCGCGGCCTCCTCCGGTGCAGGCGCCGCGGCGGACTTGAGCCTGAGCAACTGCAGGGCTCGGTCGGTCAAGGAGATCTTCACGCCGAACTCGTCGTCGGCCACGAGATTTTCGCTGTTGATGACGGAAAGGAGGATTTCGTCAGTGCGGGTGATGACCACTTCGGTATCCACCCGAGCATTGTCGGAGCCCGAGTTTCGAGTAGGCTCTTCAGCATCTAGAATTCCTTTGGCCGCCGTATCGACGAAGACCTGTGCCGACGCCGAGTAACGCGGCTCGAGCGAATAGGTGATGATGGCCGCCAGTGCGGTCAGGCCCACCACGATCGAGAGGATGAGCCAGAGCTGTCGGCGAACGATGCCGAGGAGGCTACGGAGATCAATATCGCTTTGCATGCTCTTTCCCGAATGCGCGATGAATATGTGTCATCGAATCGAATGGCTTTTCAGGCGTTATCAATACAGGAAAGAGAAAACAGCACCATGCTCACTCGCCTGGTTTAGTTAACCCGCCGCAAGCTTAACTATATGGTTGTTACGATCAATTCTAACGCAGGACAATAGACCACTGGCGTAAGCTCCGGTGTCGACATTAATCCTGCCCGGCAAGATCTCCACGTCATCGACGGGCGTATGTCCGTGCACTACGATGACGTCTGCGGGCGATGTGGTATCGCGCGACGGCCGAAGCCACAGGAGATCCTCCTCGGCCTGCTGTTCCAGCGCTACACCGGACCTGATGCCGCCGTGGACGAAAACGAAGCCGGGGACGGCTAGCAGCGATGGCGCCGTCTGGAGAAAGTCGACATGCTCGGACGGCACATGGCTTTCCAGCAGTGCCTTCATCGAGGTGGATCGCTCTGCCATCTCGTAGAGGCCGTAGGAGCGAAGTGTGTCATGCCCGCCAAGGCCCAGCCAGAAGTGGTTGGGATCGGGAGCCCCCAGATAGGACAGCATGAGTTGTTCATGATTGCCTGCGAGGCAGAAGCGCCTGAAGCCGGCGGGTGGCCGAGCCAGCAGGTGGTCGAGCACCGCGGCGCTTTCCGGTCCGCGGTCGACATAGTCTCCAAGCAGGACGATCCACTTCTCTCCTTCACACGCCTCGGCATCTGCGGCGATGATCCTTTCCATCTTGCGCAGGAGCGACATGCAGCCATGGACATCGCCGATCACGTAGATCAACTCCGGACGCTGGTCGAAGAAGAGCTTCTGCCGTCCTTGTGATCGATCGTTCCTGGTAGGAAGAAGACGCCGGAACAGTTGCTTCACGATCAGTCCTCCCGAACCTAGCGCAGCACGCTGCGCACGTTTTGGAGGAACGCCCGCTGCCGATCGGGAGGCAGGCGCTCGACTATCTGGATGATCCGTTCCCTGAATTCCTCGTTCCTCGCATAGCGCGCTGCGAGCGTTCGCGTGCCGCGGGGGCTGTTCGCCAGCAGTGTCAGGTCGGCCTCATGAAGGCGGCGGCTTTCCTCGTCGAGTTCCGCGTACATTTCTTCCGCCAGGCGTGTGCGGTTCTCCGCCAGCCACTGCTCGTTCGGCCCAAGTTCGCGAGACTTGCGATAGCTTGCGAGGAACGCGTCCGTTTCGCCCAGCCGGGCATGGGCAAGCGCATTTACGTACCACGCATGTGCATTGGTCGGCATGGTCGCCGTCATGCTGTCGCTGAGCCTTTCGCAGGATTGCGCGACGGCAGCGGCCTTCTCCGGTGTTTCGACCCGGCGAAGGTTCAGCAAGGCGTAGGTACAGTCGATAAGCGTGATCTTCTTGGAGTAGCTCGACGGGCCGTATGGCGGGGGCCGCGAAGCCATCTGATTGAAGAAGCTCGGCTCTGTCCGCTGCGGCTGCAGGAGGACATCGATCTCCTGCGAGAATATGGCAAGGCTCCCCAATGCGGCGATGAGGCAGGCAAGGGACATGGAAAACAACTTCAGCTGACGCATCCGAGCCCTTTGGGAGGAACTTGCGACCTCTAGTGCCGTAATCCGCCGGGCCCTGTCAAACCAATAGTTGTCACAGCTGCGTGAAGCAAAGGCGGAGGTCCTTTGCTTCACGCCTTCGCCGTCAGATTTCGCCGCTTGCCAAATCCACATCCCGGACACGTTCCTGCCGGTTGTGCCGGATCGAGGACCAGAGCGACAGGCCTATGAGGCTTGCGCCGCCGAGACCGGTGATCGCTTCCGGGATGTGGTACAGCGTCTGCACATACATGATCACCGAAAGAATGAGGATGGCGTAGAACGCGCCATGCTCGAGGTAGCGGTAGTGTGTGAGCGTCTGCTTCTCCACGAGCATGATGGTCATCGAGCGGACGTACATGGCGCCGATGCCGAGGCCGATCGCGATGATGAAGAGGTTCTGCGTCAGCGCAAACGCACCGATCACTCCGTCGAACGAGAAGCTGGCGTCGAGCACCTCAAGATAGATGAAGGCGCCGAGGCCGCCCCTTGCCGCTTCAGACATGGCTCGCTGGGAGGCATCGAGCAGCCCGCCCAGCAGTTCTACGGCCAGAAAGGTGATCAGGCCGTAGATTGCCGAGGTCAGGAAAGTGTAGGAGGCTTCCCCGTCGAGAATGTTCGAGAAGATCAGGATCAGCGCCAGCACGAAGGCGATTTCCACGCCCTTGATGGTCGCGTAACGCGACATGTACTTCTCCAGCACCACCACCCAGTGGATGTCTTTCTCGTGGTTGAAGAAGTAGGTGAGGCCGACCATCATCAGGAAGGTGCCGCCGAAGGCCGCGATGGGCAGGTGCGCGTCATGCATGATGCGGGCATATTCGTCCGGTTGGGCGGCTGCCAGCACGATTGCATCGATCGGTCCGATGCCCGCGGCGATCACCACGATCAGCAGCGGGAAGACGATGCGCATGCCAAAGACCGCGATCAGGATACCCCAGGTCAGGAAGCGCTGCTGCCAGACGGGGGTCATGTCCTTCAGCTTGTTGGCGTTGACGATCGCATTGTCGAAGGAGAGCGAGATTTCCAGCACCGCCAGAACGGCACAGATGAAGAAGACGGTCAGCATGCCGCTGACGGTCCCCGTCGTCTGCCATCCAAGCACGCCGCCAAGAAGAAGGCCGACAACGGTGACGATGATCGACCACTTCAGATAGCCGAACAGGGAGGTATGGGATTGCGCCTGGTTCATTTCCCGGCCTCCTTTTGGAGGGCCGCGTAAGAAGGCACTCGAGCAGCCGAAACCATTCCGGCATCGCTGCAGGCTAGAAGCACATGTGTCATGGACATAAAAAATCCGCCGGCTTAATTGCAGGCGGTACCGACATCGCGAGAGCGCCGTAGTACTCTCGCCAGAGGGGCCCGGCACCGGGTTCTGATCCGCGCGGCTTTTCTGCCGGCACGGAGAAGCAGACGTAGTTGGACATTTCTTGCGCCACGTCAAGGGCGGAGCGGACGCGCAGTCCTTGACCTTTGCGGCCTGACGATGCATTTGAGCCGTGAAAACCGTGAAGCGCGGCGCGACAGGCCAGGAGCCAGACGCCAGAGCCGCGCGAAAGAGATACAAGAATGGCAAAAGCAACCTCCTCGGCGCCGTCCCAGCGCATGCTTCGCGTTGGTGAGCAGGTGCGCGCCGCAATCACCCAGGTGCTGCAGCGGGGCGAGGTGCGCGACGATCTTCTGGAGAAGACCGTGATTTCGGTTTCCGAAGTGCGGATGTCGCCCGACCTCAAGATCGCCACCGCCTATGTGACGCCCCTCGGCCTGCCGGATCACCAGGCGGTCATCGACGCGTTGAACCGCAATGCGAAATTCATCCGTGGCCGGCTCGGTGGCCAGCTGCGGCAGATGAAATACATGCCGGAAGTACGGTTCCGGGACGATACCAGCTTCGACAACTACAAGAAGATCGACCAGCTGTTGCGGTCCCCCGAGGTGAGGCGCGACCTCGATGCTCCGGCCTCCGAAGACGAAGAATAAGAAAAGTTATCCATGTCAAAGCCTCGCAAGCCCAAGGGCCGCCCGGTATCGGGCTGGCTCATCCTCGACAAGCCCGTTGACTTCGGTTCGACCGAAGCCGTCTCCAAGATCAAGTGGCTTTTTAATGCCCAGAAGTGTGGTCATGCGGGAACGCTTGACCCATTGGCGTCGGGGATGCTGCCCATTGCGCTCGGCGACGCCACCAAGACCGTTCCCTATGTCATGGATGGTCGCAAGGTCTACGAGTTCACCGTGACCTGGGGCGAGGAGCGGCTGACGGACGACCTCGAAGGCGAGGTCACCCACACGTCCGAAAAGCGGCCGACCGAGGAGGATATCCTCGCCCTGTTGCCACGCTATACGGGCACGATCAGCCAGGTTCCGCCGCAGTTCTCGGCGATCAAGATCGCCGGCGAACGGGCCTACGACCTTGCACGCGACGGGGAGGTGGTTGAAATCCCCTCCCGCGAGGTGGAGATCCATCGCCTCACCCTCATTGGCTGCCCCGATGCGCATACTGCCCATTTCGAAGTCGAGTGCGGCAAGGGGACCTATGTACGGGCGCTGGCACGCGACTTCGGCCGTGATCTCGGATGCTTCGGCCATATCTCCGGCTTGCGGCGCACCTTCGTCGCACCGTTTGGGGAAGATCGCATGGTGCCGCTCGCCGACCTCGTGGCGCTCGAGAAGATCGAGGACCGGGAGGAACGTCTCGCAGCGCTCGACGCCCACTTGATCGATACTGCCGAGGCACTCTCCAACCTTCCGCATCTTGCGGTGACGGACGACCAGGCGCATCGCCTGCGGATGGGGAATCCGGTGATCGTTCGGGGACGTGATGCCCCGCTTGCCGAGCCGGAAGCTTATGCGACCGCCCGGGGACGGCTGGTTGCGATCGGCGAGATCGGGCAGGGTGAGTTCCGGCCCAAGCGCGTCTTCGGCTGAGATGATGCTGGGCCCTTCCATTTGCGGGGCATATGGAGTATAGGCACCGCCAGCATCGGGTGCCACAGGCATCCCTTTTGCTTTCACGGCCATGGCTGGACGACATCCCGGCCACAGGCGACCCCATGATCCTCACCAAGAAAGGACCTGTCCGATGTCGATTACTGCCGAGCGCAAGGCTGCGCTGATCAAGGAATACGCCACCGTCGAAGGCGACACCGGTTCTCCGGAAGTCCAGGTTGCGATCCTGACGGAGCGCATCAACAACCTGACCGAACACTTCAAGGGCCACAAGAAGGATAACCATTCCCGCCGTGGTCTGCTCGCGATGGTTTCCAGCCGCCGCTCGCTTCTTGACTACCTCAAGAAGAAGGACGAAGGCCGCTACACCAAGCTGATCGCCAGCCTGGGTATCCGCCGCTAAGACGCTTCATGGCGGGCGCCTCGCAGGAGACGCCCGCCATGCCTATTTCCGCATGATCGGAAATGCTGGCCCCGAAGGGGTCAGACTGGCAGGCCGGATGGGCCGGACCCGCCAAATCAACCGATGACCTGCCATGGGGCAGGATTGCCGGATGCTTTCGCCAGGCACATCGCCTGGCTCGTCAGGATCGAGATGATCCGCCGGACCGAAAGCCTCCCGTTGTCTTGCCCGTGTCACGTCACCACACGCGCCGGCCGTACCGTCCTCGGACGCTTCGAGGCCGCGCCACGAAGGACACGAATAATGTTCGATACGCATTCTGTTGAAATCGAGTGGGCCGGACGTCCGCTCAAGCTGGAAACCGGCAAGATCGCCCGCCAGGCGGACGGTGCCGTCCTCGCCACCTACGGCGAGACCGTCGTTCTTGCGACCGTTGTTTCGGCCAAATCGCCGAAGCCGGGCCAGGACTTCTTCCCGCTGACCGTCAACTATCAGGAAAAGACCTATGCCGCCGGCAAGATTCCTGGCGGCTACTTCAAGCGTGAAGGCCGCCCGTCGGAGAACGAGACCCTCGTTTCCCGCCTGATCGACCGCCCGATCCGTCCGCTCTTTCCGGAAGGTTACAAGAACGACACGCAGGTCGTCGTCACGGTCATCCAGCATGATCTGGAAAACAACCCCGACATCCTCTCCATGGTTGCCACCTCGGCAGCCCTGACGCTTTCCGGCGTTCCCTTCATGGGCCCGATCGGCGGCGCGCGCGTCGGCTACATCAATGGCGAATACGTGCTGAACCCGCATCTCGACGAGATGGACGAGTCGACACTCGACCTCGTCGTTGCCGGCACCCAGGACGCCGTCCTGATGGTCGAGTCTGAAGCCAAGGAACTGCCGGAAGATGTGATGCTCGGCGCCGTCATGTTCGGCCATAAGGGCTTCCAGCCGGTCATCGACGCGATCATCAAGCTCGCAGAAGTGGCTGCCAAGGAGCCGCGCGACTTCCAGCCCGAAGATCACTCGGCACTTGAAGCCGAAATGCTGCAGCACTTTGAGGCGGAACTGCGCGACGCCTACAAGATCACCCAGAAGGCCGACCGCTACGCCGCCGTCGACGCCGTCAAGGCCAAGGTGAAGGCGCACTTCTTCCCGGAAGGCATGGAGCCGAAGTATACACCGGAAGTCATCGGTGCCGTCTTCAAGCACCTGCAGGCAAAGATCGTTCGTTGGAACATCCTCGACACCAAGAACCGCATCGACGGCCGTGACCTGGAAACCGTCCGTCCGATCGTTTCGGAAGTCGGTATCCTGCCCCGCACGCACGGCTCCGCCCTGTTCACCCGCGGCGAAACCCAGGCGATCGTGGTTGCGACGCTGGGCACCGGCGAAGACGAGCAGTATGTCGACTCACTGACCGGCATGTACAAGGAGCGCTTCCTGCTCCACTACAACTTCCCGCCCTACTCGGTTGGTGAGACGGGCCGCATGGGTTCCCCGGGTCGTCGCGAGATCGGCCACGGCAAGCTCGCATGGCGCGCCATCCGCCCGATGCTGCCGACCGCCGAGCAGTTCCCCTACACGCTGCGCGTGGTTTCGGAGATCACCGAATCCAACGGGTCGTCCTCCATGGCAACCGTCTGCGGCACCTCGCTTGCGCTGATGGATGCCGGCGTTCCGATCGCAAAGCCGGTGGCCGGTATCGCCATGGGTCTGATCCTCGAAGGTGAACGCTTCGCCGTTCTCTCCGACATTCTCGGCGACGAGGACCATCTCGGCGACATGGACTTCAAGGTGGCGGGTACGGCCGACGGCATCACCTCGCTGCAGATGGACATCAAGATCGCCGGCATCACCGAAGAGATCATGAAGGTCGCACTCGGCCAGGCGCAGGGTGGCCGCAAGCACATCCTCAACGAAATGGCCAACGCCATCACGGAAAGCCGTGGGCAGCTGGGCGAATTCGCTCCACGCATCGAAGTGATGAACATCCCGGTCGACAAGATCCGCGAAGTCATCGGCTCGGGCGGCAAGGTCATCCGCGAAATCGTGGAAAAGACCGGCGCCAAGATCAACATCGAGGACGACGGCACCGTCAAGATCGCCTCGTCCTCCGGCAAGGAGATCGAGGCAGCCCGCAAGTGGATCCATTCGATCGTTGCGGAACCGGAAGTCGGCGCCGTCTACGAAGGAACGGTCGTCAAGACCGCCGATTTCGGCGCCTTCGTCAACTTCTTCGGTGCGCGTGACGGCCTCGTGCATATCTCGCAGCTCGCAGCCGACCGCGTTGCAAAGACGACCGACGTCGTCAAGGAAGGCGACAAGGTCTGGGTGAAGCTGATGGGCTTCGACGAGCGCGGCAAGGTTCGCCTGTCCATGAAGGTCGTCGACCAAGCGACCGGTCAGGAGATCCCGCAGGAGAAGAAGGAAAAGAAGAGCGAAGGCGGCGAAGCTGCCGAGTAAGGTTCTTCTTTCCTGAAGCATCGAGGCGCGGGATGGTTTCCGCGCCTTTTCTTTATCCATTTTCGAAGGTCAGCCGCGATGAGCCGAGATGCCCTGAAGACACTCTTCCATCCTTTCGCCACCGGAGCAGTCCCGGTCCCGCTGGCGGGCGAGCGTGTTCTCTTCCTGGGGGCGGAAGCCGGGCTGGGCTTTCCGGAAGGCTTCGCGGCAAAGGTGACGGCGGTACAGCCGTTCCGGCCGATGTTCCGCTTCCTGCCGGAAGGGACCCTTCCCGAAGCCGAGGGGCACGACTATGACATGGCTCTTGTCCTGTGCGGCAAGCACAAGGGCGAGAACGAGAACCGTGTGGCGGAAGCGCTGGAGCGCGTCAGGCAAGGCGGGATGATCATCGTTGCCGGCGGCAAGGAGGACGGTATCCAGCCCTTGCGAAACACGCTGCTCAAGCTCGGCATACAGCTCGATTACACCCCGAAGTATCATGGCGTGGCGATCTGGCTGGCGCGACCGCAGGATGCGACGGCTGCCATTCAGGCGCTGAAGAAGCTGCCGGTCACGGTGGAAGGCCGCTTCCAGGCCGCACCGGGGATGTTCTCCCATGACCGCGTTGATCCGGGCTCCGAGCTTCTCGCGGAGCGGCTGCCGACCGACTTCGACGGCAATGCCGCGGATTTCGGCGCAGGCTGGGGCTACCTGACCGTGCGCTTGGCGGAACAGGCACCGCGGGTCAACCGCGTCGATCTCTTCGAGGCGGACTACAAGGCGCTGGAGTTCGCGAAGGGCAACGTCGCCCGCAATTGTCCGAACCTCAACGCGCGGTTCTTCTGGCAGGATCTCGCCGTGGAGCCGCCCAAGGAGAAATACGACCTGGTGATCATGAACCCGCCCTTCCACGAGGCGCAGGCGGCCGATCCGGAACTGGGCAAGGCACTGATCCGCACCGCCGCGTCGGCGCTCAGGGGCAATGGAAGGCTGATGCTGGTCGCCAATCGCGGCCTGCCTTACGAGCCGGTGCTGAAGGAAGAGTTCAGGGAGAGTGGCGAAACCTGCCGCAACGCGCGCTTCAAGGTGCTGTGGGCGAGGAAGTAGAGACCTCTCAGGCGGCCTCGATCTCTTTTCTGGCGGCACTCGCGAGAAACGCCGAGCGAGTCAGGCCTCGCTCTCTTGCTGCAGCGTCGATGGCATCCAGCATGCCCTTCTCGAAGGTTACATTCGCCCGCACGACGCGTGAATCATCCTCTATGAAGGGTACGCGGATCAGGAACGCACCCTGAGCCAACTCATCTCGGACGGTGTCCCGCGAGACAATCTCTTCATAGCTTGATGGTACCGGCAACACCTCGTCTTCCGACCAGAGCCTCAGCGCCTCCGTTGCATTGGCAACCAGATCATCCTCTCCATCCGCGGCGGAAAAGACCGATGGCAGATCGGGGAAGCTGACGCCGAAGGCGCTGTCGTGGTCCTTGTGAACAAGCGCTATGAAGTGCTTCATCCTGTCCGTCTCACACCCAGCCGGCCTGTTTGGCGATAGCCTTTGCAGTGCCCAGCGGCAAATCCTTCTTCGGATGGGGAACAATGATTGTCACCGTCCCCTTCCGCAGCTTGTGATGAGATCCCTTGACTGAAACCAGCTCAAATCCTTCCCGTTTCAAGCGGGAGAGAATCTTCTGACTGTTTCGCTCCATGGGGCCACCTTAGCTTCTTTGAAAGATAGCTTAGTAGACCCGTCCTAGCAAGATGCGCATTATAATGCGCATCAGTATTATTCTACGTCCGCCTTGCGGAGCCGCTCGAGAGTCGGCAGCGACGTGATGTTGTAACCCGCGTCGACGAAATGGATTTCCCCCGTCACGCCGCGCGAGAGATCCGACAGCAGGTAGAGCGCCGATCCACCGATGTCCTCGATGGTCGCCGTGCGCCGCAGGGGCGCGTTCTTCTGGTTCCACGAGTACATGGCGCGGGCGTCGGAAATACCGGCGCCGGCGAGGGTGCGGACGGGGCCGGCGGAAATCGCGTTGACGCGGATGTCTTGCGGACCGTAGTCAGCCGCCAGATAGCGCACCGAGGCCTCAAGCGCAGCCTTGGCCACACCCATGACGTTATAGTTGGGAATGACGCGCGTGGAGCCGCCATAGGTCAGCGTCAGCATCGAGCCACCCTCGGTCATCAGACCCGCGGCGCGTTTGGCGACCTCCGTGAAGGAGAAGCAGGAGATGACCATGGTGCGCGTGAAATTGTCCCGCGTGGTATCGGCATAGAGCCCCTTGAGCTCGTTCTTGTCTGAAAAGCCGATCGCGTGGACGAGGAAGTCGAGCTTGCCCCAGCGCTCGCGGATGGCCTCGAAGGTAGCGTCAACGGAGGCGATGTCTTCCACGTCGCACGGCAGCAGGAAATCAGAGCCGACTTCCGCGGCGAGCGGCTTCACCCGCTTGCCAAGGGCCTCGCCCTGATAGGTGAAGGCGAGTTCGGCGCCCTGGGACGCAACTGCCTTCGAGATACCCCAGGCGATGGAGTGATTGTTCGCGACCCCCATGATCAGGCCGCGCTTCCCCTGCATGAACCCTGTCATGAATTCTACCCGTTGTAGCGCTGGAAGACGAGCGTGGCGTTGGTGCCGCCGAAGCCGAAGGAATTGGAAAGCACCGTGTCGATCTTCGCATCGTCGATGCGCTGGCGCACGATCGGAACGCCTTCGAATTCCGGGTCGAGCGTCTGGATATGCGCGCTCTCACCGATGAACTTCTCCTGCATCATCAACAGGCCATAGATCGATTCCTGTACGCCGGCGGCACCGAGCGAATGGCCCGTCAGCGACTTGGTGGACTGGATGTGCGGGATGCGGTCGCCGAAGACCTCGCGGATGGCGCCGATCTCCTTGGAATCACCGACGGGCGTCGAGGTGCCGTGGGTGTTGATGTAGTCGACGTCTCCCTTCACCGTGGACAGCGCCTGCCGCATGCAGCGGACAGCGCCTTCGCCTGAAGGAGCCACCATGTCGTAGCCGTCGGAGGTCGCGCCATAGCCGACGATCTCGGCATAGATCCTGGCGCCGCGCGCCTTGGCATGCTCCAGTTCCTCGAGCACGAGGACCCCTGCACCCCCTGCGATGACAAAGCCGTCACGGTCGACGTCATAGGCACGCGAGGCACTTGCCGGCTGGTCATTGTACTTCGTGGACATCGCGCCCATCGCGTCGAAGAGGTTCGACATGGTCCAGTCGAGGTCTTCGTGGCCGCCGGCGAACATCAGGTCCTGCTTGCCCCACTGGATCATCTCCGCGGCATTGCCGATGCAGTGGGCCGAGGTGGAGCAGGCCGACGAGATTGAATAGTTCACGCCATGGATCTTGAACCAGGTAGCAAGCGTCGCCGATGCCGTCGAGGACATGGCCTTCGGCACGGCAAACGGGCCGATCCGCTTCGGGCTGCCGTTCTTGATGGTGATGTCGGCCGCTTCGATGAGGGTGCGGGTCGACGGGCCGCCTGACCCCATGATGATGCCCGCGCGCTCGTTCTCGCTGTAGTCCTTCTCATCGAGACCGGAATCCGCAATCGCCTGCTTCATGGCGACGTGGTTCCAGGCACCGCCCTGAGACAGGAAGCGCATGGCGCGACGGTCGACGAGATCGGTCGGATCGAGGTCGGGCCGGCCCCACACCTGGCAGCGGAAGCCGTGGTCGGCGAAATCCTGCGAGAAGGAGATGCCCGACTTTGCCTGGCGGAGAGATTCGGTGACTTGGGAAGCGTCGTTTCCGATGGAGGACACGATGCCGAGACCCGTGACAACAACCCGTCTCATCTTGATGACCTTTTCTGCTTGATGCCGCGCCGGTGCCGTAGCTCAGGCGGCCTTTTCCTTCGACAGACCGACACGCAGGTCGGTTGCCTGATAGATGGTTTCCCCGTCCGCCTTGACCCAGCCGTCGGCGATGCCGAGCACCAAACGACCGCGCATGACGCGCTTGAAGTCGATGCCGTATTCCAGAAGCTTCGTGTGCGGACGAACCATGCCCTTGAACTTCACCTCACCGGTGGACAGAGCCATGCCGCGACCTTCCTCGCCCAGCCAGCCAAGGTAGAAACCCGTGAGTTGCCACATGCCATCCAGGCCGAGGCAGCCCGGCATGATCGGGTTGCCCTGGAAGTGGACCGGGAAGTACCAGTCGTCCGGATGGACGTCATACTCGGCGCGAATATATCCCTTGCCGAACTCGCCCCCGGTCTCCGAAACATCGGTGATCCGGTGCACCATCAGCATGGGGGGCAGGGGTAGCTGGGCATTGCCCGGCCCGAACAATTCCCCCCGGCCGCAGGCGAGGATTTCATCGTAAGAGAAGCTTGACTGTCTTTCCGTCATCAAAGTTTGGTTCCCTCGTGCCGAGCCAGATCATTATGACAGGGACGGCGGAAATTGAAGCACAACCATGTCCGTAGCGAAAGCGTATACGGTTGACCGGACGATCTCGGCGGACAGCATTCATGGGACCGCATATAGGAAGCTTGGCCCGCAAGCCAGAGGTCGACGACGAAAATGCTCGTTTTTGGGAAGCTCCTGCCCGGGGTCCAAGCACTGCGCACCCTATTGAAAGCGGGGCCGGCAAAAGTTATATCCGAAACTCAAGATAGTATGTCACAGACAGTGATGGGGCGTGTTGGCAGTATGGCAGGGGCTTTGTTCAGCATAGAGACGAAGTTGCGCGATTGCGGCTTGCGGCCGACGCGCCAGCGCATCGCCCTCGCCGAGCTGCTTTTCGCCAAGGGCGACCGTCACCTGACGGTGGAAGAGCTGCACGAGGAGGCAATCGCCGCCGATGTGCCGGTCTCGCTCGCCACGGTCTACAATACACTGCACCAGTTCACCGAAGCCGGGATGATCCGCGTGCTGGCGGTGGAGGGCGCCAAGACCTACTTCGACACCAACGTCTCCGACCACCATCACTTCTTCATAGAGGGCCGCAACAAGGTCCTGGATATCCCCGTCAGCAATATCGAGATCGGCAACCTGCCGCCCGCTCCGGAAGGGATGGAAATCTCCTATGTCGACGTCGTGATCCGGCTCCGCGAGAAGAAGAGCTAGGTTTTTCAGCGTTTGCCAATGGCATCTTCTGGATCGCGCCCGGCTCTCGGCCGGTACCGCGGGATGGTCCACCCGTAGCGGATCCCTCCGCCACGCAGCCCAAATGCAACGACGAAACCCGCGGCCGAGCTTGCGAGCGACGGCATGCCCAGGACTTCGAGCAGGGTGAAGGCCCCGGCGCCGGCAAGTGCGGCGGAAATATAGACTTCGGATCGCAGGAGAACGGAAGCCTCGTCGGCCAGCGTGTCGCGGAGGATCCCGCCGCATGTGGCCGTCAGGACGCCTGTCACGATGGCGATCGATGCCGAGCTCGTCGAGGCAAGCCCTATGGCGGCACCCATCACGCTGTAGGCCGCAAGTCCGACGGCGTCGAGCCAGAGCAGCAGCCGGTATCGCCACTCGACGAGATGGGCTGCGAAGAACACGACGACGCCGGTGGCGACGCAGGCGAGGATGTAGGCCGGATCGATGACCCAGAAGACGGGCGTTCGTCCCAGAACAAGGTCCCGGAGCGTTCCGCCGCCGACGCCGGTCAGCGCCGCGAAGAAGAGGAAGCCGATGATGTCGAGCTGCTTGCGCGAGGCTGCCAGTGCGCCTGTCGCGGCAAAGACCACCACACCGGCGTAGTCCAGTATGTAGAGCACGTCTCACCCTCCAGCGTCGCGCAAGTGCCATGCGTTAGCACGACTTCATGTATTCGGTCTTCTTACGCGCGTCGCGCGAGGAGGCGAAGGGGTTAGGAGCCAATGCCCGTGAAAAAGCATCTGATCATCGCCGCGCAGGTCCTGGGGCTGGCGCTCGTACCGACGGCAGCACCGACGCAGCAGCAGTTGTTGAACGATCCGGAGATCTACGAGAAGGATCATTTCCGCAAACAGTGCAAGATCGCCCAGTTCGGCAGCGGCTTCATGACCCGGCTGGACATCAACAATGATGGCATCGTCGATGCTGTCAGCAATCACGGCGAGATCACCTGCGACGGGACGCGCGGCCCGGACTGCAATGAAGACGGCTGCCCCTACAACTTCTATCTGCGGGCCAAGGAGGGCGGCTACTTCATGATCGCCACCGCCCGCGTCTACGGCTACGATTTCATCAAGCGCTTCGGCAACATGGTCTTCGTGATGAAGATGCACCCGCGCTTCTGCGAGCGCACGGACGACAAGCCCTGCGAGATGACCGTCCGCGTGCGCGGCGGACGCTTCGTGACAATCTCGCGGAAATAGCAGTCATTCGGCTGGGAATACGTTGTCGATGCGCCCGGTGGCATAGTAGCCGACCAAGCCCAGCCACTCACGCACCGCAGTCGATGTCAGCTGTGCGTTCGAGGTCGGCTGGGTGAAGTCGAAGCCGAGGTGCAAGATGCCGCTCGTTCGGTAGTCGACCGGCCAGGGTGTGACGGGTATGCCTGCCCTTCGGAAGAGCCCCATGGACCGCGGCATGTGAAAGGCGGAGGTCACCATGAGGCAGTCCGTGATGCCCTCTCGCGCCAGAACATCCTTTGTCTGCTGCGCATTCTCATAGGTCGTGCGCGAGGCGTTTTCCTTCACCAGCCGGTCCGGCGGGATGCCGAACGCAGAGAACAGACGCTCCGATGCACTGGCCTCGCCCTCGTAGGCGCCGCTGATCGACCCGTCGCCGCCAGACACCAGGATGCGGGCTCCAGGATGACGAAGCGCAAGCCGAAGCGGCTCGACGAATCGTTCGGCCGCCTGGTTGAACTCCACGCCACCGCGGCTGGTTGTGACCTCGTTTTCCATGGCGCCGCCGAGGATGAGGATACAGCCCACCTCCTGCGGCTCCTCAGGCGGCTTCGAAAATCTCGCTTCCAGCACCTGCAGGGCAACGCCGCCTGCCGTCGTATAGAGGGTCACGAAAAGGATGAGAGCGGCGAGCGCTGCCGCAATCCCGCCGGTACGGCGAAACCCGGTAAACGCCAGCAAGGCACCGAAGGTCGCGAGCAGGAAGGCAAGGGAGAGCGGCTGGACTGCGAGCCAGAAGAGCTTGGAGAAGATGAACATGATAACATCTGTCGCCGCATTTGATCAGCGCTGTCAACGCCGCCGCCGACCTTTCGGCACGATCGCTTGCTGGAAATGGAGATGAAGCGGGCGCGGCAGGAAGACGGTCGCGATGGCGATGGTCACGATGCCGATCACCACGGCCCACAATGCATCCTTGCCGAGCCAATGGGTCAGGAAAGCGCCTGAGACCGCACCGGAGGCCATGCCGCTCCACGGGATCGTCTGTATGACCCAACCTGTCGGATTGCGGTCGCCGACGATCCACCGGCCCACGCCTCGCCCGAAACGGGACAGCGCCCCGGTGATATAGGTCAGGCCGATCGGCAGGCCCTCGATATGCTCGACCGTGGCGTTGATCATGCCCATTGCCAGGATGATGAGGTAGAACTGGATGCGACGATAACCTTCGTCCGGGATCAGGGCCGCAATCGCGACGACAAGAGCGACGCTGGCGAGGACGGCGAAGGTCCGGCGGCTGGAGAGCGTGTGGGCAATGATGATGCCCAGCGCATTGCCGATGATGAAGACCCAGAGTGCCGCGAGCAGCACGATCGCGTGCCCATAGTTGCCGTCGGCGAAGGAGAGCGCGGCGCGCGTCGTGTTGCCCGTCATGAAGGATACGAAGTCGCCGGTAAGCATAAGACCGACGGCATCGGTCATTCCTGCAATGAAGGAAATGGCCGCAACGAGGATCAGCCCGGTTACGGTGCGTCTGGTGCTGACGATATGTCGGCGTCGGGTAAGCGTCATGTGCAGGCGGCCCTGGAGCGTCAGAAAGCGGTAGTCGTTGTACCCTAGCCTCGCATCGAGGCTGGATGGAAGCCGCTTCGTCTATGACCTGTTGCCGCGGATACCGGCCGCTTCCTCAGCGACCGGCGAGCCACTCCTCGATACCGCGCGCCGCAGCCCGTCCGGTGGCAAGGCAGGCGGTGAGAAGGTAGCCGCCGGTCGGCGCCTCCCAGTCGATCATCTCGCCGGCGACGAACACGCCCGGAAGCTGCTTCAGCATGAACGTCTCATCGATCGCGGACCAAGCGATGCCACCCGCAGACGAGATAGCCTCCTCGATCGGTCGTGGCCGCAGGAGCGGGATCGGCAGCGCCTTGATGCGGGCAGCAACTGTCTCGGCGTCGAGAAGGGCGGCGTTCGGAACGCACTCCCGTAGCAGCGCGGCCTTCACGCCTTCCAGCCCACTTGCCTTGCGCAGCCGGTTGGCGAAGCTTGCCTTGCGGTCCTGTCGAGCGAGATCGCGGGCAAGCCGTGCCTCTGTTCGACCGGGCGCGAGATCGACTACGAGCGCTGCTTCGCCTGTCAGCTCCAGCCGGTCGCGCAGCGCTGCGGCATGGGCATAGACGAGGCTGCCTTCGATGCCGTGCCGCGAAATCACGAACTCTCCCGGGATCGTGCCGGTATCTGATGTCGCAGTCACCGACTTGACCGGGGCGCCAGCGAACCGCTCGCGGAAGGCGTCGCTCCAGGCGACGTCGAAACCGCAATTGGCGGGACGGAAGGGATTGATCCGGACGTTGCGCGCCTTCAGCCACGGCACCCAGGCGGCATCGGAGCCGAGACGTGGCCAGCTGGCGCCGCCGAGGGCGAGCACGCATGCGTCCGCGCGAACGAGCAAGGGGCCGGCCGCGGTGTCGAACGCATATCCGCCATTCTCGAACCCGATCCAGCGGTGGCGCGGCATGAGCCGGCCCCCCTGGTGCTCCAGCCGGCGCAGCCAGGACCGCAGCAGCGGCGAAGCCTTCATGACCCTCGGGAATACACGCCCCGAGCTTCCCACGAAGGTTTCCGTACCGAGACCTTGGGCCCAGTTGCGGATGTCCTGCGGGGGAAACTCATCCAGTGCCGGGCGCAGCCGCGCGTTGGCGCTGTCGAAGCGGGTTCGGAACGTATCGTATTCTTCCGAGTGGGTGATGTTGAGACCGGACTTGCCAGCGAGCAGGAACTTGCGGCCGAAGGTCGGCATGGCATCATAGACCGTGACGTCGCAGCCGCCAGCCGACAATACCTCGGCGGCCATGAGCCCCGCGGGTCCGCCGCCGATGATTGCGATCGTCTTGCCTTTCATTCGCGCCGTCTAGCATGGCCGGCGCGGCAAGGGGAGGTGGTTTGTCAGCCGGCGCCGCCAACCGGCGTCAGCACCTTGCCGGTCCCGCCGCAGTCCGGGCATTCGGCCCCATCGATCCGGCCGGAGCCCGAGCAGCGGCGGCACGTATTCTCCGCCGCATTGGGTGTGCCGGGTGGCACCGCATCGGAATTTCTATGGTTCGCGTCGCGAGGCTCGCTATCACTCATGATCGATCCTTCCGTTGAAGAAGCGGCCGGCCTCGTGGAGCCGGCCAGCAGGGGTCATTCCGCCGCCTGGCTCCGGGTCATGCCCTCGTTCGGCAGCTTGCCCATAAGGACTTCCTCGGCGGAGGCCTTGTAGTTCTTCACCGAACTCGTCCACTGGCCCCAGACCGTCGGATCGATCTTGTCGCCATTGTTGCCCAGGTTCTGCAGGCGCCTCTGGTCCTCGTCCGTGAGGATCTGCTTCGGCAGCGGACCGAGCTTCCTGACGTCGTCGGCACTGATGCCGAGCTTCTCGCCGACGCGACGACCGTAGTCGTCATGGACGAGGAAGAAGTGCCAGAGCATGCGCTCCTGGATGTCGCGCTCGCACTGGCCGAGCAGGTCGCCCATGTTGAAGACGAGGTCATCGCGTTCCCAGTCCATCATCGTGCAGTAGCGGCCACGCGCCTGGACATAGTCGTTGCGGCGCTCCAGCACGCTGCGCGTCAGCCGGCCATGGATCTCGGGCGGATTGTTCGGCTGCTCGACCGGGCTCTCGGTGAGGCCGTTGTGCATCGAGGGCTCGTAGTTGACATGCGGGTTCTGGCCCGGCGCCATCTCGCGGCGATAGGACATCGTACCGCCGGAGAGGTTGGTCGCGACCTTGGCGTTCTTCGCCTGGTTGACTGGCAGCTGCAGGTAGTTCGTTCCGACGCGATAGCGTTGCGTGTCGGAATAGGAGAAGGTCCGCCCGACCAGCATCTTGTCGTCGGAGAAGTCGAGACCATCGACGAGCACGCCGGTGCCCATGGCGATCTGTTCGTTCTCGTTGAAGAAGTCCTCGACATTGCGGTTGAGCGTCATGGTGCCGATGTGGCGGAGCGGGAAATCCTTCTCCGGCCAGATCTTCGTATCGTCGAGCGGATCCCATTCGAGTTCAGGATGATCATGGTCTTCCATGATCTGCACATACATGTCCCACTGCGGATACTCGCCCCTTTCGATGGAGGTGAAGAGATCCTTGGAGGCCGAGCCGAAATCCTGGCCCTGCACCTTGGCCGCTTCCTCTGCGGTGAGGCTCGCAATGCCGCAGCGCGGATGGAAGTGATACTTCACCAGACAGGTCTCGCCCTGGGCATTGACCATCTTGTAGGTGTTGACGCCGAAACCCTCCATGTGGCGATAGCTCGCCGGAATGCCGCGCGGTGAGAACAGGTGCGTCAGCATGTGCATGGATTCGGGCGTCTGAGACATGAAGTCGAAGATGCGGTTCGGCTCCTGCCGGAAGGTCACCGGATCGGGCTTCAGCGAGTGAATCACGTCCGGGAACTTGATGGCGTCGCGGATGAAGAAGATTGCAAGATTGTTACCGACAAGGTCCCAGTTGCCGTCTTCGGTATAGAACTTGACGGCAAAGCCGCGGGGGTCACGCGCAACCTCTGATGAATCGCGGCCGCCGATCACGGTGGAGAAGCGGATCGCCAGCGGCGTCTTCTTGCCCGCCTGCTGGAACAGCTTGGCGCGCGTGTATTTCGACGCAGGCTCGTCGCCGATCTTGCCGGTCGCCTCGAATTCGCCGTAGCAGACGAAGCCGCGTGCGTGGACAACCCGCTCCGGAATGCGCTCGCGGTCGAAATGGGTGATCTTTTCGAGGAACTGGTAGTTCTCGAGCGTCGCCGGACCACGTGAGCCTACCGTGCGCTGCGACTGGTTATTGGCGATCGGATGGCCCTGACGGTTGGTGAGGACCCTGTCGCCGCCGGACATGTTCTTCTCGTCCATCGTCTTCCCTCCTGTTTTCTTGGAATTTAGGAGGGCGCGACGATACCCGCACGCCCCCGTGAGGAAACACGCGGACGACCAATGGGTTCCCGGAGCGACCGGAAAACGGAAACGGGCGGCGTCGTGCCGCCGCCCGCTCAGCCTTAACGTCAGTTGCGGGTTCGATAGCCGCCGCCGGTGGGCGTGACGACGGTCACCGCTTCGCCGGCCTCGAGGATCGTCTGGCCGCAGCCGCCGAGGTCTTCGAGCCGCCCATCGAGCCGACGGACGATGGTCTGGCCAAGCTCACCGGCCTCGCCTCCCTCAAGGCCATGCGGCCGAATGGTGCGGTGGGAAGAAAGAATCGCGCAGTCCATCCTCTCCAGGAAGCGGATGGTTCGCTTCGTCCCATTGCCGGCCGACCACCTGCCCTTGCCGCCGGAGTTCTTCCGGATGTGGAAGTCCTCGAGCAACACGGGATAGCGCGTCTCCAGGATTTCGGGATCGGTGAGGCGCGAATTGGTCATGTGGACATGCACCGCATCTGTGCCGTCGAAGCCCGTCCCATCATTGAAGACGCCAGCGGGCGAGCCGGAGCAGAGCGTTTCATAGTACTGGTAGGTTTCGTTGCCGAAGGTCAGGTTGTTCATCGTGCCCTGGCTCGCGGCGATCGCACCGAGAGCGCCGAACAGGGCATTCGTGACGTGCTGGCTGGTCTCGACGTTGCCGGCAACGACCGCGGCCGGATATTGCGGCTTCAGCATCGAACCCTCCGGCACGATGATGCGGATCGGCCGCAGGCAGCCGGCGTTCATCGGGATCGAGCTTTCGACCATCACGCGGAAGACATAGAGCACGGCGGCGCGGGTGACGGGCTCCGGTGCATTGAAGTTGTTCGGCTTCTGCGGACTGGTGCCGGCAAAGTCGACCGTTGCCTCTCGCTTTTCCTTGTCGACGGTGATCTTCACCTTGATCGTGCTACCCTGGTCGGTGTCGTAGGAGAATTCGGAATCTCCGAGCTTCTCGACGACGCGGCGCACGCTCTCCTCCGCATTGTCCTGCACATGGCCCATATAGGCCTGCACCACGTCGAGCCCGAACTGCGCGATCATCTTGCGCATCTCATGCACGCCCTTCTCGTTGGCGGCGATCTGGGCGCGCAGGTCCCCGACGTTCTGGGCCACGTTGCGGGCCGGATGGGGGTGATCGGAAAGAAGACGGGTGATGCCGTCCTCGTCGAAGCGTCCCCGATCGACCAGGAGCACGTTGTCGAAGAGTACCCCTTCCTCGTCGACGGTGGTGGCGAGCGGCGTCATGGAACCGGGGGCGGTGCCGCCGACATCCGCATGGTGGCCGCGCGAGGCGACGTAGAAGAGGATATTCTTGCCCTCGCCATCGAAGACCGGCGTTACCACCGTGATGTCCGGAAGGTGCGTGCCGCCGTTATATGGAGCGTTCAGGGCGAAGACGTCACCGGGACGAATCCGGCCCTTGTTCTGGGCGATGATCGACTCCACAGAACGATCCATGGATCCCAGATGCACCGGCATGTGCGGCGCATTGGCGACCAGCGCACCGTTCTCGTCGAAGATGGCGCAGGAGAAGTCCAGCCGCTCCTTGATGTTTACGGACGACGCCGTGTTCTGGAGCGTCACGCCCATCTGCTCGGCAATCGACATGAAGAGGTTGTTGAAGACCTCGAGCAGCACCGGATCGGCTTCCGTGCCGACCGCCTTGCTGCGCGCGAGCGCCTTGACCCGCTTCAGCACGACATGGTCGAGCGCGGTGATCCCGAACGCCCAGCCATCCTCGACCACGATCGTCTGGTGCGGCTCGACGATAAGGCATGGGCCGGCGGCTCTCGCGCCCGGACGGATGTCGGCGCGGCGGTAGACCGGCGCCTGGCGCCATTCTCCGCCAGAGAAGAAACGCGTTTCCTCTGTGGCAGTGGGAGCGGCGTCGTCGATGGCATGGGTCGGTTCGGTGGATTCTGCACCGCCGCCGATGGCTTCGACTTCATAGGATTCGAAGATGATCTCGCGGTTCTCGAAGATGAAGCCGAACTGTTTGCGATGAAGCGCCTCAAAGACCTCGGTCATTTCCGAGACTGAGGACACGGGGACCGCAAGCGTCGTATCGGTGCCCTGGTAGCGCAGGTGGGCGCGATGCAGGACATCGGTGTCGGCTTCGATCACGCCTTGCGCAGCCATCTCCTGCAGCACGCTCGCTGTTAGCTCGTCGCGCACTGGCGGCAGCGCATCCAGAGCCTCGCCGAGAGCGACGGAAACGGTCTTCTGGCGGGTGGCGCGAATGTCTGCAAGTCCCATACCGTATGCGGACAGGATGCCGGAGAAGGGGTGGATCATGACGGTCGAGATGCCGAGCGCATCGGCCGTGAGGCAGGCATGCTGGCCGCCGGCACCGCCGAAGCAGGTCAGCACGTAATTGGTGACGTCGTAACCGCGTTGGACGCTGATCTTCTTCACCGCATTCGCCATGTTCTCGACGGCGATCGCCAGGAAGCCATCTGCGACTTCTTCCGGCATACGCCCGTCGCCGATGGTCATGGCCATGTCCTCGAAGGCAGCGCGAACGGCAACTGCGTCGAGCGGCTGGTCGCGGTTCGGGCCGAAGATCTTCGGGAAGAGCTCAGGCGAAAGCTTTCCGAGCATGACGTTGGCATCGGTGACGGTGAGGGGCCCGCCGCGGCGATAGGCTTTCGGGCCGGGATTGGCGCCGGCGGAATCCGGCCCGACGCGGAAGCGCCCGTTCTCGAAGTGGAGGATGGAGCCGCCGCCGGCCGCAACGGTGTGGATGGACATCATCGGCGCGCGCATCCGAACGCCGGCAACTTCCGTCTCGAAGGACCGCTCCAGCTCGCCATCGTAGTGGGAGACGTCCGTCGACGTGCCGCCCATGTCGAAGCCGATCATGCGGTCAAAGCCGGCGAGCCTTGACGTCTCCACCGCGCCGACGACACCGCCGGCGGGGCCGGAGAGGATGGCGTCCTTGCCCTGGAAAAGGTCGGCAGCCGTGAGGCCACCCGAGGACTGCATGAACATCAGACGCGCCCCGCCTTCGGCGTCGGCACCGAGTTCGGATGCTACCTGCTCCACGTAACGGCGCAGGATCGGCGAGAGATAGGCGTCGACGACCGTCGTGTCGCCACGGCCCACCAGCTTGATCAGCGGCGAGACCTCGTGGCTGACAGAGACCTGGGTAAATCCGATCTCGCGTGCCACCTTGGCGGCCGATTGCTCGTGCTGCGGGTACCGGTAGGCGTGCATGAAGACGATCGCGACGGCGCGGAATCCGGCATCGAACTGCGCCTGCAGGTCGCGGCGGATGACGGCTTCGTCGGGGGCTGCCTCGATCTCGCCATCGGCCCGCACGCGTTCGTCGACTTCCACCACGGCGCTGTAGAGCAGCTCCGGCTTGATGATCCTCTTGGCGAAGATGTCGGCCCGCGCCTGGTAGCCGATCGCCAGCGCATCGCGGAAGCCGCGCGTCGTCACGAGCAGTGTTCGCTCGCCCTTGCGTTCGAGGAGGGCATTGGTCGCAACCGTGGTCCCCATCTTCACCGCACCGATCGCGCCGGCAGGGACAGGTTCGCCCGGCTTTAGCTCCAGGAGTTCCCGGATTCCCTGGACGGCAGCATCCCGGTAGGCCTCAGGATTCTCAGAGAGGAGCTTGTGCGCGATCAGCGAACCATCCGGCCTGCGCCCGACGATGTCGGTGAACGTGCCGCCGCGATCGATCCAGAAATCCCACTTGCCGCTGGTCATGACGAGCCCCTCGTTGATTGCTTTTCCCTTACGAATACATTTCGTCGATAAAACGTCAATGATTGATTGACAGCAAAATGCTCGTTGCTGCATCATGCCGCCACAACGGGCAAAGAAGCCGCCAGAGCTTCGCCCGGCCACGGCAACCGAGGGGAGCCGACCATGTTTGACTGCCGTATTCCACACGGGAGGGCCATCTGTGTCCTCCATTGATCCGCGCCATAGCATTTTCCCCGAGTGGCTGAGGAAGGCGCTCGACGGTCTCTACCTCGCCGCGGGCTGGCTCGCCGGCATCTTTCTCATCGCAATCTTCCTGATCATGCTGTCGCTGTCCGCCGGACGGCCTCTCGGGATAGATGTCCCGGCCGGGGACGACTTTACGGCCTGGTGCATGGCCGCGACCGCATTTCTTGGCCTGGCACACACGTTCAGATCGGCGGAACTCATCCGCATGGGATTGCTGATCGACCGGATCAGCGGGCTGCCGCGGAAGATGATCGAGATCGCCTGCACGGCCATCGGTGCCGCCGCGGTTTCCTATTTCGCCTGGTACGCGATCGAGATGACCCTGTTCTCCTGGCGTTTCAACGACGTCTCGATGGGCGTGATTGCGGTGCCGCTGTGGATCCCGCAGTTCGGCATGTCGGCTGGCCTTACCATTCTCGCGATCGCCTTCGTCGATGAACTTATCCACCTGCTGTTTGGCGGTGCTCCGCGCTACGAAAAACCGAAGGCGGAAAGCCCGGACGAGATCATCGAGCGCGTCATGGAAAGCGGGGTCTGATCATGGATGCCCTGTCTCTGATCGAAGTCTCCGGGCTTATCCTTGGCGCCCTCCTTTTCCTCCTTGTCGGCGGCGTCTGGATCGGTATCGCGCTGCTCGTCTGCGGCTTCGTCGCCATGCAGTTCGCGCCCGCCGGCATTCAGATCGGTGCGGCACTCGCCACCAATGCCTGGAGCGGGACCGCCTCCTGGAGCCTTGCCGCCTTGCCGCTCTTCGTCTGGATGGGCGAGATTCTCTACCGGACGCGGCTCTCGGACGAAATGTTCCGCGGCCTGTCGCCTTGGCTGAACTGGCTTCCCGGGCGCCTGATCCACGTCAACGTCCTTGGCTGCGGGCTTTTCGGCGCCGTCTCCGGCTCCTCCGCGGCCACGACGGCCATGGTCGCCAAGATCACGCTGCCGGAACTCAAGAAGCGTGGCTATGACGACATGATCAGCCTTGGTTCGCTCGCCGGTGCCGGAACCCTCGGCTTCCTGGTCCCGCCGTCGATCACCATGATCGTCTATGCGGTTGCGGCGAATGTTTCCATCATCCAGATGTTCATTGCCGGCCTCATTCCGGCTGCCATCGTCATGGTGCTCTACATGACCGCCATCGTCGTCTGGTCGCTGATGAACCCGGACAGAAGCCCGCCGCCGGCGCCGAAGACCAGTCTGGCCAGCAAGCTCAGGGAAAGTCTGAACCTTATCCCGCTGGCTCTCCTGATCATGACTGTCTTCTCGGCCCTGCTCATGGGCTGGGCCACGGCAACCGAATGTGCCGCCTGGGGCGTGCTCGGGTCGCTGGTGATTGCCGCTTGGCAGCGCGCGCTTACCTGGAAGAGCTTCAAGGAAAGCGTCATGGGGGCGACCCGCATGACGGCGATGATCATGCTGATCCTCACCGGCGCCGGCTATATGTCGATCGCCATGGGCTATACCGGCATTCCGGCCGCGCTGGCGAGTTGGGTGGACGGCTTCGGCCTCAGCCCCTATGCGCTGATTGCGGTCCTGACGATCATGTACATCCTCCTCGGCTGCGCCATCGACGGACTGTCGATGATCGTGCTCACCACGGTCGTGGTGCTTCCAATGATCCAGCAGGCGGGCTTCGACCTCATCTGGTTCGGTGTCTTCCTGGTCCTGATGGTCGAGATGGCGCAGATCACGCCGCCCGTGGGGTTCAATCTCTTCGTGCTGCAGACGATGAGCGGCCGCGACAGCCTGACGGTTGCCCGCGCCGCGCTTCCTTTCTTCTTCCTGCTTGTGGCGACTGTCGCCATCATCACGGTCTTCCCGGACATCGTGATGGTCCTGCCGCGAATGGCATTTCCGGGGTAACGCAAAGGGGAATGACAATGAACTTGCACATGCGATCGATCGCCCGCTGGGGCATGACGGCAGCGGCACTCGCCCTGGGAGCGGGCGCGGCACTGGCCCAGACGGAATGGGTCCTGCCTTCCGCCTATCCGCCGGCGAACTATCATACCGAAAACCTCATGCAGTTCGCCTCCGACGTCGACGCAGCGACGAAGGGTGAACTCAAGATCACCGTGCACCCAGGCGCCGCACTCTTCAAGGCACCGGAAATCAAGCGTGCGGTGCAGACGGGCCAGGCTCAGGCAGGCGAGGTGCTGATCTCGCTGCACGAAAACGAGAACCCGGTCTTCGGGATCGACGTCGTGCCTTTCCTCGCCACCAGCTTCGAGGAGTCGAAAAAGCTGTGGGAAGCGTCGAAGCCGACGGTGGAGAAGGCGCTCGACGAGCAGGGGCTGAAGCTGCTATACACGACGCCCTGGCCGCCCCAGGGCATCTACACCAAGAAGGACGTCAACACCGTCGAAGACCTCAAGGGCCTGAAGTGGCGCGCCTATAACGTCGGCACGTCGCGCATCGCCGAACTCGTCGGCGCACAGCCGGTGACGGTCCAGGCTGCCGAGCTTCCGCAGGCACTGGCGACCGGCGTGGTCGACGGCCTGATGACCTCCAGCGCCACCGGCGTCGATTCCAAGATCTGGGAATCGCTCACCCACTACTATGACACGCAGGCCTGGATCCCGAAGAACGTCATCTTCGTGAACAAGGGCGCGTTCGAGGCGCTGGATCCGGCCGTGCAGACAGCGGTCACGGAAGCTGCGGCAGCAGCCGAAGAGCGCGGCTGGAAACTCGGTGTCGAGAAGACGGCGGCATACATGGAGACGCTGAAGTCGAACGGCATGCAGGTTCTTGCTCCCAGCGAGGAACTGAAGAGCGGCTTGGCGGAAGTCGGTGCCCAGCTGACTGAAGACTGGCTGTCCAAGGCCGGCGACGAGGGCAAGGCCATCGTAGACGCCTACAAGAAGATGTGATGCAAGAAGCGCCGCCGGGTTTACCGGCGGCGCTTTGATTTTCGGGAGGAGACATCATGCCAGCCAAGAAGGATGATCTGGGCCCTATCGTATCCTCGGGCCACCTTGCCAGCGGAGCCCTGCCCGCACTGTCGGAGATCGAATTCGGGCTGATCATGCTGAACCACGCCTTCAACCGATGGATGGTGCGCTGCATGGCGGCGGCCGGCGTGCCGGACCTTTCGCCTGTCGACATCCTGGTGCTTCATAACATCAACAGCCGCAACAAGCCGAAGACGCTTGCCGACATCTGCCTCGTGCTGAACATCGAGGACACTCACGTCGTGACCTATGCACTGAAGAAGCTGGAGCGGATGAAGCTCATCAAGTCCGGTCGGCGCGGCAAGGAAAAGCTGGTCATGGTGACCGAAGCAGGTGCGCAATCCTGTGCACGCTACAAGGCGATGCGCGAGAGCCTGCTCGTCAACTCCGTCCTGGCGACCGAGGTATCCGCTGATAGTCTTTCGGAAGTCGCTGCACGGCTCCGAGCCCTCTCCGGTCACTACGACCAGGCGGCGCGCGCCGCGGCTTCGCTGTAGGCGCGTCAGGAGAGCAGCGTCTGCGTCAGCGGATGATGGGGATCGGCCAGCCCATCGATCACGTTGAAGTGGTGGCGGTCCGGTTCCTCGACGACTTCGGTCTCGGCGCCAAGGCCCTTCCAGATATTGGCGAGCAGCGCGTTCTGGCGGAGGAATTCCGATCGCTCCGCGCCGCCCACCCAGCAGGTCAGCCTGGCAGCCTGCATCGGCTCGAGAAGTGCCGGGCTTTCGCGCCATGCCTCCTGCCGGTCGATGTTCAATTGCCTGTTCATGGCCGTGTGCATCAGCGGCCGCAGGTCATGCAGGCCGGAAAGCGATACGGTGTGCACAATGCGGCTGCGGACCTCTTCCGGCAAGGGAGAGGTCACCGTGATTATCCGCGTCGCGAGATGGCCGCCGGCGGAGTGCCCGATCAGCCGTATGGGGCCGGCGACGAGCTCTGCCGCCCGCTCGATCGCGTTGGCCACCTCAAGGGTAATCCCGCCAATGCGGATCTCGGGGCATAGCGTGTAGGAGGGAATTGCGACGGCATAGCCCAGTTCCACCGCGCCGCGGGCGAGATGGGACCAGTAGGACTTGTCGAGCCGCAGCCAGAAGCCGCCATGGATGAATACGACGAGGCCGGCAGGTTCGGTGGCTGGCAGGAAAAGATCCATCCTGTTCCGCGCGCCGTCGCCGTAGCGAAGATCAAGCTTCGCATGCCCCGCTTCCTCCAGCGCATGCCGGTACTCCCGCGCCGGACCCACCCAGAGATCCGGCCAGCGATCCCCGCCGGGGATGTTGGGTCCGTTGGCATAGGCATCGTCCCAATCGGATATCCGGTGTCGCATGTGGCCCTCAGTATCATCCAGTCGCATCCATAGTTGCATCTGGCTGTCATGAGAGGAAGGGGGTGCATGGCTGCCGGTCCAAAATTATTACAAACTTAAAATTTCTCTCTTGCCAGCGCGCGGGAGCGGTGCTTTTCTGGTGAAAAGGCAAAAATGCCACGGCCGCAGCACCGGATATCCTCGGGTTGCGGACCAAGAAGAACGCATGGGAACTCGATGATGAAACTGGGACCGACAGGCCATCTGGACACGTTTGCGCGCGACCATCTCCCGCCGCCGGACCAGTGGCCGGAGCTTCTTCTCGACGGCTTCGATTATCCCGAATGGCTGAACGCCGGGGTCGAGTTGACGGACCGGATGGTCGAGCGCGGCTTTGGCGACCATACCGCGCTGATTGGCAACGGCCGTCGCCGGACCTACAAGGAGCTTTCCGACTGGACGAACCGCATCGCGCGGGCTCTGACGGAAGACTACGGGCTGAAGCCCGGTAACCGGGTCCTGATCCGCTCGGCGAACAACCCCGCCATGGTTGCCTGCTGGCTTGCGGCGACGAAGGCCGGCGCCGTGGTCGTCAACACCATGCCGATGCTGCGCGCCGGAGAGATCGCCAAGGTGGTCGACAAGGCCGAAGTCACCATGGCGCTTTGCGACACCCGGCTGATGGACGAACTGGTGGCGGTCGCCAAGGAGAGCCGGTTTCTGGAGCAGGTGATCGGCTTCGACGGCACGGCCAATCACGATGCCGAACTCGATCGCGCCGCCCTCGACAAGCCGGTCAAATTCGAGGCCGTGAAAACGGGACGGGACGATGTCGCGCTGCTGGGCTTCACCTCCGGCTCCACCGGCGTGCCGAAGGCGACCATGCACTTCCACCGGGACATCCTGATCATCGCCGATGCCTATGCGAAGGAAGTGCTGAAGGTCACGCCGGACGATGTATTCGTCGGCTCCCCGCCGCTCGCCTTTACCTTCGGCCTCGGCGGTCTTGCGGTCTTCCCGTTGCGCTTCGGCGCGGCAGCCACGCTGCTCGAGCAGGCGACGCCGCCGAAGATGATCGAGATCATCGAGACCTATAAGGCGACGATCTGCTTCACCGCGCCCACTGCCTACCGCGCCATGCTTTCCGCCATGGATGAAGGCGCCGATCTTTCCTCACTCCGCGTCGCGGTGTCGGCGGGCGAAACACTGCCGGCTCCCGTCTATGACCAGTGGGTGCAGAAGACCGGCAAGCCGATCGTCGATGGCATAGGCTCGACAGAGATGCTGCACATCTTCATCTCCAACCGGCTCGACGACTCCAAGCCTGCCTGCACGGGCAAGCCGCTCACCGGCTACCAGGCCGTCGTCGTGGATGACGATATGCGCGAGGTGCCGCGGGGAACGATCGGCAAGCTCGCCGTCAAGGGCCCCATCGGCTGCCGCTATCTCGCCGACGACAGGCAGCGCGACTACGTGCGCGACGGCTGGAACCTTACCGGCGATTCCTTTGTGGAGGACGAGGAAGGCTATTTCCACTTCGCCGCCCGCTCCGACGACATGATCGTCTCGGCCGGCTACAACATTGCCGGTCCGGAGGTCGAGGCGGCACTGCTGAAGCACGAGGCGGTTGCCGAATGCGCGGTGATCGGAGTTCCGGACACGGAACGTGGCCATATCGTCGAGGCGCATGTCGTGCTGGTCGATCGTCGTGCGGCGTGCGATGCCATGGCGAAGCTCCTGCAGGAGCACGTCAAGAATGTCATCGCGCCCTACAAGTATCCGCGCTCCATCGTCTTCACCGACGCACTGCCGAAGACGGAGTCAGGGAAGATCCAGCGGTTCCGGCTGAAGCAGGCGAGTGCGGCATGAGCGTTTACCGACATTCTGCAAAAGCGCATTCCAGCGGCTTCGCCAGTGGACGTTCTTTTGCAAGTATGGAAGGTATCGGGAATACCGGTCGGTGATGACATCGGGCGGATATCCGGGCTGCGAGATCGAGGGGTCCGCGCCTGGGGATGGGGTCATAAGAACAACTGGGAGTTCGAAACAATGAAGAAACTGGTTTCCGCCGCCACGCTGGCGCTCAGCATGAGCGTTTCCGGCCTTGCCTTCGCCGAGCCTGTGAAGATCGGCATGATCACGACGCTTTCGGGCGGCGGTGCCGGCCTCGGCATCGACACGCGCGACGGCTTCATGCTGGCCATCAAGCAGGCAGGCAATAGCGAGATCGAGGTCATCACCGAGGACGATGGACAGAAGCCGGAACTGGCCGTACAGATCGCCGACAAGATGATCCAGAGCGACCAGGTCGATATCCTGACCGGTATCGTCTGGTCGAACCTGCTGATGGCGGTCGCGCCGAGCGCAGTCGCCCAGGGCAAGCTTTATGTCTCCACCAATGCCGCGCCGGCGGCACTTGCCGGCGAGAACTGCAACCCGCTCTATTTCAACGCCGCCTACCAGAACGACAATCTTCATGAAGCCATGGGCGAATACGCCAACAAGGACTACAAGAAGATGTTCATCATGGCGCCGAACTATCCGGCGGGGAAGGATTCGCTGACCGGGTTCAAGCGCTTCTACAAGGGCGAAGTTGCTTCGGAAGTCTACACCCAGGTCGGCCAGACCGACTATGCGGCCGAGATCGCCCAAATCCGTGCCTCCGGTGCCGACGGCGTCTTCGCCTTCCTTCCGGGCGGCATGGGCATCGCCTTCATGAAGCAGTACGCCCAGTCGGGCGTCGAAATCCCGATCATGGGCCCGGGCTTCTCCTTCAGCCAGGATGTTCTTGGGGCGATCGGCGACGCTGCTCTCGGCGTCAAGAATTCCGGCCACTGGGCCAAGGACCTGGACAATGAGGCGAACAAGAAGTTCGTGGAGGCTTTCCAGGCTGAATACGGTCGCCTGCCGTCCATCTATGCCGTGCAGGCTTATGATGCGGGCCAACTGATTGCATCCGCAGCAGCCAAGGCCGATGTGAAGGATACGGAATCATTCCGTGCGGAGCTCCTGAAGGCGGACATCCAGTCGCCGCGTGGTAAGTTCAAGTTCAACACCAACCAGCACCCGATCCAGGACATCTACGTCCGCGAAGTGGTGAAGGACGGTGATGTTCTTACGAATAAGATCCTCGCGCCGGTCTTCACCGATCACCAGGATGCCTACGCCAAAGACTGCAAGATGTAAGGTTGACTGGTGACTTTCGCACTTGCTCTTGAGCAGTTGCTCAATGGCCTTCAGCTCGGCGTCATGTTGTTTCTCATGGCTGCCGGGCTGACGCTGATCTTCGGCGTCATGGGGCTGATCAATCTCGCACATGGTTCTCTCTACATGGTCGGCGCGTTCGCCTGTGCGGCGGTGGCTGCGGCAACGGGCTCCTTCTGGCTCGGCCTCGTCGCCAGCCTCGCCTGCGCGGCGGCGGCCGGAGCGATCGTCGAGCTGCTCGTCATCCGGCGGCTCTACGACCGTGACCACCTGGACCAGGTTCTGGCGACCTTCGCTCTGATCCTGATGTTTTCGGAGGGGACCCGCTGGCTGTTCGGCTCGTTCCCGCTCTATCTCAACATTCCGCCGCTCCTGCAGGGCGCGGTGGCGCTGCCCGGTGGTGCGCAATACCCCGTCTATCGACTGGCGATCATCGCCGCCGGCGCACTCGTAGCCTTCGGACTCTATCTCCTGATCGGCAAGACGCGGCTGGGCATGCGCATCCGCGCGGGCGAAAGCGACCGCGAGATGATCGGCGCCCTCGGCGTCGACATCCGTACGCTCTATACGGTCGTCTTCGCCCTCGGTGCAGCGCTTGCGGGCCTTGCCGGCGCCATGGTCGGCGCGCTGCAATCCGTGCAGGTCGGCATGGGCGAGCCTGTCCTCATCCTCGCCTTCGTGGTGATCGTCATCGGCGGCATCGGCTCCATCAAGGGCGCGCTCCTTGGAGCGCTGCTGGTCGGCGTTGTGGATACGATGGGCCGGTTGCTGCTTCCACAGCTCGTCGGTATTTTCCTGCCGCCCGCGCAAGCAGGCATGATCGGCGGTGCTGCGGCATCAATGCTCATCTACGTCATGATGGCGCTTATCCTGGCGATGAAGCCGCGCGGGCTTTTCCCCGCAGCCCACGCGTGAGGCCGCGATGCTGACCCGGGAAATTCTCGTCAACCTGATCCTGGCTGCGCTGCTGCTTGCGGTGCCGCTCATTGCCAATGCCTTTGGCCAGCCGTTCTACGTCACGCTCGCGACCCGCGTCGCCATCCTGGCGCTGGCGGCGACCGGCCTCAACCTCGCGCTTGGCCTCGGCGGCCTCGTGTCCTTCGGCCATGCGGCCTTCTTCGGGATTGGCGGATATGCCGCCGGCATCCTCGCGACCCATGCCTTCTCCGGCGATCCGCTCCTGCTTGGTCTGTCCGGCACCAACCAGATGCCGGTGATCTGGCTGGTGGCGATGCTGGTGGCGGGGCTTGTGGGGCTCCTGATTGGCCTGATCAGTCTTCGGACGTCCGGCGTCTACTTCATCATGATCACGCTCGCCTTCGCGCAGATGGTCTACTATTTCGCGATCTCCTGGCCGGCCTATGGCGGCGAAGATGGCCTCTCGATCCTGGTGCGCAACCAGTTCCCGGGCGTCAATACGATGAAGCCGGTGAGCTTCTTCCTGATCTGCTATGCGGTGCTGATCGTCGCGCTCGGCCTCTTCGTGGTGATCCGCGGATCCCGCTTCGGCTCGGCCTTGCAGGCAGCCCGCCAGAACGAGGTGCGCGTCGCGACCGTTGGCATCGCACCCTATCGGATCCGCCTCACGGCTTTCGCGATCTCCGCGGCCCTGACGGGACTGGCCGGTGCCCTGTTTGCGGATCTCAACCGCTTCGTCAGCCCCTCCATGCTGTCCTGGCACATGTCCGGCGAGCTCATCGTTCTGATCATCCTCGGAGGCACGGGACGGTTGTTCGGGCCGCTCGCGGGTGCGGCTCTGTTCGTGATCTTCGAATACGTCCTCGGTGGCTTGACGGAGCGCTGGCAGTTCTTCCTCGGCCTGATCCTGCTCGGCACCGTGCTCTTCGCGCGCGGCGGGCTCCTCGGGCTTCTGGCCGGAAAGGCACGTCATGGCTGAACCGGTTCTTGAACTCTCCGATCTCGTGAAGAGCTTTGGCGCGCTCAGGGCGACGGATCATGTTTCGCTCGACCTGAAGCCCGGCGAAATCCACGCGCTGATCGGGCCGAATGGCGCCGGCAAGTCGACGCTCATCCACCAGATCTGCGGTACGCTGCGGCAGGATTCCGGGACGATCCGCCTCGCCGGCAAGGATATCGGACATCTCGGCGTCGCAGAGCGCTCGCGGCTCGGGCTTGGCCGCACCTTCCAGGTATCCTCGCTGGCCCCCGACTTCTCGGCGCTGCGCAATGTCATGCTGGCGGTGCAGGCGCAGCAGGGCTCGAGCTTCCGTTTCTTCAAGCCGGTGATGCGCGATGCGTCGCTGATCGACCGGTCGATGGCCATGCTGGAGCGCGTCGGCCTTCAGGACAGGGCACGTATTCCCGCAGCCGAACTGTCGCACGGCGAGCGTCGGCAACTGGAAATCGCCATTGCGCTTGCCCTCAATTCCAAGGCCTTCCTGCTCGACGAGCCGATGGCCGGCATGGGACCGGAAGGGTCGAAGGCGTTGACCGGCTTTCTCCATAGCCTCCGGCAGGAAGCACCGATCCTGCTCGTGGAGCACGACATGGATGCCGTCTTCGCGCTGGCGGATCGGATCTCGGTGCTGGTCTACGGCCGGGTCATCGCCACCGGCACGGTCGAGGAGATCCGGCGCGATCCGGCTGTGCGGACCGCTTATCTGGGAGACCATGCCTGATGCTGCTCGATGTTTCCAGGATAGAAGCCTCGTATGGCGCGAGTCAGGCGCTGTTCGGAGTGGATCTGGCGGTCGAGGAAGGCCAGGCCGTCGCTCTCATGGGCCGCAATGGCATGGGCAAGACGACGACGATCCGGGCGATCTGCAACCTCAACCCGCCACGTGCCGGATCCGTCCGGCTTGCGGGGACCGATCTCAAGGGTAAGCCATCGCATCGCGTCGCCAAGCTCGGCATCGGTCTGGTGCCGGAAGGGCGGCGGTGCTTTCCAAACCTCGCGGTGCACGAGAACCTCGTTGCTGCCGCGCGTCCCGGGGCGTGGAGCCTTGAGCGCGTCAACGACCTCTTCCCCCGCCTTGCCGAGCGTCACGCCCAGATGGCGCGGTCGCTCTCCGGCGGTGAGCAGCAGATGCTGGCAATCGGCCGTGCGCTGATGACCAATCCGCGCCTGCTGATCCTCGACGAAGCAACGGAGGGCCTTGCGCCTGTCATCCGACAGGACATCTGGGCGGCGATCCGCAAGTTGAAGGCCGAGGGGCTCTCCATCCTGGTCGTCGACAAGACGCTGTCAGAACTGCTTCCGGTCGCCGACCGCTGCGTCATCCTGGAGAACGGACGGAGCGCCTGGCATGGAACGCCGGCGGAACTGTCCGCCGACCTGCAGGACCGTTATCTCGGCGTTTGAGCTGCCGCGAACATCGGCCCGCCCTTGTGGGCCGGAAAGCCGTAGCCGTTGATCATCACGAGGTCGATGTCGCTCTCGCGAGCGGCGATACCGTCCTCAAGCAGCTTCCTGCCCTCAGCGGCCATTGCGGCAAGCAGACGGTCGACGATCTCTGTGGCAGTGAAGCTGCGCGGTGTAATTCCCTTGCTTGCGCGGCACTGCGCGATGATCTCGGTCACGACCGGATCCACCTGCCGCTTCCCCTCGGGATAGGCATACCAGCCTCGTCCGGCCTTCTGGCCGAGCCGGCCGGCTTCGCAGAGCCGATCCGCAATCTCGACATAACGCTCCGACGGATCACGCGTTACTGCCTGTCGCTTGCGTCGCGCCCAGGCGATATCCAGTCCCGCCATGTCATAGACGGCGAAGAGACCCATCGGGAACCCATAGTCTTCCAGCGCCGCGTCGATCTCGTGCGGCAGGGCGCCGTCCTCCAGCAGGAACTCGGCCTCGCGCCGATAGGCGGAGAAGATGCTGTTGCCGATGAAACCTTCGGTGACGCCGGTGACGATCGCGAGCTTTCGGAGTCTCTTCGCCACCGCAAGCCCGGTCGCCAGAACGTCGGGCGCCGTGCGGGCGCAGCGCACGACCTCCAGCAGCCGCATGACATGGGCCGGCGAGAAGAAATGCAGACCAAGCACGCGCTCCGGGTGAGCGGTAGCAGCGGCGATCTCGTCCGGGTTGAGGTAGCTCGTATTGGTGGCAAGGATGGCGTCAGGCCGGATGACCTTGTCCAGGCGGCGGAAGAGATCGATCTTGACGCCGAGATCGTCGAACACCGCCTCGATGACAAGATCGCAAAGAGCAAGATCGGCATCGGCTGCCGTGACCGAGAGGCGGGTCTCCTGTGCGTCGAAGGCCGTCTGATCGATCCGTCTGGCGGAGAGGTTCTTCTGCAGAAGCCCGAGAATGCGCTCGCCACCCCTGGCCGCTGCCTCATCGTCCCGGTCAAGCCCGATCACGCGATAGCCGGCAGCGAGTGCGGCGACTGCGATGCCGCTTCCCATTAGGCCGAGGCCGACGATGCCGATGGTCTCGACGGGGCGAGGGGAAACACCCTCCAGATCCTCAACCTTCGATGCCTGCCGTTCCCCAAAGAATACATGGCGCAATGCGGCCGCCTCGCTGCTCTCGCGGAGCTTGAGGAAGGTGGCCCGCTCGTCGGCCATGCCTTCGGCGAGCGGCCGCGCGGCCGCTTCCACGAGGCGGACGGCTTGGGCGGGTGCCTGTTGACCGCGTGCCTTGGCAAGGATCCTCGTCTTCGCCTTTTCGACGGCGGCGCTGTCGGTAGCCGGAACCGCCAATTGGCCGGTCCGGCGCGGGTCTTGGCCGGTATTTCGCCGAACGGCCGCAAGGGCTGCCTCCTGCAGGCCGGCATCCGCGATTTCATCGATCAGGCCGAGTTCGTGCGCTTCCTTCGCCTTCACGCTGCGGCCGCTGCCGATCAGGTCGATTGACGCAGGGATGCCGATCAGCCGGGGCAGGCGCTGGGTACCGCCCGCACCCGGCACGATGCCGAGCTTCACTTCGGGGAGCCCCATCTGAGTAGCCGAAGACGCCACCCTGTAGTGGCAGCCGAGCGCAACCTCCAGGCCGCCTCCGAGGGCTGCGCCGTTGATGGCCGCGACGGTTGGTTTCGCAGAGTGTTCGATCCGCTCTATGACCGTCGGCAGGTTCGGCTCCGCCGGCGGCTGTCCGAATTCACGGATGTCGGCGCCGCCAATGAAGGTCTTGCCGGCCCCCGTGATGAGGAGCCCAAGAATACCGGCGTCACCACCGGCACGGTCCAGTGCCGCCACGAGGCCGGCGCGGACATCGGCCGAGAGCGCGTTGACCGGCGGATTGTCGATGGTGACGACGAGGACGCCGTCATGGATCTCGCCGCGTACGGCGTCGGAGAAAAGGATCGCGGCGGCTTCCATCGCCTTACTCCGGCACGACGGCGATGGCCTGGATCTCGATCTTGGCGCGGTCCTCGATGAGGGCCGTCACCTGCATGGCGGCCATGGCCGGAAAGTTCCTGCCCATGATTTCGCGATAGGCCTGACCGATGCCCTTCAGGTTGGCGAGGTATTCGGCCTTATCCGTGAAATACCAGGTCATCGTCGTCACATGTTCGGGGCCTGCGCCGCCGGCTGCGAGGACGGCGACGACGTTCTTCAGCGTCTGGCGGACCTGCTCGACGAAATCGTCCGTCTCGAACTGGCACTGGCCGTTCCAGCCGATCTGGCCGCCGACATAGACCTGCCGGCCGCGTGCCGCCACGCCGTTGGAATAGCCGATCGGTTTCGCCCAGCCCTCGGGCTGAAGAATGTCATGCATGCGTCTTCTCCGGAGGCGCGCTCTTCAGGAGTTCGCGCGCGATGATGAGTTTCTGGACTTCGGTTGCGCCCTCGTAGATCCGCAGCGCACGGATTTCGCGATAAAGGCTCTCGACGATCTCGCCGCTCTTCACGCCCCGTCCGCCGAACATCTGCAGGGCGCGGTCGATCACCTGCTGGGCGTTCTCCGTCGCCACCATCTTCGCCATGGCTGCTTCCTTGGTGGTCGGCAGGCCCTGAACGTCGCGGCGCCAGGCGGCACGATAGGTCAGGAGAGCCGCGGCATCGATCTGTGCCGCCATGTCGCCGAATGCAGCCTGGGTCAGCTGAAGGTCGGAAAGGCGGGCGCCGAACATCGGACGGTCCGTCGCATGGGCAAGCGCCTCGTCCAGCGCCCGGCGGGCAAAGCCAATCGCGGCCGCAGCGACGGAGGCGCGGAAGATGTCGAGCGTGCGCATGGCGATCTTGAAGCCCTCGCCGGGACTGCCGAGCAGCCTATCAGCGGGTATGCGGCAGTTCTCGAAGCGGATGGTCGCCAGCGGATGCGGCGCAATCACGTCAATTCGTTCGGCGATCGAGAAGCCGGGATCATCGGCATAGACGACAAATGTCGAGATGCCGCGCGTTCCAGGTGCTTCGCCCGTACGAGCGAAGACGGTGTAGACGTCGGCAATGCCGCCATTGGAGATCCAGGTCTTCTCGCCGTCGAGAACATAGTGGTCGCCATCGCGGCGCGCTGCGCAGGCCATGGCGGCGACATCGGAGCCCGCGTCCTTTTCGGAGAGCGCGAAGGCAGCGATCCATTCGCCGCTCTGCGCTTTCGGCAACACAGCGCGACGTAGTTCCTCCGTTCCGGAAAGCGCAACCGCGCCGGTGCCGAGCCCCTGCATCGCAAAGGCAAAATCGGCGAGTCCGTCATGCCAGGAAAGCGTTTCGCGGGTGAGGCAGGCTTCGCGGGAATCGATCGCGCGCGTTCCACCCGCGCCGGTCGCCGCATCCAGTAGCCCGGCCTCTCCGAGCGAGCGAACGAGGTTGCGGCAGGCGCGATCGGTGTCGGCATGGTCGATGGCGGAAAGCGCAGCCGATGCAGTATAGGCGTCGAGCCGTGCCGCCAGCGTACGGTGGCTGTCGTCGAAGAAGGGCCAGTCGAGATGCTCGCGGGTCGGACCGGTTAGCCGGGTCGGTGCCGCCATGTCAGTTCCCCTCGAAGACGGGCTTGCGCTTATCAGCAAAGGCTTCGAAGGCGCGGCGGAAATCCTTGGTCGCCATGCAGACGGCTTGCGCCTGCGCCTCCGACTCGATCATCTCGTCGATGCCCATCGCCCATTCCTGGTTCAGCATGGTCTTGGTCATCGTGTGGGCGAACCACGGTCCGTCCGCCAGCGACTGCGCCAGTTTCAGTGCCTCGGCCTCCACGGCGTCCGCCGCGTGAAGCGCATTGTAGAAGCCCCAGGCGTGACCTTCCGAGGCGCTCATGGCGCGGCCGGTGAAGAGGAGTTCGGCGGCACGGCCCTGGCCGATGATGCGCGGCAGGATACCACAGGCGCCCATGTCCGCACCGGCAAGACCCACGCGGGTAAAGAGGAAAGCGGTCTTCGCCTCGGGCGTCGCAAGCCGCAGGTCGGAGGCCATGGCGAGGATGGCGCCAGCGCCGGCGCAGATGCCGTCCACCGCCGCGACGATCGGCTGCGGGCACTTCTTCATCGCCTTGACCAGATCTCCGGTCATCCGCGTAAAGGCGAGAAGGTCCGGCATCGCCATCTGCGTCAGCGGTTCGATGATCTCGAACACGTCACCGCCAGACGAAAAATTGCCGCCGGCTCCGGTCAGGACCACCGCGCGAACATCCGAAGCATATGCAAGGTCGCGGAACAGGTCTCGCAGCTCCGCATAGCTTTCGAAGGTAAGCGGATTCTTACGGTCCGGCCGGTTCAGCCGGATCGTGGCGACCCGCCCGTCGGTGCTGACCTCCCAGAGGAAATGCTGCGCCTGATAATCCTTGAACGGGCGAAGGTGCCCTGCCATGGAAGCCGTGCTCATCCTGCCAATACCTCCCCGCCGGCGATTGCGATCGCCTGGCCGTTGATCGAAGCCGCGGCGGGCGATGCCAGCCACAGAACCGCGTCTGCGACTTCTTCCGGCCGGATCAGCCGTCCCTGCGGATTGCTTTTCGTGAATCCCTTCATCGCGTCTTCCCGGCTGCGGCCGGTCTTCGCGACGATTGTTTCGATCGCCTGCGCGATCAGCGGCGTATCGGTAAAGCCGGGGCAGACTGCGTTAATGGTGATACCCGTCTTCGCAAGTTCCAGCGCCAACGAACGCGTGAGGCCGATGACGCCATGCTTTGCCGCGGTATAGGCCGAAACATACGCATAGCCGGTGAGGCCCGCGGTGGAGGCGACGTTGATGATACGGGCACCGTCGCCGCGCGACTTCAGGTCTGGAAGGGCAGCCTGCGTGACGAGGAAGGCTCCAGTCAGGTCGACCGCGAGGACGTGGTTCCACATGTCCAGCGAGGTCTTCTCGAATGGAGCGCTGGGCGCCTCTCCGGCATTGTTTATGAGGATGTCGACGGGACCAAATGCGGCGCGGGCGGTTATCATGCCCTCCGCAACAGCCGTCTCGCTTGTGACGTCGAAGCCATGAGCCACGTGAACCTGCGAGGCGCCGAGTCTTTCGGCGAGCGCCTTCAGCGGTTCTGCGCGGCGTCCGGCCAGGGTGACCCTCGCACCGGCCTCGACGAGCGCGGTCGCGATGGCAGCACCGATGCCGCTGCCGGCACCCGTTACCAGCGCATGACGCCCTTCAAGCTTGCGCGCTGCATCCATCAGCCGATCCTCACTTCGTTGCTGCGGCACGCGCCAGATTGGTCTCGTATTGCTGTTTGCCGGAATAGTACTGCTTCGGCCAGGCGATGTCGGTGAGCCCGATGCGCGCTGCCTCGTGCAGCACCCAGGCCGGATCGGCGAGATGCGGACGGGCGACAGCGCAGAGATCGGCGCGGCCCGCGGCGATCACCGAATTGGCGTGGTCCGCTTCCGAGATCGCGCCGACGGCAATGGTGGGAATGCCGACCTCGTTGCGGATCTTGTCGGAGAACGGCGTCTGGAAAAGGCGGCCGTAGACCGGCTTTTCTTCCTTCCAGACTTGGCCGGACGAGCAGTCGATCATGTCGGCTCCGGCGTCCTTGAACATCTGCGCGAAGATTGCCGCGTCGTCTGGCGTATTGCCGCCCTCGAACCAGTCGTGGCAGGAGAGGCGCACCGAGATTGGCTTATCCTCAGGCCAGACGGCGCGAATGGCATTGAAGATCTCCAGCGGGTAGCGGGCGCGGTTCTCGTGGCTGCCGCCATATTCGTCGGCTCGACGGTTGGTCAGCGGCGACAGGAAGCTTGAGAGCAGGTAGCCGTGGGCGCAGTGAAGCTCCAGCCAGTCGGCGCCGGTTGTCACGGCAAGCTCGGTGGCGCGCACGAAATCTGCCTTGACCCGATCCATGTCCGCACGGTCCATGGCTTTCGGAACCTGGCTGTTCTGCAGGTAGGGCAGGGCGGAGGCGGAGATCAGCGGCCAGTCGCCCGTCTGAAGCGGCTGGTCGATCCCTTCCCATGCCAGCTTCGTGGCACCCTTCCGCCCGGCATGGCCAAGCTGGATGCCCACCTTCGCGGTGCTGTTGCCATGGACGAAATCCACAAATCGCTTCCAACCCTCCGCCTGCTTGTCGTTCCACAGGCCGAGGCAGCCGGGGGTGATTCGGGCGTCCGGCGACACGCAGGTCATTTCGCCGAAGACGAGTGCTGCGCCGCCGAGCGCGCGGGCGCCCAGATGCACGAGATGGAAATCGTCGAACACGCCGTCCTTGGCCGAATACATCGCCATCGGCGACATGACGATGCGGTTCTTCAGCGTCACCCCGCGCATCGTATAAGGCGTGAACATCGGAGGTGGCACCCGGCCATCGGCTGACGGTTCGACACCTGCCTGACCGGCGAACCAGCGCTCGTAGCCCTCGAGCCAGGCCTTGTCGCGCAGCCGCAGGTTCTCATGGCTGATGCGCTGCGACCGGGTCAGCATAGAATACATGAACTGTTCGGGCGGCAGCGTATCGGCATAGCGCCTGCCCACGACCTCGAACCATTCCATTGCATTGCGCGCGGCGTTCTGGATGCGGGCGACGTCGACGCGGCGGATCTCCTCGTAGTCCTCCAGAACCGCCGGGATATGCTCCTTCGCATGGCCGTGCCGGTTGAACTGATTTGTGAGCTCGATCGCATCATCGATGGCGAGCTTCGTCCCCGACCCTATGGCGAAGTGGGCGGTATGGGCGGCGTCGCCCATCAGCACGACGTGCGAGTGGCCGTTGAAGTGGCTCCACTTGCCGCAGATCAGGCGGTTGAAGTTCAACCACGCGGAACCCCGCAGGTGGCGGGCATTGGTCATCAGTTCGGCGCCGTCCAGAACCTCGGAAAACAGATCCTGGCAGAAGTCGATCGACCCCTGCTGGTCCATCTGGCCGAGACCATGCTTTTCGTAGGCATCCTCGGTGGTCTCGACGATGAAGGTCGAAGTCTTGTCGTCGAACTTGTAGATGTGCGCCTGGAACCAGCCGTGATCCGTCTTGCGGAAATCGAAGGTGAAGGCATCGTAGAGCTTGTTGGTGCCGAGCCAGATATAGCGGTTCGGCCGTGTCACGAGGTCGGGTTCGAAAACCTCCTGATACCGGTTGCGGATCTTCGAATTGAAGCCGTCCGAGGCGATGATGAGATCCGCATCCGCATAGTCGAGGTCGCTCGCGACCTCCGTCTCGAACACCAGTTCGACGCCGAGCGCTTCGCAGCGGCGCTGCAGGATGTTGAGGAGCTTCTTGCGGCCAATGCCAACGAAGCCATGGCCGGAGGTGCGCTGGCGGGTACCCTTGAACCAGACCTCGATGTCGTCCCAGTGGTTGAAGGCATCCTCGATCTCGGCCGCACTCTCCGGATCCCACGCGCGCATCGCCTCCATGGTTGCATCGGAAAACACGACACCCCAGCCGAACGTGTCATAGGGACGATTGCGCTCGACGACCGAAATCTCGTGCGCAGGGTTCTGCTTCTTCATCAGGAGCGCGAAATAGAGCCCCGCCGGGCCGCCGCCGATGCAGACGATGCGCATGAAGCTGTTCCTCCTGATGTTCCGCTTTATTATTTTAAGTTTAAACTATATGTGGCGTGAGGCGATCGTCAAGCGCTTTCGGGACGGAGACCCCGACCAAGGGAGCCTTTGACAATTCAAATATCGCTTCGTAACTGTTCAGACAGGGGGATGTGGCGCGGATGGACACCATGGAAAACGATGCCGCGAGCGCGGACCTGGAGCTGATCGTGCATGGTCCCGCGGGCGCGGCCAAGCCCGAGACGAGGCTGTGGCTTCGCATGCTCTCGACCACCAAGCTGATCACCACCGAAATCCGCCGTCGGCTGAGAACGGAGTTCGGCGCGACGCTGCCGCAATTCGACCTCATGGCGCAGCTCTACCGCGAGAAGAACGGCCTGCGTCTTGGGGAGCTGTCCCGCCGGACAATGGTCACCAACGGCAATGTAACCGGGCTGGTGGAGCGGCTTGAATCCGACGGACTGGTCAAACGCGTCACGCCGGATCGTGACCGGCGGGTTACGGTCGCGCAGCTGACGCCAGCGGGGGCAAAACTCTTCGCGGCCATGGCCGTCGCCCACGAGGCGTGGCTTCGTGACCTGATGGCCGATGTCGACCGCGCCATGGTCGCCGAACTGTGGTCGGATATCGGCAAGGTCAAGACTTCGGTCCGCAACCATCTCTCCGGCTCTGAATTCGAATAGCGGCCCCCATGGAAAACCTGCAGTCCATCGTGGACGAGATCCATCACGCTCTCCTGCCGCGGCTTGGGGAAGGCAAGGTCGCGGATTACATCCCGCAACTGGCTCATATCGATCCGAAAAAGTTCGGGATCGCCGTGACGGACGTGGATGGGGTGGTCGCCAAGGCGGGCGATTGCGATGAGCCCTTCTCGATCCAGAGCATATCCAAGGTCTTCACCCTGACGCTGGCACTCGGCAAGCACGGTGAAAACGTCTGGAAGCGGGTGGGGCGGGAGCCGTCCGGATCGGCCTTCAATTCCATTGTCCAGCTGGAGCACGAGGAAGGCAAGCCGCGCAATCCGTTCATCAATGCGGGCGCAATCGCGGTCAGTGACCTGATCCTCGCCGGCCATACGCCAAGGGAGGCGATCGGCGAGATTGTTCGCTTCGTCCAGTACCTCGCGGACGATGATGGCATCGCGATAGACCCTGCCGTTGCCAAGTCCGAGGCGGCGACAGGGTATCGCAACATCGCTCTCGCCAACTTCATGCGGGGCTTCGGGAAGCTCGACCATCCGGTCGACCACGTCCTCGGCGTCTACTTCCACCACTGCGCGCTGGCCATGACCTGCACGCAACTCGCGCATTCCGGACTTTTCCTTGCGGCAGCCGGGCGCAACCCGCTGACGGGCCATACGGTGGTATCACGCCAACGGGCTCGGAGGATCAACGCGCTGATGCTGACCTGTGGCCACTACGACGGCTCGGGCGATTTCGCCTACCGCGTGGGCCTTCCGGGGAAGAGCGGAGTGGGTGGCGGCATTCTTGCCGTTGCGCCGGGCAAGGCGTCCATCGCCGTCTGGTCTCCCGGCCTCAACCACAACGGAAATTCGCTGGTCGGCTCGCTCGCGCTGGAAATGCTGGCGCATCGCACCGGCTGGTCCGTCTTCGGACCCTGATAGGCAAAAAAGGGGGCGCAGCGAAGCCGCACCCCCTCCGTCCTGGGAGGACTAGCTCAGTCTTCGTTCGCGGCCATCTGCGACAGCATCGCACCCCGGCCGCGGATCCGAAGGATCAGCGGAACGATGAAGGCGAGCGCCGCCACCACCAAGAGCACGGCTGCGATGGGCGAAGTGAAGAGATAGGTGACGTCGCCCTGGCTGATCGCCAGAGCGCGACGTAGTTGCTGTTCAGCCAGCGGCCCGAGGATAAGGCCGACCACGACCGGTGCAATCGGGTAGCCGAAGACCCGCATGACATAGCCGAGCAGCCCGAAGGTCAGGAGCATGCCGAGTTCAAACACGGAAGGGTTTGCCCCGATCGTTCCGAGCGTCGCGAAGACCAGGATACCGGCATAGAGCCAGGGCTTGGGGATGGTCAGCAGCTTCACCCACAGGCCGATCAGCGGCAGGTTGAGAACGAGCAGCATGGCATTTGCAATGAGGAGCGAAGCGATCAGGCCCCAGACGAGCTGCGGATTGGTGGCGAACAGCAACGGGCCTGGTTGCAGGCCATATTGCTGGAAGCCGGCAAGCATGATCGCCGCCGTCGCGGTGGTCGGCAGGCCGAGCGTCAGGAGCGGCACGAGCGTGCCGGCGGCCGATGCGTTGTTGGCTGCCTCAGGTCCTGCGACGCCTTCGATGGCGCCGTTGCCGAATTCCTCCGGATGCTTCGTCAGTCGTTTTTCCGTCGCATAGGAGAGGAAGGTGCCGATCTCCGCACCGCCGGCGGGCATGGCGCCGATCGGGAAGCCGATCACGGTGCCGCGAAGCCAAGGCTTCCAGGAGCGGGCCCAGTCCTGCGCGCTCATCCAAACGGAGCCCTTAACTGCCTCGACCGTCTCCGGCCCCCGCATCCCCTGCGCGGCGACGAAGAGCGTTTCGCCGATGGCGAACATGGCGACCGCCATCGTGGTCACTTCGATGCCGTCCAGCAAGTCTGGAACGCCAAACGAAAGGCGGGTCTGGCCGGTCAACTGGTCGATGCCGACGATCGAAAAGGCCAGACCCACGAAAAGCGCGGTCAGGCCACGAAGCGCGGAATCCCCGAAGGCTGAGGAAACGGTGACGAAGGCGAGCACCATCAGCGCGAAGTATTCCCGCGGCCCGAACTGGATGGCGATCTGGACGACGTAGGGTGCGAGGAAGGCCAGCAGCAGCGTGGCGACAAGACCGGCAACGAAGGAGCCTATGGCAGAGGTCGCCAGTGCAGGTCCGCCACGGCCCGCCTTGGCCATCTTGTTGCCCTCCAGCGCAGTGACGATGGACGCGCTTTCCCCGGGTGTATTGAGGAGGATGGACGTGGTCGAGCCGCCGTACATGCCACCGTAGTAGATGCCGGCAAACATGATGAGGGAACCGGTCGGGTCAAGCCGGTAAGTGACCGGCAGTAGCAGAGCGACGGTCAGCGCAGGGCCAATTCCAGGCAGAACGCCGACGGCCGTGCCGAGCGTCACGCCGATCAGGGCGTAAAGGAGGTTCATCGGCTCCATGGCCGAAAGCAACCCCTGCAAGAGAAACTCGAATGTGGTCATGAGGGTATCCGGTGCTCTCGTCAGAGGAACAGCTGTTCCAGTGGCCCGGCGGGTAGGGACAGCTGGAGCAGTCCGGCGAAGATCAGGTAGATTCCGAGGCAGATGGCGATGCCGACGGGGATGGTAAGCCACAGCTTTCTGCGACCGAAGCCGGCAGCGACAAATCCGAAGAGCACGCCCGTAGCGATCGAAAAGCCTGTGCGGTTGAGGAGCAGCATCTGCGCCGCAAGACCGCCCACCACCCAGAATACCGGGCCGAGCTCTTGTTTCTCCCGCTGCGGAAAATCGCCGCGAAACGCCTCGATGGCAGTCCAGATCGCCAGCCCGATCAAGCCGAAGGAGATCCATTCCGGAACTGTTGCTGGCCCGACCTGCGAATAGCCGGCGGCACCCTTCACGCGGGCGACGTCGAAGAAGATCACTGCCGCAATCGCGACGAGGACGACGGCGATGGCAAGCGCCGCCCAATCGGGGCGGCGCTGCTCGTTTGCGGGAGTCGTTTGGTCGAGGCTCATTTCACCAGCCCGATATCCTTCAGCACGGTTTCCGTCGCGCTGATGTCCTTCTCGAGCTGCGCATCGAACTCATCGCCTGCAAGGTAGGTATCGGCCCAGCCCTTGGTCTTCAGCGTCTCCTGCCAGGTTGCCGACTTGGCGAGCTTCTCGATGTCGGCGAGCACGGCAGCCTTCTGCTCGTCGGACAGGCCGGGAGCTGCCGCTACCATGCGCCAGTTCTGCAGCACGACGTCATAGCCGGCCTCCTTCAGTGTCGGAGCGTCAACGCCCTCGATGCGCTCATCGCTGGAAACGGCGAGCAGGCGCAGCGTACCGGCCTCGACCTGCGACTGGAACTCGCCATAGCTGGAAACGCCGGCAGTTACCTGGCTGCCGAGGATGGCTGCGAGTGCCTCGCCGCCGCCCGAATAGGCGATGTAGTTGATCTTGGTAGGATCGACGCCGGCTGCCTTCGCGAGGAGCCCCACGGCAATATGGTCGGTACCGCCGGCAGAGCCGCCTGCCCAGGAAACCGAACCCGGATCCGCCTTCAGCTTCTCGACGAGCTGGTCGATCGACTGAATGTCGGAGGACGCTGGTACGACGATTGCCTCATATTCCCCGGTCAGGCGGGCGATAGGCGTGACGTCCTTCAGGGTCACCGGCGACTGGTTCGTCAAGATGGCGCCGACCATGACATAGCCGCCGACGATCAGGGCGTTCGCGTTGCCCTTCTGCTGGCTGGCGAACTGTGCGAGGCCAATCGTGCCGCCGGCGCCCGGAACGTTGACGACCTGCACGTTGCCGGAGATGCCCTCTTCCTGAAGGGCCGTCTGGAGCGAGCGTGCGGTTTGGTCCCAGCCGCCGCCGGGCGCTGCAGGCGCCATGATGGTGTAGTCGGCGGCTGCGGCCGGCAGAGCGAGAACTCCGGCGAGAATCGAAGCAAGAACGAAGTGTTTCAAGGGTCTGTCCTCCAACAAGCGCCGTCTGGCGCGATCATCTTGTTTGGGCAAGGAGGACGGCGTGCTGGCGGCACATGCCGCCGGGCGCTCCTCCCATCCGCATCGGCAGTCCCCTCCAGGAGCGCCGAATGCCCATAAGCGATCATATCAAGCTGACATCTACCTGACATTCCGCCTCTCCTGCGTAAATGGCAAGGGGAGTTCACTGCAGCCGGAGCACCTCGTTCCAGCGTGAAATGAGCCTCGCCCGCTTCACCTGGTCGAGATAGACCATCAATCCGAGGCTGACCGGTACGGGCTTGAGCTGCCCGCCCAGCATCTCCCGCATGGTGGTGGCGGTATTGTTGCCCGAGACCTCCGGGCTGACGGCTGGGATCTGCAGTTCACGCGCCATGATCGTCTGGCCCTCGCGAGACATGAAGAACGAGAGGTAGCGGCGCCCGAGTTCGGGAGCGGCGGCGGCCTGGGGAACGAGACCGATCCGCGACATGACGACGGTATAGTCCTTCGGAAGCACGATGCCGACATTCGGATGTCGGGAGGCCCAGTCGGCCGCATAGGAACCGAGGATGTTGTAGCCCAGGACAAACCGCCCGTCGGCGACGCGCTCGAGAATTGCCTGGCTCGTCGAATAGAGCTTGACGCCGGCAGCTCCCATGGCCCGGATCACCGACCAGATGTCACCGAACTGCTCCTGGTCGCGCGACATGAACAGGAAACCGACCCCCGAGCGCTCGATGTCGTATGTGCCGATCCGGCCATAGACGTCATCGCCGCGCTGCGACAGGAGCGCCACGAACTCGGCGCGCGTCGAGGGTGGTGCTTCTTCCTGGAAGCTTGGCTTGTGATAGACGAAGACTGCCGGCTCGAAGGTCAGGGCATAGGCGGTATTGCGCCAATTGGCCCAGCCCGGCCAAATCTCGCTCATCGGCAGATCGCTACGCTGTGCATAGCCGTCATTTGCGAGCTTGACCTGCAGGTCCATCGCAGAGGAGAAGGCGAAGTCGGCCGTTTTCTGCCCGGCATCCGTTTCCCGAACAATCCGATCGTAGATTTCGCCTGTCAGCATGTCCTCATAGCGTACGGCAATATCCGGATTGGCGGCCTGGAAGCCCGCGACCATCGGGCGCGCCAATGGCTCGTCGAGCGAGGAGTAGACCACCAGTACAGGTGCATCGGCGCGGCCGGACAGGGCAGGAAAAACCGTCGTTGCCGCGGATGCAAAGCTGGACAGGAAGGAAAGGAGAAGGGGGAGGATAACGAGCGGCCTCATGCCCAAACCATGCATCAGCAGGAGCCGCAGCACAAGCCGAGGATCCGGCCCCTCGCTTTCGTGACAACGGGCATCGCGCAGGATAATCTCCGGCGAGAGGGGTATGGACGTGCGAATTCTTCTGGTGGAAGACAATCAGGCGCTTGCTGAGGGTCTGTCGACGCTCTTGCGCGGCAGCGGCTATGCCGTGGACGTGGTGGCTGACGGCGCCTCGGCGGAGGCGGTTGCCGTGGCGGAGACCTACGATCTTGTCATTCTCGACCTCAACCTACCGGAAATGGATGGTCTCGATGTGTTGCGCTCCATGCGTTCGAGGCAGAACCGCGCAGCCGTGATGATCCTGACGGCACGCGGCGCACCGGAGGAACGCGTGCGCGGCCTCGATCTCGGCGCTGACGACTACATGATCAAGCCGTTCGATATCTCCGAGTTCGAGGCGCGCATCCGCATGCTGATGCGCCGGCAGGCGGGGTTGAGGAGTTCCGTCGTCCAGTTCGGGGGCGTCACGCTGGATCTTACCTCTCGGACATTCACCAGCGCCGGCGTGCCGCTGGACATTCCTGCGCGCGAGCTTGCCCTGTTGGAACTGCTGTTTCTGCGAGCTGGAAAAGTCGTCTCCAAGGATGCGATCGTGGGGTCACTTACGGGCTTCGACGAGGACCTTTCGGCCAATGCCATCGAGCAATATGTCAGCCGGCTGCGCCGCCGGCTGGCCCCGCACGGATTGACGGTGAGGACCGCCCGGGGGATCGGCTACTACCTCGAGAATTCGGCAACCGCTGGATGACCCCCCCTTATTCCCTTCGACGTCGGCTGCTCGCCTGGTTGCTCCTTGCCACCGCCGTGCTCGGAGCGTTTGCACTTGCGGACACCTGGCGGGAGGCCGAGAAGACCGCGGACGAGGTTTCCGACCGTGTGCTCATGGGCTCGGCGCTGGCGATCGCGGAGCGCGTCGTGGTGTCGGAGGACGGCAGGCTAGAGGTCGACATTCCCTATGTCGCGCTCGAAATGCTGACATCGGCGGCACAGGACCGCGTCTTCTATCGTGTGGACGGACCGCCCGGGACCTTCATCACGGGCTACCAGACCCTGCCGTCGATTCCACGTAGCGAGGGTCAGGCGGCCGCCTTCAAGGACGCTGTGTTTCGCGGCGAGCCTATCCGGGTGGCGGTCCTGGCGCGCTCTGCGTCGACTGGTATCGATTCCGTCCCGTTCAGCGTGACGGTGGCGGAAACGACCATGGCCCGCCAGCAGTTGATGCAGACCATCCTGTTCCGGTCCGCGGCCCGCCTGCTGTTCATGATCATCGGTGCCGCCGTGATCGTGTGGATCGCAGTCACCGTCTCCCTTCGCCCGCTCTACCGCTTCAGCGAAGCGATCGCGCTACGCAGTCCCGATGATCTGCATCCGATCGCGGAGCGGGTCCCAAGCGAGGTGCAGGGTCTGGTGGACACCGTGAACTCCTTCATGGTGCGGCTTGAATCGGCGCTCGAGGCGCTTCGGCATTTCACGGGAAATGCCAGCCATCAGCTGCGCACGCCGCTTGCCATCATCCGCACCCAGCTCGCCCTCGCGTCTCGGTCGACCGACCTCGAGACCGCAAAGGTTGCAGTCAGCAAGGCTGATGCAGCGGTCGCGGACGGTGAAAGACTGCTCGCCCAGCTGCTCCTGATGGCGAAGATCGACGCGGCGACACGCTCGGCCTCCTTTCGGGAGACGGATCTTGCCTCGCTTGCGCAGAGCGTGACCGCCGATCACGTCCCACTCGCGGCAGAGGCGGGCATCGATCTTGGTTTCGAGGGCGGCGGCAAGCTGATGATCACTGGTGAGCCTCTGCTTCTCGCGGAGCTTCTGAAGAACCTCGTTGCCAACGGGCTTCTCTATGCCGGCCGCGGCGCGGACCTGACCGTCCGAGTCAGGGAAGAGAAAGCAGAAGCCATCCTCGAAGTCGAAGACAACGGGCCGGGCATTCCGCCGGAGAGGCGGGACTCCGTCCTGCAGCGCTTCGACCGTGGCACGCGCGCCGATTCCTCAGGCTCGGGCCTTGGCCTGCCGATCGTTGAAGAGATCGCCGAGTTGCACCGTGCGCGTCTTCAACTACTGGATGGGGCTGGTGGGCAAGGCCTGTGCGTCCGGATCCGGCTCCCCCTCCTAAGGGATCACGCCGAGTAGATGCAGGCACCGCCGATCCACGTGCTCTTCATTTGCAGGTCGTCCGTCAACGCTACAAAATCCGCATCCGTGCCGGGGAACAGACGGCCCTTTCGCGGGGCAACCCCGGCCGCCTCGGCCGGATAGGCGGAGACCATCCGAAGCACGTCTTCGATGGGCAGGCCGAGACTGCCGTGCAGGAAGCGGACAGAGGCAAGCATGTCAATGTCGGCACCGGCAAGCGTCCCGTCCGCCAAGGTCAGGCGGCCGTCGCGACGCAGGATCTCCCGTCCGTTCAGCGTGAATCGCGCAAGATCGGTGCCGATCGGCGACATGGCGTCGGTGACGACGAAAATGCGGCCGGGTCCCTGTTTCGAGCGGAGTGCGATCGCCATCGCGGCGGGATGGACATGGATGCCGTCAGCAATCAGGCCGGCATGGAGCACGCCGGTGTGCAGGGCGGCACCAACCATGCCGGGCTCCCGGTGGCCGAGCGGGCTCATGGCGTTGAAGAGATGGGTGACGGTGCGCGCGCCGGCCTTTGCATACCGCTGGACGGTGTCGAAATCCGCATCGGTATGACCGAGACTGACGACGAAGCCTGCTTCGGCCAGACGCGAAACCTGTGCTTCCGTGACGTTCTCGGGCGCGACAGTGATCATCATCGCCGGGAAGCTGTCGCGGCAGGAGAGGAGGAGGGCGAGATCTTCTTCCTCCATGGGCCGGATCAGCGCGGGATCGTGGGCACCTTTGCGTGCAAGCGAAAGGTGCGGACCTTCGAGATGCAGGCCGAGCAGGCCTGGCACGTGGTCGGCCAGGGCCTGCCGTCCAGCGGCGATCACGGCCGCGGTGGTCTCCGGCCTATCGGTGATCAGCGTGGGAAGGAGCGCGGTCGTGCCGAAACGGGCATGGGCGGCGCAGATGGTCCGCAGCCCTTCTACCGTCGGAGCGTCGTTGAGCATGACGCCCCCGCCGCCGTTGACCTGGAGATCCACGAAGCCCGGAACCAGAATGCCGCCACCAATGTCGACGACTTCGGCCCCGGCGGGAACGTCCGATTCCGCAACGATGGCCGCGACACGTCCCTCGGACAGCAGGAGAGCCGAGTCCTGATGCCAGGTCTCTCCATCGAAGATGCGGGCATTGCGGATGGCTATTGAGGTCATTTCGTTTCCGTCACTTTCTTGAGCGCCGCAGGGGCGTCAGGATTATAGCCGCGCGTGCGCGACCAGGCTTCGACGAAGCCGTAGAACGGCAGGATGAGGCAGAGTGCATCGGTGAGGGGGTGGCCGGTCGCTACGAAGGGAAGCTCGCTGGCCTTGCCGGCCCGGCTCGATGTCGCGAAGGCAAGGGCACCCTTGCCGGCAAGACCATCGGCGATCTCGACCACCGAGGCCTCGGCGGCGTCGCGCGCCGCAAATGCGATGACCGGGAATCGATAATCGACGAGCGCCACCGGGCCATGCAGAACCTCCGCCGAAGAATAGGCCTCCGCATGCATGTTGGAGGTTTCCTTGAACTTCAGCGCCGCTTCGCTGGCGATGGCAAGCGCCGGCCCGCGGCCGAGCATGAAAAGCGAATCCGCGTCACCGAGCTGCCCCGCAAGGTCCGTCCAATCGAGGTTTACGGCGCGTGAGCAGAGGGCCGGAAGATCCTGCAGCGCACGCTTCAGGGCGTCGTCGTCCACCCACTCCGCCAGCAATGCGAGCCCCGCCACGATGGAGTTGAAGTAGGACTTGGTCGCAGCCACGGCGAGTTCGGGACCGGCCTGGAAGTCAATCGTGTGGGAAGAGGCCTGCGCCATCGGCGAGGCCTGTGTATTGGTCAGCGCGAGGGTGAGTGCCCCCGCCTCCGTCGCCGCCTGCGTCATGGCAACGATGTCGGGGCTCTTGCCCGACTGCGAGATCGCGATGGCCGCGCTACCGGCAAGCTTCATTGGTGCATGATAGATGGAGGCAAGCGACGGACCGAGCGAGGCGACGGGTCGACCTGTCGTGAGCTCGATTGCGTACTTGATAAAGGTTGCTGCGTGGTCGGAAGAGCCGCGCGCTATCGTGACGAGGAAGGCGGGATCCCGTTCTCGCAGGGCCCGCCCTGCGTGAGCCAGATCACCCGCCGACCTTTCCAGGAGCCTTGCGACCGCCTCCGGTATCTCGTTGATCTCGCGCCGCATATGCGTCTGCATTGTCAATCCCCCAAGGTCAGTTCGGCCACGAAGTCATAGGTGTCGCCGCGATAGAGCGAGCGGGTGAATTCCACCACCCGCCCGGAGGCGAGGTAGGAAATGCGCTCGATCGATAGCCCGGCCGCCCCGACCGGAACGGCAAGCAGACCCGCTTCGGGTTCCTTGACGTTGCAGGCGGAGATGCGCTGGATCGCGCGCACCGGGCGCGCACTCTTTTTCTCGAGCTCGGCGTAGAGCGAGGTGGTGACCGCCTCCGGGTCGGGCAGGAATTCCGCCGACAGGCTCGCCCGCTCGATCGCCAGCGGCATGTCTCGCGCGATGCGTAAACGGCCAAGCCGTGCGACCAGCGTTCCGGCGGCAAGGCCGAGCATCATCATCTCCTCGGGCGATGGGTGGAACAGGCCACGCTCCAGCCATTCCGAGCGCGTCTCGAGCCCCCGCCGAGCCATGTCCTCGGTGAAGGATGTCAGCCGCGAAAGGGGCTGCTGCACGCGCGAAACTGGCTTTGCCACGAAGGTGCCCGAGCCCTGGCGGCGCACCAGCAGGCCGTCCCGGACGAGGTCGTCCACTGCCTTGCGCACCGTGACCCGGCTGACATCGGCATAGTCCGCGAGATCTCGTTCGGCGGGAAGCGCGTCGCCCTCACCGAGGCGGCCGGAGCGGATGGCCTCCTCGAGCAGCTGCCGCAGCCGAAGGTAGAGCGGTCCGCCGCCCGGCGCCTGAAGACCCTCCAGGGGAAGCAGCGAAGCAAGCGGTGCCGTCATGCCCCCTCCTTCCGAAACGCCTTCACGGCCAATGAAACCGCCCCGGTGAGCGCGTCCCCCTGCGGCGGGACGAGCCGGCTCCTGTGACGCTCGGCGAGGTAGGATGGGTAGATCTCTGCAAGCCCGCCGAGCAGGCAGAGGCGACCGGTGCCGCCGTCGATCCGTGCCATTGCATCGAGCGCCTCGTCGACATGCGATGCCGCATCCTTCATCAGCCGCAGGGCGATTGCATCGCCTTCCGCCGCGAAGGAAACCACGATCGGTGCGTAGCGACCGTAGTCCCCGGGGCGGGCCGCGCGCGCGAAATCGACGATTTTCCTGGGGTCGTGTGCGAACTCATCAAGGATATGGGCCGTCAGGGCGCTGCCGGGCCGGATCCGGTCATGGACGAGCAGGCTTTCCTGCAAGGCAGCATGGCCGAGGCGGGCACCCCCGCCCAGGTCGCCCACCTGGAAACCCCAGCCGCCGAGATAGTGGATCTCATCTGCATGGCGCAGGATGAAGATCGTGCCGGTGCCGACGATTCCAATCGCCCCGTCGTCATCGCCGAGAGCACCCTGCAGGGCAATGAGGCCATCGGACACGATCTCCGAGTGCCGGAAGGGCAGCCGGGCCTGGACATAGGAAACAGCGTCTCCGACATTGTTGCCCGCAACGCCCAGAAGAGCCGATGCCTCGGAGAGGTCGGCAGAGATCCCCGCTTCCCCGAACGCCAGCCGCGTTGCCTCCTCGATGTGCCGGAGTGCGGTATCAGGATCGGTCAGGATGTTGGACGCGCCGCTTCGCCCACGGCCGATGATGCGTCCGTCTGCATCCGCCACTGCAGCCCTGCAGCTTGTTCCGCCGCCGTCGATGCCAATGAAATAAGCCTGCATGGATGACCTCCATACTTATGATACCAAAAAAATACCAATTACCAAGGGTGAAAGCGAAGAGGGTCGCAAGAACCCCGGATATGGGTCGAGAGAGTAGAGCAAACTAGCCAGTCAGCAGAAGAATTAAGGTAACCTTCACATTTCTTAATTTGCCGGCTGGACAATTGGTATTTTTTTGGCATCATTTCAGCCAGAGGGAGAAACGGATGAGCGGAACCGCCACCGAAGCCAGGCATGGAGAAGCAGGGGGACTTGATGCCCGCCCGCCGCAGGAGATCCTGCGCCTTCTCGCGGCTGGACAACAGGCTGCGGCCGCTGCTGTCGATGCCGCCATCCCGGCAATAGAGGCAGGTTCGGACCTGATGGCTAGGGCGCTTCGCGGCGGCGGCAGGATCGTTTATGCGGGTGCGGGAAGTTCCGGGCTCATGGCCATGGCCGACGCCCTGGAACTGCCGGGTACCTATGGAATACCCAGGGACCGGTTCCTTGTCTTGCTTGCCGGCGGTCTCGCGAGCCTCAGTGACCTGGCGGGATCTCCCGAGGACGACGTGGAGCAGGCGCACAAGGATGCCGCGGTGCTCGAGCCGACCGACTGTGTCATCTGCGTCTCGGCAAGCGGCTCCACGCCCTATGCTCTGGCCGTCGCGGAGGCCGCCAAGGGGCGCGGAGCGCAGGTGATCGCCATTGCCAACAACCCTGGTGCGGCGCTGTTTACCCATGCGGACGTCTCGATCCTGCTGCGGACACCGCCTGAGGTGATTGCGGGTTCGACTCGCATGGGTGCGGGAACGGCGCAGAAGATCGCGTTCAACATGCTGTCGACCCTTGCCGCAGTCAGGCTCGGTCATGTGCATGATGGGCATATGGTCAACCTTCATCCCGACAACATCAAGCTGCGGGCACGCGCGGCGCGTATGGTCGCCGATATCGCCGGTGTAGCGGTGGACGAGGCCGGACGACTGCTCGATAGCGCCGGAGGCTCGGTAAAGGTTGCCGTCCTCCTTGCGGCTGGGATGCCGGACATCCAATCTGCTCGGCAGGCACTGCACAGAAACGGAGAGGTGCTGCGCGCTGCTCTTGCCGAGTTCGAAACAAAAACTGGGTTCCACAAGCGCGCCTGAGTGCGCGAACAAGAGGGAGAACGATATGACCCGCATTCTGAGAGGCATGCTGCTTGCTACGACCGTTCTGGCTCCGGCCGGCATGGCGATGGCGCAGGAAACCCAGCTTACCATCGAGAGCTGGCGCAACGACGATCTGCCGATCTGGCAGGAGAAGATCATCCCGGCGTTCGAGGCCAAGCACCCGGACATCAAGGTGACCTTCGCGCCGATGGCGCCCACCGAGTACAACTCGGCCGTCAACGCCAAGCTTGAGGCCGGCACTGCAGGCGACCTGATCACCTGCCGCCCGTTCGACCTCTCTCTCGCCATGTTCGAGAAGGGGCAACTGGCGCCGCTGAACGATCTTGAAGGCATGGAGAACTTCTCCGACGTCGCGAAGTCCGCCTGGACCACTGACGACGGCCAGACCACCTTCTGCGTACCAATGGCCTCCGTCATCCACGGCTTCATCTACAACAAGGCAGCCTTCGAGGAAGTCGGCGTCGAGGTGCCGAAGACCGAGGAAGAGTTCTTCGCGGTCCTCGAGAAGATCAAGGAAGACGGCAATTACATCCCCATGGCCATGGGCACCAAGGACCAGTGGGAAGCCGCCACCATGGGCTACTACAATATCGGCCCGAACTATTACAAAGGCGAGGAAGGCCGCAAGGGGCTGATTGATGGTACGCAGAAGCTTACCGATCCGCAGTGGGTCGAGCCCTATGCGACGCTCGCCAAGTGGAAGGACTATCTCGGCGACGGCTTTGAGGCGCAGACCTATCCGGACAGCCAGAATCTCTTCACGCTCGGACGCGCTGCGATCTACCCGGCAGGGTCCTGGGAAATTGCACCCTTCAAGAGCCAGGCCGATTTCGAAATGGGCGCCTTCCCGCCGCCGGTGAAGGCTGAGGGCGACAAGTGCTACATCTCTGACCACAACGACATCGGCATCGGCCTTAACGCCAACAGCAAGAACGCCGAAGCCGCCAAGACCTTCCTGTCGTGGGTCGCATCGCCGGAATTTGCCGACCTCTACGCCAATTCGGCTCCGGGCTTCTTCAGCCTGAACTCGACACCCGTCACGATGCAGGACGAACTGGCCCAGGAATTCGTTTCCTGGCGCGAGAACTGCGAGACGACGATCCGCCCGAGCGCGGCGATCGTCGGCCGCGGCGATCCGAACCTCGACCTCGAGATGTGGCGTACCACCGCCAACGTCATCAACGGCACGATGACCCCGGAGCAGGCTGGCGAAGAGACCCAGAAGGGCCTCGACAGCTGGTATAAGCCGAAGCAGTAAGAACGCGTTCGGCACCATCGCTCGCCCTCTCCCTGACCGGGGGAGAGGGCTTCTTCCTACCCGAGCTTCGGCCGCCATCAGCGGCACGCCCATGTCGACGGGAGGGGCGGGCGGTAGCTGGCAGGCGCCGCTGCCATAAACTTGGACGATGCCTCGTTTCCGGAAGACGCCGATGACCCAATCCGACATTGCCGAGACGCGGATCGCTCCACCGAAGCGCACGATGCGCTGGCACATCCTCGTGTTCCTGGCCCCGGCCTTTCTGGTCTACACCGCGGTCATGATCCTCCCGCTGATCGAGACGCTGAGGCTGTCGCTCTTCAACGTCGTCGATGGCCAGATGACTTTCGTCGGCCTTGCAAACTTCCAGCGCCTGTTCGGCGACCCGCGGCTTGCCGCCGATTTCTGGAACGCCCTCTGGAACAACACGATCTTCTTCATCATCCATATGGCGGTGCAGAACCCGATCGGCATCGCGCTGGCCGCCATGCTGTCGGTTCCAACACTGCGGTTTGCCGCCTTCTACCGAAGCGCCATCTTCGTGCCGACGCTGCTTTCCTTCGTCATCGTCGGCTTCATCTGGAAGCTCATCCTCTCGCCGATCTGGGGAATCGCGCCCGGCCTGATGGACCTCGTGGGCTTGAAGTCGCTGTTTTCACCATGGCTCGGCAAGCCGGAAAGTGCGCTCATCACCGTGTCGCTGATCTCCGTCTGGCAATATGTCGGCATCCCGATGATGCTCATCTACGCAGCCCTTCTCAACATCCCCGACGAGGTGCTGGAAGCGGCGGAGATCGACGGCATCACCGGCTGGAGCCAGTTCTGGAAGATCAAGCTGCCACTGATCCTGCCTTCGATTGGCATTATCTCGGTGCTTACCTTCGTCGGCAACTTCAACGCCTTCGACCTGATCTATACGGTGCAGGGGGCGCTCGCCGGACCGGACGGCTCGACCGACATTCTCGGCACGCTGCTCTACCGCACCTTCTTCGGCTTCCAGAACCAGATGGGCAACCGCCCGATGGGTGCCACGATCGCGACCGTGATGTTCCTGATCATCCTCGCCGGCGTGTCGCTGTATCTCTTCGTCATCCAGCGCCGCATGCGCCGCTATCAGTTCTGAGGGAGGCGAGATGTCCAAAGCACGTTCTTCCCTTCTTCGCTCCGGGCTCATCCATATAGCGTTGATCACCTATACGCTGATCGCGCTCTTTCCGGTCTTCCTGACGCTGGTGAACTCGCTGAAGGCACGCAACGCCATCTTCCGCGAGCCGATGGCCCTGCCGACGCCGAAGACCTTCAGCCTTGTCGGCTACGAGACGGTGCTGAAGCAGGGCGATTTCGTCGGCTATTTCCAGAACAGCCTGATCGTCACTGTCGTCGCGATCGCGCTGGTCCTGCTGTTCGGTGCCATGGCCGCCTTCGCTCTCTCCGAATATCGCTTCCGCGGCAATACGCTGATGGGTCTTTATCTCGCGCTTGGGATCATGATCCCGATCCGCCTGGGTACGGTTGCCATCCTGCAGGGCATGGTGGCGACGGGTCTCGTCAATACGCTGACTGCGCTCATCCTCGTCTATACGGCGCAGGGCCTGCCGCTGGCGATCTTCATCCTTTCGGAGTTCATGCGCACCGTTTCCGACGACCTTAAGAATGCCGGGCGCATCGACGGCCTGTCCGAATACGCGATCTTCTTCCGCCTCGTGCTGCCGCTGGTGCGCCCGGCCATGGCGACGGTCGCCGTCTTCACCATGATCCCCATCTGGAACGACCTCTGGTTCCCGCTGATTCTGGCGCCCGGTGAGGCGACCAAGACGATCACGCTGGGCGCCCAGATGTTCATCGGCCAGTATGTCACCAACTGGAACGCCGTGCTTTCGGCCCTGTCGCTGGCCATCCTGCCGGTGCTGGTCCTCTACGTCATCTTCTCGCGGCAACTGATCCGCGGCATTACCTCCGGAGCAGTGAAGTGAATTCTGGAACCAATCCCCTCCGCGTCCTCGTCGCCGGCCTCGGCAATATGGGCCGCAGCCATGCGCTCGCCTACCACAACAACCCGGGCTTCGAGATTGTCGGTTTCATCAATCGGTCCGAAGTGGCGCTGCCGGAGGAACTACAGGGCTACACCATCCACCCGTCTTTCCCGGAGGCGCTCGCCGAGCTGAAGCCCGACCTCTGCTCGATCTGCACCTATTCGGACAGTCATGCCGACTATGCCGTCATGGCCTTCGAGGCGGGATGCCATGTCTTCGTTGAAAAGCCGCTGGCCACGACCGTGGCCGATGCAGAGCGTGTGGTGGCGGCGGCGAAGGCGGCGGAGCGCAAGCTGGTCATCGGCTACATCCTGCGCCATCACCCGTCGTGGATGCGGCTGATCGAGGAGGCGCGCAAGCTCGGGCCACCCTACGTTTTCCGCATGAACCTCAACCAGCAGTCCTCGGGCCCGACCTGGGAAACGCACAAGGCGCTGATGCAGACGACCTCGCCGATCGTCGATTGCGGCGTCCACTATGTCGACGTCATGTGCCAGATCACCGATGCCAAGCCCGTGCAGGTGCGCGGCATGGGCCTGCGCCTTTCCGACGAGGTGGCGCCTGACATGTATAACTACGGCCACCTGCAGGTGATGTTCGATGACGGTTCGGTCGGCTGGTACGAAGCGGGCTGGGGCCCGATGATCTCCGAGACCGCCTTCTTCGTGAAGGACGTGATGTCGCCCAAGGGCTCGGTCTCCATCGTCATGGATCCGAACGCGAAGTCCGACGACATCGACACGCACACCAAGACCTCGCTGATCCGGGTTCATACCGCCGAAACGGGCGCGGACGGGAAATTCCTGCGTCCGGACGAAGATCTGGCGATGGCTGGCGAACCGGGTCATCAGGACCTTTGCGACATGGAACAGGCCTATGTGCTCAAGGCCATTCGCGAGGATATCGACCTCGACCGCCACATGAACGACGCCGTGCAATCGCTGCGCATCTGCCTCGCCGCCGATCAGAGCGTGCGGACCGGCGCGCCAGTCATTCTGTAATGCCGCCTATCTCGTAAGGACAACGCCATTGGGTTCGCTGCAACTGACCTCCATCCGCAAGTCCTTCGGGACCCACGAGGTGCTGAAGGGGATCGATCTCGACGTGAAGGACGGCGAGTTCGTGATCTTTGTCGGGCCCTCGGGCTGCGGAAAGTCCACGCTCCTGCGCGTCATCGCGGGCTTGGAGGACGCGACTGCGGGAAGCGTCCGGATCGATGGTGCGGAAGTGGTGAACACGCCGCCCGCCAAACGCGGAATTGCCATGGTCTTCCAGACCTATGCCCTCTATCCGCACCTGACGGTGAAGGACAACATGGGGCTCGGGCTGAAGCAGGCGGGCGAGGCGAAGGCCGTGATAGCGGAGCGGGTCGCCAAGGCTTCCACTATGCTGTCCCTTGACGAATACCTCGGGCGGCGGCCTGCGGAACTGTCCGGCGGGCAGCGCCAGAGGGTCGCTATCGGCCGCGCCATCGTCCGTGAACCGAAGCTCTTCCTGTTCGACGAGCCGCTGTCCAACCTCGACGCGGCGCTCAGGGTGCACATGCGGCTGGAGATAGCTGCACTTCACCGACGCCTGAAGGCGACGATGATCTATGTCACCCACGACCAGGTCGAGGCGATGACGCTTGCCGACAAGATCGTCGTGCTGAATGCCGGCGCCATAGAGCAGATCGGCTCGCCGATGGAGCTTTACAATCGCCCGGCCAACCTCTTCGTCGCAGGCTTCCTCGGCTCTCCGCAGATGAACTTCATTGAAGCCGGGCGAATGGGCGAGACGGGGGCGACCACGATCGGCATCCGGCCGGAGCATATCGGCCTGTCCCGGGAAGCCGGCACTTGGAAGGGCAGGGTCGAGCATGTGGAGCATCTTGGGGCCGACACCATCGTCTACATCCAGACGGAGCAGGCAGGACTGGTGACGGTGCGGCTTTTCGGCGAACACCCCTATTCAGCCGACGACATTGTCTTCGCAACGCCCGATGCGACCAGCATGCACCGTTTTGACGCCGATGGTCGGGCAATCGCCAGCTGAGGTCTGCCGGCGCTAGTGCGCGACGGTGGAGATGACGGTGTTCTCGATGGACCGGCCCACTCGGTTGATCTGTTCGCCATAGGTGCGGCGGGTCTGCGGATCGAACACGGCGATCGGGGCGCTGACCGTGGCGCTTGCAACTCCGCCAACTGTCTGGGCCGTGCCGAGGGCAATAGCGCCGAGCCGCTCCCCGAGCGCGACATTGGCCGTTGCTATTTCCTGCCCGGCAAGAAGTCGGGTGCCGATCAGCTGCACGACCTGCGGGCTCTCTGCAAACTTGCCGTGGTTGAGCGGGTCCCCGCTTTCGAGCGCCGTCAGGTCGATCACCGTGATCCCGGCGTTTTCCAGCTCCGAACGGTAGGGCTCCATGGTCGGATCGATCTGCCCCAGGCGATCGACGCTGCCGGAGATGCGGCGCGACAGCTGCAGCGCCCTGTCGTCGCGCGAAACGAACAGGGTAAAATGCGGCCCGTCCCTGCCGATCGTCCGGAACTGCTGGGCGAAGACATCGACGTCGAGATCGGGCGAGGCGAGGATGATGTTGCTGATCTTCGGTTCGACGCGACCCTCGCGGATCGCCATCTGGCGCAGTGCCTCCACGGTCAGCCACGAGCCCATGGAATGGGCAAGCACCACGACATCGGCCACCTGCGGATCGTCGGCGATCTGGTCGAGCACGCGCTCCAACGCGTCGCGCGAATAATTGGCGCTTTCCTTGTCGTAGTTGTAGCCGAAGATCGAGGCGCGAGACGGCCAGGTGAACAGCACGGGCGCCGCATCGGCCTTGGAATCATGCACGATCTGGGCAAAGCGGTAGACGGCTTCCTCGTAGCGGTTGTTGAAACCGTGGACGAAGACGAGCACCCGCTTGGTGGGCGGCAGGTGCTGCGAGAGCCAGCGATTGGCGCCCGTCTCGGTCGAGACCGGCTCGACCCGCACGGTGGCGAATTCCTTCGCCGGGTCCGGCGGCAGGCGCTTCGGCCACTGCACCTCGCCGATCTCGCGATTGGCATCGGGCGGAATGGAGACGGTGATGGCGGTGGCCTCGAGATCGCGCCCACGCTCGCCGGAAAACAGGATGCCCGGTTCCCTGGAGGGCTGGCGCGTCGTCGCAACGAAGATGTCGACTTCCTTCCCGGGCGCTGCCGCAGACGCCGTCGGGATCATCACCCCTTCCGGCCGCCCCGCACAGCCGGCAAGGCTCAAGGCGAGAAGAAGGGGGAGAAACGCTGCCCGCAGGCGACGTGGAGGATGAGCGGCGCCGGTGATCATGCGGCCCATTCAGCGGGATTGGGGGTGGATGTCAATTGCGGAGGGTGGCGGGCGCCAAAGTCCCGACGGGCGAGGACTCTCGTTGAGAGCGCAACCTGAAGTGAGATGGGAAGATTTTGGTGGAGCTAAGCGGGATCGAACCGCTGACCTCTTGCATGCCATGCAAGCGCTCTCCCAGCTGAGCTATAGCCCCATCAGGGTGGTCCGGCCTGGTGTCCGGTCCTGGGAACTCGAGGCGTGTCGCCCGGAGTGGCGGCTTCTTACTTCCGGTTGTTCGAGAGTGCAAGCCGTAAATTCGTAGCCCGGCGAAATTTGTCGATCCGCCGGGCAGTTGCTGGTGGATCAGACTTCGTCGTCGTCGCCGGTGACGCCGATGATGCCGCTCATGTCGTCATCGTCGTCGTCTTCGTCGGCTTCCAGGAAGGTGTCGTCGTCGTCGTCGCCTTCGATCTCGACGTCGTCATCGCCCATATCGGGAAGATCGTCGCCGCTGTTATCGTCGCTGTCGTCATTCGAGACCAGTTCGACATCCGTGTTCTCGGTGTCGACTTCCTGGATCTCCTCTTCCTCGGCCTGTTCCATCTTCATCTGAGCCGTGTTCTCCTCGAAGAAGGAGAGCGGCCAGGATTTGCCGGTATAGGGAGAGACGACCGGGTCGCGGTTGAGGTCGTAGAACTTCTTGCCGGTATCCGGGTCGGTACGTTTGGTTCCGAGTTCCGCTTTTGCCACTGTGAAAGCCTCGTGAGTCTGGCCGATCAAGTCGGCTTGGCCGCCGGAGCGGCTGTCAACGGGTGAGAAACTAAGCCGGTCCCCATAAGGCCTGCGCTCTTTTCTGTCAAAGGTAAACTTGACCGCCCGTCACGCCAAATTAGCCGGATGACCGGCTACCTGCTTTATGCTAACGACGCCCGCGAAACCAGGGACAAGAACAGAAGGACTAGCCATGTCGCATGGTGTTGCGTTGAAGCCGGCCCGATCGCTGAAATCCGCCGATCTGAGGGGCACCGTCCGGATTCCCGGCGACAAGTCGATCTCGCACCGCTCCTTCATGTTCGGCGGTCTTGCTGCCGGCGAGACGCGCATTACCGGCCTGCTCGAAGGCGAGGACGTCATCAACACCGGCAAGGCGATGCACGCCATGGGTGCCCGGATCGAAAAGGTCGGCGATGAATGGATCATCCAGGGCACCGGCAACGGAGCCTTGCTTGCTCCGGAAGCGCCGCTCGATTTCGGCAATGCCGGCACCGGCTGCCGCCTGACCATGGGCCTCGTTGGCGTCTACGACTTCGAGAGCACCTTCATCGGCGACGCATCGCTGACCAAGCGGCCGATGGGCCGGGTGCTCAATCCGCTGCGTGAGATGGGGGTCCAGGTGAAGGCCGCCGAAGGCGATCGCCTGCCGGTCACGCTGCGCGGGCCCTCGATCCCGAACCCGATCACCTACCGCGTGCCGATGGCCTCTGCCCAGGTGAAGTCGGCAGTCCTGCTCGCCGGCCTCAACACGCCGGGCGTGACGACGGTCATCGAACCGGTAATGACCCGCGACCATACGGAAAAGATGCTGCAGGGCTTCGGTGCCAACCTGATGGTGGAGTTGGATGCCGACGGCGTGCGGACGATCCGTCTTGAAGGCCGCGGCCAGTTGATCGGACAGGTGATCGATGTTCCGGGCGATCCGTCCTCGACGGCGTTTCCGCTGGTGGCGGCCCTTCTGGTGCCGGGTTCCGACGTGACGATCGAAAACGTTCTGATGAACCCGACCCGCACGGGCCTCATTCTGACACTGCAGGAAATGGGCGCGGACATAGAGGTCATCAATCCGCGGCTTGCCGGGGGCGAGGATGTCGCGGACCTGCGCGTGCGTCATTCCGAACTGAAGGGTGTGACGGTGCCGGCGGACCGGGCGCCTTCTATGATCGACGAATATCCGGTGCTCGCCGTTGCCGCGGCGTTCGCCGAAGGCGCGACGACAATGCTGGGCCTGGAGGAATTGCGGGTCAAGGAATCCGACAGGCTGTCCGCCGTAGCGGACGGACTGAAACTCAATGGCGTCGACTGCGACGAGGGCGAGGATACGCTGGTCGTCCGCGGCCGCCCGGGCGGCAAGGGCTATGGCAATGCCACCGGGTCTTCGGTCGTCACCCATCTCGATCATCGGATCGCGATGAGCTTCCTGGTCATGGGCCTGGTCTCCGAACATGCGGTGACGGTTGACGATGCCGGCATCATCGCTACCAGTTTCCCGGAATTCATGGATCTGATGACTGGCCTCGGCGCCCGTATCGAGCCGGTTGAGAGCAGGGCGGCCTGATGGGCTTCGTCATCGCCATCGACGGACCGGCGGCAGCTGGCAAGGGAACGCTCTCGCGCCGGATCGCCAAAACCTACGGCTTTCAGCACCTCGACACCGGGCTCACCTACCGCGCCACTGCCAAGGCACTCCTCGATGCCGGCCTGCCGCTCGACGACGAAGAGGTGGCGGAAAGGATGGCGCGCGAGCTGCATCTCGGAGGCCTGGATCGGTCCGTCCTGTCGCGCCACGAGATCGGCGAGGCGGCGTCGAAGATCGCGGTCATGCCTTCCGTGCGTCGTGCGCTGGTCGAGGCGCAGCAGGCCTTTTCGCGGCGCGAGCCGGGAACGGTGCTCGACGGCCGCGATATCGGCACCGTCGTCTGCCCGGACGCGCCGGTGAAGCTCTACGTCACGGCCTCCTCGGAAGTGCGCGCAAAACGGCGCTTCGACGAAATCATCGCCGGCGGCGGCGAGGCGGATTTCGGGGCGATCTTCGCCGACGTGAAGAAGCGCGATGAACGGGATATGGGTCGCGCAGACAGTCCCTTGAGACCCGCGGACGATGCGCACTTGCTTGATACTTCGGAAATGAGTATAGAAGCCGCGTTTCAGGCCGCGAAGAGCCTTATCGACGCTGCCTTGAATAAAGATTGACGACCTGCCGGTGAGTCGGCACGTCAGACTAGCTCGCAGATCAGTCCTTGCGCCGGATTGCCTCCAAGATGAGGCGGACTGACTTCGAGCGTGTTCAACACGAACCCCCGGCGCATATGTGTCCTTGAACGGACACTCTCAGGAGATTTCATGGCAGTATCTAACCCCACGCGGGAGGACTTCGCGTCGCTCCTCGAAGAATCCTTCGCACAGACCGATCTGGCCGAAGGCTATGTGACCAAGGGTCTGGTCACAGCGATCGAAAAGGACATGGCTGTTGTCGACGTCGGCCTCAAGGTCGAAGGTCGCATCGCGCTGAAGGAATTCGGCGTCAAGGGCAAGGACGGTTCGCTGAAGGTCGGCGACGAAGTCGAAGTCTATGTCGAGCGCATCGAAAATGCTCTCGGCGAAGCTGTTCTGTCGCGCGAGAAGGCTCGCCGCGAAGAAAGCTGGGTCAAGCTGGAAGCCAAGTTCGAAGCCGGCGAGCGCGTCGAAGGCATCATCTTCAACCAGGTCAAGGGTGGCTTCACCGTCGATCTGGATGGCGCCGTGGCCTTCCTGCCGCGTTCGCAGGTCGACATCCGTCCGATCCGCGACGTCACCCCGCTGATGCACAACCCGCAGCCCTTCGAAATCCTCAAGATGGACAAGCGTCGCGGCAACATCGTTGTTTCGCGCCGTACGGTTCTCGAAGAGTCCCGTGCCGAGCAGCGTTCTGAAATCGTTCAGAACCTCGAAGAAGGCCAGGTTGTTGACGGCGTCGTCAAGAACATCACCGATTACGGTGCGTTCGTTGACCTCGGCGGCATCGACGGCCTGCTGCACGTTACCGACATGGCCTGGCGCCGCGTCAATCATCCGTCGGAAATCCTGTCCATTGGCCAGTCGGTCAAGGTTCAGATCATCCGCATCAACCAGGAAACCCACCGCATCTCGCTCGGCATGAAGCAGCTCGAGTCGGATCCGTGGGATGGCATCGCGGCCAAGTACCCGATCGGCAAGAAGATCTCCGGTACGGTCACGAACATCACCGACTACGGTGCGTTCGTTGAGCTGGAGCCGGGCATCGAAGGCCTGATCCACATCTCCGAGATGTCCTGGACCAAGAAGAACGTACACCCCGGCAAGATCCTGTCCACGACGCAGGATGTCGATGTTGTCGTTCTCGAAGTCGATCCGTCAAAGCGCCGTATCTCGCTCGGTCTCAAGCAGACCCTCGAGAACCCATGGCAGGCATTTGCCTTCAGCCATCCGGCCGGCACTGAAGTCGAAGGCGAAGTCAAGAACAAGACCGAGTTCGGCCTGTTCATCGGCCTCGAAGGCGACGTTGACGGCATGGTCCACCTCTCCGACCTCGACTGGAACCGTCCGGGCGAGCAGGTTATCGAGGAGTACAACAAGGGCGACGTCGTCAAGGCTGTCGTTCTCGATGTGGACGTCGAGAAGGAGCGTATTTCGCTCGGCATCAAGCAGCTCGGTAAGGATGCAGTCGGCGATGCCGCTGCTTCGGGCGAACTGCGCAAGAACGCTGTCGTTTCGTGCGAAGTCATCGCCGTCAACGACGGTGGCGTCGAAGTGAAGCTCGTGAACCACGAAGACATCACCTCGTTCATCCGCCGCAACGACCTGGCACGCGATCGCGACGATCAGCGTCCGGAGCGCTTCTCGGTCGGCCAGGTGTTCGACGCACGCGTCACCAACTTCTCCAAGAAGGACCGCAAGGTCATGCTGTCGATCAAGGCTCTCGAGATCGCAGAAGAGAAGGAAGCTGTTGCTCAGTTCGGTTCGTCCGACTCGGGCGCATCGCTCGGCGACATCCTCGGCGCGGCTCTCAAGAACCGCGGCAACAACGAGTAATCGCTGTTTCCGAAGACACCAAGGCCGCCGGATGCAAGTCCGGCGGCCTTTTTCATTATGGGTTGGGCTCCTGCTTCAGGTCAGGTCGGCCATACGCCAGTACAGATCCTGAGCATGGTCTGAAAGCTCGTCGCCTGGCACCGCCTCCCCGTCGTCGTCTTCGGGCGAGGGATCGTCCGCCGGATCGCCTTGCCCGCCCTGCGCATCTCGATGAGACGATCGACGGCCACCGTCCTCATCGATGGGCGAGACCCTTTCGACGTCGCGTTCTTCCTCATCCGGCGCCCGGGGCGCTGGCGGATAGGTCACCAGGACCTGGGCCAGACCTTCGCGTGCCAGCATGGGTGCTGCCAGAATATATGCGGCCGGATCGGCCACCAGATGGGGAGCCGCAGAGAAGTTGGCCGTCACCTTGTTGCCCGACGCCGGCGCGGGGGCTGGAAGAGCGTTTTCGATGTCTACCGTGCGTACCGCGGTTGCCTCGCCCGATTGCATCAAGGGTGAGGCAGGCACTGGGCGGGCAATCGGGGTCGCGCCGTCCTCGGCCGACTGTTCTGCCTGGACAGGAGCAAGGACCTGGGGCACCGGCGCCTTGCTGGCGCCTGTGCTCTCCGACGGGGAGCCGCCCGACGCGGAATTCTGGAACAGGACGTCTTGTATTAACCTGTTCTTCGGATCCTCCACCGCCCTTTGGGCGAAGCGTGCCAGCGCGGGGGCGTCATAGATGACGGGCGTTCCTATGCTGGCGGCCGTTGTTGCCGAACGCGGCTCACCAACCATCTCTGCGCGGCTGGAGAGAGATTTTTCCGTGGCCACGGGGCTCCCGCCGGCTCTTGTTTCCGCCGATACTGGCAGTTCGGGGGATCGGGCTGCGAGCGGAGTGTGATCCGGATCGGGACCATCAAGCTGCAGCGGAGACATGCCGCCGCGCGTGATCGGCTGTGCCGGTTCCTGTGGTCTCGGCAAAGAAACACGGGCGTCTTCTCCTCCTTCCGCAACCGCTCCTGGAGCGGGAGGTGCCGCCGTGACGGCGCTCGTAGGGGAGGTCGGACCAGCAATGGCAGCGGCTGCGGCTTCCCCGGCGGGAGCTGTCGGCATTGCGGGAGGCCTTTGATCGCCTCCGGCGGCTTTCGCAGGAAGCTCGGCTGGCGCTGGAGCCGCGCCTGTCGCCGGGGTGCGAACCGCGGCAGAAGCGGGAGAAGCGGAAGAGGCCACTGCAGCGTCGTTCTGGCGGTAGGAACTGACGACGGCACGGGTCGCCGGGTCGCGATCGGCTGCCGGTGCGCTTTCCAGGTAGGCGGTGAGGCGTGCCGCCTCCGGCCCAAGCGGATTGTTCAGGATTTCGGTGAGGATGCGAAGCGTGACGCCGCGTACAAGCAGGGCGATGCTTTGCTCCAGAGCGGCCCGCTGCGACGGGCTCAGCGACTTCAGGGCTTCCGCCAGCCGGTTTGCATAGTCGACGAGGCCTTCCCCTTCGCGTCGGCTGATCTTCAGGAAGCTCCCAATGGTCTCGGCGAAGATGGAAAGGCCCTGTGCCAGCTGCACCTGGCCGGACAGGGAAAGGATGTCGATCCGACCGCCGCCCAGGAGGTTTACAGGTAAAGGGGTCGTGGCAGCTGAAACGCCAGAGGTGGCGGCGAGCGAGGCGCGCATCGCCTGCCGGCCCGCATCCTGATAGTCGACAGAGGCGCTCAACGCGGCGCCGATAGGCGGCAGCATGACCTGCTCCATGTCTTCGCGGTGGGCTAGACAGATCGGCTACTGCGGTTCAGTGTTTTCGCAACGTACGGCGCTGCGGCCGCGACGCCTCATGGCGCCACCTTTGCCGATTGATTGACTAGAATGCGACCAAGGTCGTTAAGATTTCCTTAACGACCAAACCGACGGAAAGCGCCTTGCCTTCACGGTCGCGGGCTACGCCGCGAACTTTCTCTTCAGGAGTTCATAGAGCCCGACATCGTCGACGAAGATCGGTAGAACAGGGGCGGCGTTCGCTGCGACGAGCGCCATCTCCTCGATCGCCTCAGCCGTCTGTTCTGTCTGCTCTTCCTGCTCGAGGGCGCCGGACTCCTCCGAAGGGATCTCAAGCGGCTCCTCCGCTGTGGGCCCGACATCGGCCCTCTTCGCCTGCTCCGCATTCGCTCCCAGGATCAGGATCAGTTCGGCGCCAGAGGCGGCGGCGTCTGCCTTCGGCTCGCCGATCTCCTCCGGCTTCACAGCATTGTCGTTCTGGGCCGACACGACGTCCTGCATGTCCTGGACATCTTCCAGCTTTTCGGAGGCTTCCAGGGCCTGGATATCCTTCTGCCGTTCTGCCCGCGTTTGGGCATCCTCGACACGGGTCGGATCATATCCCTGCGGCCCGAGCTTCAGCTCTTCCAGTGTCTTAGGATCGGCGACATCCTCAAGGCGCTGAAGGACCCGGGCCACGTCGAATGCCGCCCCGCCACCGTTGGCGGCTGCCGCAAGCCCTTCTAGAAGGCGTGCGTTGTCGTCACCATAGGGGTTCTTGATCGCCGCGATGACAGTCGCGAGAGAAACGCCGGCCGCCTTCAACCCGAGTTCGTCTTCAAGCTTGGAGATCGCGGTCTGATCGAGGCCGAGCTGCTTGATTGCTTCTTCGATTGCTCGTCCAAGGGAGAAGTTCGACCGGTCTTCCTCAAGGTCGATGCCGAGCTTCGCTGCCAACCGCTCGGTCAGCTTCAGCTTCAGCTCGTTTGCATCCACATTGTTGATGCCGAACAATGCCTCGGCCATCTTGTCCCGTGCGCGCCGTGCGTCGATGCTCGCGCTGACCTGGGCCTCGACGACGGGGTCTCGTTTCTCGCCGCTCGCCTTCTCCTGGTCATCCCGGCGCCGCTCTTCGATGCTGTCGAGCGTCGCCTGCATGACATTCGTCGCCGCGAGCCCCGCCGTCTGCTGCGTCGGAAAAAGCATGATCCCACCGAGATGACCCAATCGCCGCCGAGGCTAGGGCAGAGTGGTTAATGCGCGGATAATGATGATGAGCAGGCTTTTACGAACAAGGCGCATCAACTGTGCGCGAAGATGTCGGTTTCTTCCCAGCCCAAGAGGTCGAGCTTGGAGCGCGTCGGAAGGAATTCGAAACATGCCGCAGCCAGCTCCATGCGGCCATCCCGGCGGAGACGGTCTGTCAGCCGGTCGGCGAGCGAATGCAGGTAGAGAACGTCCGATGCGGCATATTCCAGCTGTGCGGGCGAGAGCGTTTCCGCGGCCCAGTCCGACTGCTGCTGGGCCTTCGACACGTCGATGTCGAGGAGCTCCTTCAGGTTGTCCTTCAATCCATGACGATCCGTATATGTCCGCGTCAGCCGCGAAGCGATCTTGGTGCAGAAGACGGGCGTGGTGGTGACGCCGAAGGTGTGGAAGAGGACGGCGATGTCGAAGCGGCCGTAGTGGAAGATCTTGCGTCGTGAGGGATCGGCAAGCAGGCCCACGAGGTTCGGCGCTTCCTTCTGGCCGGCGGCGATGCGAATGACATCCGCCGTTCCGTCGCCGGGGGAAAGCTGCACAACGCAGAGGCGGTCACGACGGGGAACAAGCCCGAGGGTTTCGGTGTCGATCGCAACGTCACCCGTATAGCGGGCGGCATCGGCCGCGGAAATATCACCTTCGTGGTAGCGAATGCTGCTCATCATCTGCCTCGTCGTTTGCTCATGAGGCAATGCCACAGCAGCCGCTCTGCGGCAAGCTTGGCCGCCGATCACTGCGGAAGACATAGAAGAAGCTCTGCAAAAAACGCATTGCTGCAATGCAGCAAAGCCCTTGGCAATGCACTCGGCGCAGCCTATATCTCAACCATCGAAGCGACGCACTCCTCCTCCCAGCGTCGTTAGATGAGATCGGCAATCTCCTCCTCCTCCCAATTGCCGATCATGTTTAAAGCCCGACGCACCTCCTCCCGCGTCGGGCTTTTTCGTTTCCGTACATCGATCATCCTAAGTGCGCCGCGCGCGAAAGCCGGCAGGCCAGTTCTCTCGCATTGAAGGGCTGTTCCTCGCAGGTCCGTAGGCGAGGACACGGCCTCTCTGGAGCGCTGAGTGGACTTAAGCAGCCCCGCTCATTCGCACCTCAGCCCCTGATCGAGATAGCTCGGGACGCCGGCAGGCGGGGCAGGGATGGGGGATGCGCGGCGCACGGCTGCGACGATGTAGTTGTCGATCGCCGAGTTCCCGGAGGAACGGGAGAGGGAGACATTGGTTATATTGCCGTTGCCATCGAAGCTGAATCGTACGGCGGCTGTGCCGGTGTCATTGCCGGGGCAACGGCGCGCGTTGCGCGCGATCTTCGCCTGAACGCGCGACTTCCACTTCGCGGGCGAGACGGAGGGCCGTGACGAGCCGGTGGTGGTCTGGCTGGCAGCCGTACGCTCCGAAGGCTTCGCCTGAAGCTTGGCCTGCTGCGATGCCTTGGAGGCCTGCGGCTGCTTCTGGACGCGCTTGGGCGGCTGCTTCTTCGGCTCCGGCGGCGGTGGAGGTGGCCGGGAGACAGGCAAGGGCACTTCGACATCCTCGAGAGCTGCGATCATCTGCTCTTCGATAGGATCGATTTCCTCCACCGGTTCCGGTGGCGGCTCGGGAATGGTTTCGGTGATCTCGGGTTCGGGTTCGGGTTCAGGCTCCGGTTCCGCCGGCTCTGGCTCGATCGGTTCGGCGACTTCTTCCGGCGGAGGTGGCTCGACAGGATCAGGCAATGGCTCCGCCGGCGGCTGCTCGACGGGCTCCAGCTGCCGGCTGGCAACTTCTTCGGAATCGACCTCCTCGGTCGCGACCTGGTCATCCTCGGTATTCGCCGCTTCCGGTTCCGCCGCAAGTTCGATCATGATCGCTGCAGGCGGCCCGGGCTCGGCCGGTGCGTCCGGCTCCTGGCGCAGAAGAACAGCGGCAGCGGCGATGTGCGCCGTCAACACCACCATCGCAGCGGACGACCATAGTGCCAGCTCTCCGAGCCGGCCGGCACGGCTGGAGCGGGGAGTGGAGAGCGTCACTGGCTCTCTCCGCTTGCTGGGGCGGCTGCTGTGGCTCCCTGTTCGGCGGAGGCAGACGGCGCTGCGCCGGGCAGTGTCTCAAGCCCGACCAGGGCGATCTTCAGGTAGCCTGCGTCCCGCAGCAGGTTCATGACCTCCATGAACTGGCCGTATTCGATCGCCTTGTCGGCGCGCAGGAAGATGCGGGTCTCCTTGTCGCTCTCGGTGACCCGATCCAGCGTCGCCGCCAGCTGCTCGCGCTGCACCGGATCATTGCCGAGATTGAGCCCGAGGTCTTCCTTGACCGTAAGATAGAGGGGCTCATCGGGGCGCTGCGCGGGCTGCGCCGACGAGGCCGGAAGGTCGACGTTCACGTCCACCGTCGCAAGTGGCGCTGCCACCATGAAGATGATCAGCAGCACCAGCATCACGTCGATGAATGGCGTGACGTTGATTTCATGGTTTTCGGCGAGGTCGTCGCCCTGCGTCTCGCGAATGCCGCCGGCCATGGATCATTCTCCTGCCACGAGGGAGACAGGCACGTTGCGGTTGCCGGGTGGCACCCTGCGGAAGTCGAGGTCGCGGCTGACCAGCCGCTCGACCCCGGCGGCAGCATCAGCCAGCAACTGGCGATAGCCGGTGATGGAACGGGCGAAGACGTTGTAGATGACGACAGCCGGAATTGCGGCCACGAGACCGATCGCAGTCGCGAGCAGCGCCTCGGCAATGCCGGGTGCCACGACGGCAAGGTTGGTCGTCTGCGACTCTGAAATGCCGACGAAGGAATTCATGATCCCCCAGACGGTGCCGAATAGACCGACGAACGGAGCGGTCGAGCCGATGGTGGCGAGAACGCCGGTGCCGCGCGACATGCGCCGGCCCGCATAGGATTCGATGCGGGAGAGCGCCGAGGCCACGCGTTCCTTCACGCCCCCATTATCGGCGTGGTCGAGTGCAGCTTCGGAAAGGCGAATTTCGTCGGCCGCGGCACGCAGCATAAGGGCCGCCGGCCCGCCGCGCTTCCCAAGCTCTTCGACGGCATCGGCGAGCGTTGCGGAATTCCGAATGATCCTCAGGGTCCGGCCCGCCCGCGTGCGTGCTCCAGCGAGTTCCAGCGTCTTGGCCAACCAGACGGTCCAGGTGATGAGCGAGGCGAAGGCGAGACCAATCATCACGCCCTTGACCACCCAGTCAGCGGCCATGAACATGCCCCATGGCGACAGGTCGTGCGGGATGTCCGAGCGTTCGCCGGCAGGAAGGATGTCCTGCATCACCGTCGGGACATCCTCTATCATCCCTTCCGAGGCACGCGGCTGTTCGTCGATGGTATCAGCAGAGGCTGGAATGTCCGCAGGCGTCTGTTCGGTGTGCGTCAAGGTCTGCGGGGCGGGTTCGGATGGATTGGCCTGCGATGTTGCGGCTGGCGGCGGAGCGGCATCCTGGGCATTGGTCGCAGGTGTAGCACCCAGAAGCGCGCCGACCAGGAGGGGCATCATGAGATGGTGATGAAAAGGACGGGCGGACGCAATCGTCATGTCAGAAGCTCTCCGGAATGCGAGCCTGATCGTCGGACGACCCGGGCTCCGGACTGAAGGCCGGCCTTGCCGGTCTCTCTTACGGCCTCTCGATAATAAACATGACTTTGGTTGGCAACAAATAAATCTTGAACCCGACGATCCGGATTAGATCTTGTCTGGGAAGGTTACTTTCCGTGCAAGCCATTGCCGCGTCGCTGCGGCAATGGCTTGCCTTGTGCGGATCAGCGGGCGAGCCAGCCGCCGTCCACCGGCAGTACAACGCCGTGGACGTAGTCGGACGCCGGGGAGGCAAGGAAGACCGCTGCGCCGCCAAGTTCGTCGGGTTTGCCCCAGTGCCCGGCTGGAATGCGCCCAAGGATTGCGGCATTGCGGTCCGGGTCGTTCCGCAGTGCCTCGGTATTGTTGGTCTCGAAGTAGCCTGGAGCAATGGCATTGACGTTGATGCCCTTGCCGGCCCACTCGCAGGCGAGCAGCCGCGTCAGCCCCGCTAGCCCGCTCTTCGATGCGGTATAGGAGGGGATGCGGATGCCGCCCTGGAAGGAGAGCAGCGAGGCGATGTTGATGATCTTGCCGCCCTTGCCTTGCGCGATCAGGTGGCGGGCAAAGGCCTGGCTCAGGAAGAAGACGCTCTTCAGGTTGACGTCCATGACGTCGTCCCAATCCGCCTCCGTGAAGTCCACGGCGTCCGAGCGGCGGATGATGCCGGCATTGTTGACAAGGATGTCGGCACGGCTCGTCCAGGCCAGGGTCTGCTCAACAACGTCCTTTATCGGTTCGATCGTCGAAAGATCGGCCTTGATGAAGCGGCACTTGCCCCGGCCGCCAGCGGCGATTGCCGCTTCCGTCTCTTCCATCGAAGAACGGCCGACCAGCGCAATGTCTGCCCCGGCCCCCGCAAGTGCGACAGCGATGGCTTGCCCGAGACCGGTATTTGCTCCGGTGACGATTGCCGTCTTGCCCGTCAGGTCGAATGAAATGGTCACGTCTGCCTCCTCCTCATGTGACAAGAAAAAAGCCGCCGGAAATCTCTTTCCAGCGGCCCTTGATACTGTTCCCGTCGCTTACAGCGTGCGGGTGATGTGCTCTACGCGGAAGCACTCGATGACGTCGCCGGCGCGAATGTCCTCGTAGTTCTCGAAGGCCATGCCGCATTCCTGGCCGACCGGCACTTCCGCAACCTCGTCCTTGAAGCGCTTGAGCGTCTTGAGCTTGCCTTCGTGGATGACGACGTTGTCGCGCAGAAGGCGGACGCCTGCACCGCGTTCGACCTTGCCTTCCGTGACGCGGCACCCGGCAACCTTGCCGACCTTGGTGATGTTGAACACCTCGAGGATTTCGGCATTGCCGAGGAAGGTTTCGCGCCGCTCCGGCGAGAGCAGGCCGGACATCGCCGCCTTCACGTCATCCACCAGGTCGTAGATGATGTTGTAGTAGCGGATCTCGATGCCTGAGCGCTCGGAAGCCGCACGGGCCTGCGCATTGGCACGAACGTTGAAGCCGATGATCGCGGCATTGGACGCCTCGGCGAGCGAGATGTCCGACTCCGTGATGGCGCCAGCACCGGAATGGACGATGCGGACCCGGACTTCGTCGGTCCCGAGCTTCTCGAGCGCGCCGGCAATGGCTTCGATCGAGCCCTGGACGTCGCCCTTGATCAGCAGCGGGAACTCCTTCAGGCCGGAGCTCTGGAGCTGGCTCATCATCTGCTCAAGCGAGCCGCGCGAGCCGGACTGACGGGCGGCTGCCTTGTCGCGGGCAAGCCGCTGGCGGTACTCGGAGATCTCGCGTGCACGGCTCTCGCTGTCGACGACCGCGAAGCGATCGCCGGCGGCGGGCGTGCCCGACAGACCCAGAACCTCCACCGGCATGGCCGGGCCGGCTTCCTTCACATGTTCGCCCTTGTCGGTGACGAGAGCGCGGACGCGGCCCCATTGGTCGCCGGCAACCAGGATCTGGCCGGGCTTCAGCGTACCCTTCTGGACGAGGACCGTCGCGACGGCACCACGGCCGCGATCGAGCTGTGCTTCGATCACGGTACCCTCGGCGGTCCGGTTCGGGTTTGCCTTGAGGTCGAGGATTTCCGCCTGCAGCAGGATTGCTTCGAGCAGCTTGTCGAGATTGGTCTTGTTCTTCGCCGATACCTCGACGTCGAGAACCTCACCGCCCATGCTTTCCACGAAGACTTCGTGCTGCAGGAGTTCCGTGCGGACCTTCTGCGCATTGGCCGTCGGCTTGTCGATCTTGTTGATCGCCACGATGATCGGCACGCCGGCCGCCTTCGCGTGATTGATGGACTCGATCGTCTGCGGCATCACGCTGTCGTCGGCGGCGACCACGAGGATCGCAATATCGGTCGCCTGCGCGCCGCGGGCACGCATTGCCGTGAAGGCGGCGTGGCCGGGCGTATCGATGAAGGTGATCTTCTGGCCGTTCTGCTCGACCTGATAGGCGCCGATATGCTGGGTGATACCACCAGCTTCGCCGGCGACCACATTGGCCTGACGGATGGCGTCGAGCAGCGAGGTCTTGCCGTGGTCGACATGGCCCATGATCGTGACGACCGGCGGACGCGGCTCCAATACGCCTTCTTCGTCGGCGACGTCGAAGATGCCTTCCTCGACGTCAGACTCAGAGACGCGCTTGACGGTATGACCGAACTCGACGGCGATCAGTTCCGCCAGGTCTGCGTCTATGACGTCGCCCGGCTTCATCATCTGGCCTTCCTTCATCAGGAACTTGATGACGTCGACAGCGCGTTCGGACATGCGCTGGGACAGTTCCTGGATGGTGATCGTCTCCGGCAAGGTCACCTCGCGCATGACCTTCTCGCGCGGCTCCTGCATCTGGCTGCGGCGGAACTTCTCCTGCCGACGGCGCATCGCCGCCATGGAACGGCCGCGGGCGTTGCCGCCATCGTCGTCGGTGCTGACGGTGGTGACGGTCAGCTTGCCGCGGCGGCGCTCGTCTTCAGTTTTCGGACGTGCGGGCGCCTTGGCGGGCGCCGGGGCAGCTACGCGCCCACGGACGGGAGCTCCGCGTGGCGGACCGCGGTCGTCGTCTTCTTCGTTGCCAGCCTTACGTCCGCGACCGATGACCGGCTGTGCGGGAGCAGCAGGCTGCGTGCGCGAAATGCCCGGGCGTGCATCTGCGGCACGCTCCGCTGGTGCAGGTGTTGCAGCCGGCGCCGGTGCTTCCTCGACGGGCACTTCTACGGGAGCCGGTTCGGCGGCGCGACGGGCAGCCTCTTCGGCTTCCTGCAACTTACGGCGTTCTTCTTCTGCCTGACGACGCGCTTCGTCTTCGGCACGCTGCTTGGCTTCGATGACTTCGCGGGCCTGCGCTTCAACCAGTGCACGGCGACGTGCATCCATTTCACTGGCCGACAGGTCATGCAGTACCGCACCCCGGGGGCGCTCGCCTTGCCGCTGCTGTGGGGCCGGCGCCGCAGGGCGTTGGGCCTGCGTTGGTTGATGAACGCGCGTTGCCGGCGGGTTCGGTTGCTGCGGGCGCGGCGCAGGTGCGGCAGGCTCTGCAGCACGCGGCGTCGGTGCCGTGAATGCCGGCTTGTCGTCCTCCGGGCGGATCGGACGGCGCTTGCGGGTCTCGACCACAACCGCCTTCGTACGACCCCGGCCCATATCCTGGCGCACAGTGCCCTGGCTCACTCCCGAAGGCTTCAGGGTGAGGGTTTTCTTAACCCCAAGCGTCTTGTCGTCTTTGTTGTCGGTCATTCCGTTCCTGTTCCTTCAAACGAGGACGGATGGCGTACATCAGACCTCGTCTATCAATGCATGTCTCTCGGTGCGGCGGCCGGCTGCTGCCGGTGACCGCGTCATGTCTGTGGCCGGCGGGCGCCGCCGCCTGCTCCCGATTGACCGGCACCGCGGTACTTTTCGAGCATGGTTGCGCGCTTCACTACACCCTCACCCGCCTGTCCGGCAAGCGCCGCGGCATGGATAAAAGCATTCTGGCCTAACAGTTCGTCCATTTCCGCCCCGTTGAAGAACGAAAAAGAAGGTATGTCTTCGTCGGCATCGGTGCCGAGCCTCCAGGCCTTTCTCGCCTGGTCGATCTTGCGCACGCCGTCGGCCGCAGCATCGGCTGCATGGAAGACAGCAACCGCCGCACCTGAGCGCACGGCGGCATCCACTTTCATCGCGCCGCTGACGAACTGACCAGCCTTGCGGGCCAGGTTCATCATCCCGGCGAGATCGGCTGCGATCAACCGGTCGACGAGGGCCCCAAGGTCGGGGTCGGCCTGCACGTCCCGCTTCAGGGCACGCGAGAACAGCTTTCGCTGAACTGCCCGCTCGACGAGCGCGCGGTCCGTCTTGACCCAACACCCGCGCCCCGGAAGCTGCCGCTTCAGATCAGGAACAACCTTCCCGTCGGGGCTGGCAACGAACCGGATCAGCATCTCCGGTGCTACCGTCTCGCGGGTGACGATGCAGGTGCGATCGTTCACGACCAACTCCGCATCGTCCTGCTCCTGTCCGACTTCTCCGGCAATCATTCCTCGGCGACGGCTTCCGCCTCCTCTTCTTCTTCCGGCTGGTCAGCGGCGAGATCTTCCTCGGTGATCCAACCTGCAAGCAGGCGGGCCTGAACGATCATGTTCTCCGCTTCGGCACGCGACACGTCGAACTTCGAGAACAGACCGTCGAACTTCTTCGTTTCGCCGTCCTTGCGCTCGCTCCAGCCCACGAGATCGTCGGCGGCGCAGCCTGCAAAGTCTTCAACAGTCTTGATGCCGTCCTCGCCAAGTGCCACCAGCATCTGGCCGTTGAGGCCGTCGATCTGGCGTAGCTCGTCCTGAACGCCGAGTTCCTTGCGCTTGGCGTCCATCTCCGCCTCGATCTTCTCGAGGTATTCGCGGGCGCGCGTCTGGATTTCCTGGGCGGTATCCTCGTCGAAGCCTTCGATGGAAGAGATCTCGTCAAGCTCGACATAGGCGAGTTCCTCGACCGCCGCGAAGCCTTCGGAGGCCAGCACCTGGCCAACCATCTCGTCGACGTCGAGCGCCTCCATGAACAGGTCGGTCCGCTCGTTGAATTCCTTCTGGCGGCGTTCGGATTCTTCCTGCTCAGTCAGGATGTCGATGTCCCAGCCGGTCAGCTGCGAGGCCAGGCGGACATTCTGTCCGCGGCGGCCGATGGCCAGCGACAGCTGCTCGTCCGGAACGACCACTTCGATGCGTTCTGCATCCTCGTCGAGAACGACCTTGGCGACTTCGGCCGGCTGCAGCGCATTGACGATGAAGGACGCCGGGTCGTTCGACCACGGAATGATGTCGATCTTCTCGCCCTGCAGTTCGCCGACAACGGCCTGCACGCGGCTACCACGCATACCAACGCAGGCGCCGACCGGGTCGATCGAGGAGTCGTTGGAGATCACGGCGATCTTTGCGCGCGACCCCGGGTCGCGGGCAACGGAGCGGATTTCGATGATGCCGTCGTAGATTTCCGGTACTTCCATCGTGAAGAGCTTCACCATGAACTGCGGATGGGTGCGCGACAGGAAGATCTGCGGACCGCGCTGTTCGCGGCGCACGTCGTAGACGTAGGCGCGGACGCGATCGCCGTAGCGCATGGTCTCGCGCGGGATCATCTCGTCACGGCGGATGATGCCTTCACCACGGCCGAGATCGACGATGACATTGCCGTACTCGACGCGCTTGACAGTGCCGTTGACGATCTCGCCGACGCGGTCCTTGAACTCGTCATACTGGCGGTCACGCTCGGCCTCGCGCACCTTCTGGACGATGACCTGCTTGGCAGACTGAGCGGCGATACGGCCGAAATCCATAGGCGGCAGCGGGTCTGCGATGAAGTCGCCGATCTTGGCGTCTGGGTTGCGGTCGCGCGCCAGTTCCAGGGGGATCTGCGTGCCGTAGTCCTCGGCCTGCTCGACCACTTCCAGCAAGCGCTGCAGGCGAATCTCGCCGGTCTTCGAATTGATGTCGGCCCGGATGTTGGTCTCCGAACCGTAGCGCGAGCGCGCCGCCTTCTGAATGGCGTCGGCCATCGCGGCCAGCACGATCTCGCGGTCGATGACCTTCTCACGTGCCACTGCATCCGCGATTTGCAGAAGCTCAAGCCGGTTTGCACTCACTGCCATTGTCGTTCGTCTCCGTCAGTCGAAATCTGTGCGGCCGATGGGCCGGTTGTTACTCGTCGTCTTCGCCGTTCTGGTTGGCCGCCTGGGCCTTGGCCAGCTTGTCGGCGCGCAGCGCATCCCGGATCAGGTCATCCGTCAGGATCAGCTTGGCTTCCGAGAGCGCCGTAAAGGGAATGGTGACACTCGGCGCCTCGCCATAGGCCACCTGGTCGCGCTCGATCGTGAAGCCTTCGTCATTCGTCTCGACAATCTTGCCGCGGAACCGCTTGCGGTTGTCGATCATGATCGACGTCTCGCATTTGACGACATGGCCCTGCCAGCGCGAGAAATCCGACTTGCGGACCATCGGCCGGTCGATACCGGGCGACGACACCTCGAGATGATATGCCTTATCTATCGGATCTTCCACATCAAGGACAGGCGAAATCGCGGTCGAGATCGTTTCGCAGTCCTCGACGGTCATCGTGCCGTCATTCCTCTCGGCCATGACCTGCAGCGTCAGCCCGTTCTGGTTCATCAGCCGGACGCGCACCAGGCGGTAATCCATTGAGGCAATCACCGGCTCGATGATCTCGGCAACCCTGAGGTCAAGCCCGGTTTCGATGATGATGCGTGGTTCGTGTTCGGTATGCGACATGGAAACTTCCGGTCGTCGTTGCCAGATGAGCCTCGGCCCGTGTCGATCGCCTAACAAAAAAGAGCGGGTCCCGGTCAGGCCCCACTCTTCATCAAACGATCAAGAATATAGCCTGCATATACGTGCTCTAGCCGGCTTTTGCAAGGGCGGCGACCCAGTCTCCTCCGGACTGGCTTCTGCCTGAAGCCGCCCTATACTTCGAGCCTCATCTGCAGCCGAGTTGGAATCCCGCGTGACAGACACCCGATCGCCGTTCGCGCCGCTGCGCCACCAGACCTATCGCACCATGTGGTTTGCCAGTCTCGCCTCCAATCTGGGTGGCCTGATCCAGGCGGTCGGTGCGGCCTGGATGATGACAGCTCTTACCACGTCCGAAAACCTCATCGCTCTGGTCCAGGCGTCGACGGCCCTGCCGATCATGCTTTTCTCGGTAGTGTCGGGCGCCCTGGCGGACAGCTTCGATCGGCGCAGGGTCATGTTGGCTGCGCAGTTCCTCATGCTCGTCGCCTCTCTGCTGCTGGCGGTCTTCGCGTCCTCCGACCTCCTGACGCCTGGGCTGCTGCTGATGTTCACCTTCGTCATCGGCTCCGGGACAGCCCTTCACAATCCATCCTGGCAGGCGTCGGTGGGCGACATGGTCCCGCGCCCGGACCTGCCCGAGGCGGTTTCCCTCAACAGCGCAGGCTTCAACATCATGCGCAGCGTCGGCCCGGCACTCGGCGGCGTCATCGTCGCCGCGGCCGGTGCGGCCACTGCGTTTGCCATCAATGCAGTCAGCTATTTCGCACTGATCTATGCGCTGCTGCGCTGGAAGCCGGATTATCCGAAGAACCCGCTCCCTCGCGAGACCCTCGGCAGTGCCATCTCGGCCGGCTTCCGCTACGTCGCCATGTCGCCGAACCTCGAAAAGGTGATGGTTCGCGGCTTTGTCTTTGGCCTGTCTGCCGGTTCGGTGCTGGCGCTGCTCCCCATCGTCGCCCGTGATCTCCTGGAGGGCGGGCCATTGACCTACGGGATCATGTTCGGTGCGTTCGGCGTTGGGGGGATCGCAGGAGCATTCCTGAACGCAGGCATTCGCCAGCAGCTGCGAAGCGAGCAGATTGTCCGAACGAGCTTCACGGGGTTTGCCCTGAGCGCAGCGACGATCGGGCTCAGTACATCGAGCTTGATCACCTTCCTGGCTCTGGTTCTCGCCGGAATCTGCTGGGTCGTCACCCTGTCGCTCCTCAACACAGTGGTGCAGCTTTCGACACCCCGCTGGGTGGTCGGACGTGCTCTTTCCCTTTACCAGACCGCAACGTTTGGAGGCATTGCTGGCGGCAGCTGGCTCTGGGGTTACTGGGCAGAGGAATTCGACCCCACCAACGCCCTGGTCATGTCCAGCCTGCTGATGCTGGCCGGGGCGGCGCTCGGATTGCGGCTGCCCATGCCCGATTTCCGGTCACTGAACCTCGATCCGCTCAACCGCTTCGTAGAGCCCTCGCTCGGCCTGGAGATCCAGCCCCGGAGCGGGCCGATCGTCATCCAGGTCGATTACGACATCGCCGATGAGGATCTGCCCGAATTTCTCTCGCTGATGGCCGAGCGGCGGCGTATCCGCATTCGCGACGGGGCGCGCAACTGGGCGCTGATGCGTGATCTGCAGTATCCGGAAATCTGGACCGAGACCTACCACGTGCCCACTTGGGTGGAATACGTCCGGCACAACCAGCGTCGCACGCAGGCCGACGCAGAGACGACGGACCGGATACTGGCCCTCCATCGTGGCGGAAAGGTTCGGGTTCACCGGATGATCGAGCGGCAGACGATCCCGTCAACAAGGGACGATGTGTTCCATCAGCCGCATATCGATACGCACTGAGGAGGGCTATTTCAGCCGGTCTTTCAGCGAAGCGCTCGGAAAGCAGGTGGCAGCGAGTCCGTTCTTCGCCTGCCAGTCACCGATGGAACGCCGCGTCTTGTAGCCTGCCAGCCCGTCGACCTTGCCGACGTCGTAGCCCTGTGCCACGAGGGCCTTCTGCATCGCGAGCACGTCCGACCGCTTCATTCGACCGACATCTCCCCACGGCGCCTGGAAAGCTCTTGAGCCATAGGCGATCCGGTCCGCGAGGTTGCCGATGAAGAGGGCGTAGAGGTCGGAGTTGTTGTACTGCTTGAGCACGTAGAAGTTGGGCGTGACGATGAACTGTGGCCCGTGCCGGCCCGCCGGGACGAGCATCATGCCATCGGCCCGCAGTTCAGGTTCGGGGAAGCCGCGCCCGGAGACGCGCGAGATCCCCGTATTTTCCCAGGAGGAAATCGGCCGCGCCAGGTCCGGTCCTTCCTGAGCACAGCTGACGCTGTCGGGGATCGTGATCTCGAACCCCCAGTCGCGTCCCTTCTGCCATCCCTCCCGCGCCAGGTAGTTGGCGATCGACGCCAGGCTGTCAGGCACGGAGTTCCAGATATCGCGATGTCCGTCGCGGTCGAAATCCACCGCATATTTCAGATAGCTCGATGGCAGAAACTGCGGTTGGCCGAGCGCTCCGGCCCATGAGCCCATCATCTTCGACGCGGTTATGTCGCCGCCCTCGATCATGTGCAGTGCTGCAATCAGTTCCGACCTGAACATCTCTTTGCGGGTCGACATGAAGGCCTTCGTCGCCAGAACTTCGATCGCGGAATGGGGAAGCTTGGCGCGTCCGAAGCCCGATTCGCGGCCCCAGATGGCTATGATGACCTCGCCGGGAACGCCGTATGTCGCTTCGATCCGCTCCAGGGTCGTGCGATGCTGAGCGGCCAAGCTGCGTCCGGTTGCGGCCAGACCCTGCAGGCGCTTCTCCGAGAAATATGCGCCCGGGGACGAGAATTCCGCCTGGCTCTGATCCTGGCTGGGGGGCGGCGTGCTGCCGGGCGGCACAAGGTCGGGAAGGTCCCAGTTGAGCGATACGCCTTTGAATGCGCCGGCAATTGTCTTGTCCGAGATGCCGTTCTGCTTCGCTTCCGCCGACAGATCGCCGGCGATCCATCGCTGGAATTGTATCTCCACCTCTGCACGCGAGGCTGAGTACGCCGCAGCGGGGAGCAGGGAGAGGAATAGAGCGGCAGCGAAAGCGTATCGTCGCATGGAACCTCCTCAGATCGCAGTTCGTGCGCGAAGGGCAGCGGTCAGCGTCCCCTCGTCGAGATAGTCGAGCTCACCCCCTACGGGAACACCATGGGCAAGCCGCGTGATCTTGACATCCAGGCCCGCGAGCTGATCGGTTATATAGTGTGCTGTCGTCTGTCCCTCGACGGTCGCGTTGACCGCAAGGATGATCTCCCGAACACCGCCTTCGCTCACCCTTTCGATCAGCGGGCGGATGTTGAGATCATCGGGACCGATGCCGTCCAGCGGCGAAAGGGTTCCGCCGAGCACGTGGTAGGCGGCGTTCATCGCCCCAGCGCGTTCCAATGCCCAGAGATCGGATACGTCTTCCACGACAATGATCATCGACTGGTCTCGGCGCGTATCGGTGCAGACGGTGCAGGGATCGACGGTATCGACATTACCGCAGCGCGAGCAGACCTTAACCTTGTCGTACGCCTCTCCCATGGCAAGCCCCAGCGGGCCGAGCAATTGTTCCTTTTTCTTGATCAGGTGAAGCGCCGCCCGCCGCGCCGAACGCGGTCCCAGGCCGGGGACCTTCGCCAGCAACTGGATGAGCTTTTCGATTTCGGGACCGGTAACACGCTTTGCCATGGGCGGCTTTTAGCTGATATCTCGACCGAACGGAATCGTAACAAGGGCCCCGGCCGATGAAACTTGCCGCCATCTGCCTGGGCCGGCCTGAAATCCTTCAGGGCAAGAGCTACAAGACCGGCATCAACAAGATAGCCGTCAACAGTCCGACGATGGTGGACAAGGCGGGCCTCGTCGGTGATTCGGTCTGCAACCGCAACCATCACGGAGGGCCGGACCAGGCAATTCTGCTGGAAGGCGAGCTGACGATGGCGTGGTGGTCCAGGCACATCGTTCGGGAGCTGCTGCCCGGGATCTTCGGGGAGAATCTTCGCATCGATGCGTTGGACGGACGCGACGTCTGCATCGGCGACCGATTTGTCTTTGCAGAAGTGGTCTTGCAGGCCACGGCGCCGCGAATTCCCTGCGCGACATTCGCGGCGAGGATGGGCGAGCATGACTTCGTCAGGCGATACTCGGCCGCCGGTCGCCCCGGCATCTATTGCCGCGTCCTGCGCGAAGGCGTGCTGGAGCCCGGGGAGGCGGTACGGTTCGAGCCTTACGAAGGCGACAGGGTTCCAGTCGCGGATCTTCTTCCCGAGGCCGGCGAGCGGATAAACCCGCCGGACCGGTTCCGGCTTCTGGCGCTGCCGATCGCGGCGCGCTTGCGCAAACGGTATTCGACGGTCTGAGCCCTCAGAAAGGCAGCTTCATTCCCGGCGGGATCGGCAGTCCGGCCGTCAGTTCCCTGGTCATGTCCGCCGCGGTGCTCTCCGCCTTCTTCTTGGCGTCCTGATGGGCAGCGACGATCAGGTCTTCCAGGATCTCGACGTCATCTTCCTTGAAGAGCGATGGATCGATCTTGAGGCCGAGCATCTCGCCCTTGCCGCTCAGCCGGACCGTCACCAGGCCGCCGCCTGATGTGCCCTGGACTTCCAGTGCCGCGATGTCCGCCTGCACCTTCTCCATCTTGGCCTGCATTTCCTTGACCTTGCCCATCATACCCATGATGTCGCGCATCGTATTTTCCTTCTCTTATAGTTCGATGTCGTCGCCGGGCAGGATGTCGCCCTCGGCGGATTCTGCGGCAGCCGGTGCCGCGATGTCTTCGTTCACGGGATCGTCCTCGATGGCACGGATGCGTACGTCGGTTATGCGGGCACCGGGAAACTGCGCGAGGATGGCCGCAACATCCGGATCGGCCCGGGCATCGGTGAGCCGTGCCTCGCGGGCATTGGCGTCCGCCTCCACGAGCGTTGCTTCGCCTGCCTCGTTACTCAGGCTGACGATCCAGTGTATGCCGGTCCATTCCTTAAGCTTTACACCGAGTTCACCGGGGAGTGTCGCTGGCCCGCCGTCGCTCATGCGCATATCCAGCCGACCGGGCTCTAGCTTCACAAGCCGCACGAAGTTTCGCACCAGGGCCTTCAGCCTCGGGTCGCGGTTCTTCGAGCAGAGGTCGACGATGTCCTGCAACGAGTTGACGGCGACGGTCGAAGCCGGCTTCTCCGCCGGCAGGTCCTCGGTTCGGCCCACGGGCAGTTCGCGTGGTTCAGAGCTAGGCACGGCCTTCAGCATCGCGGTGGGCCCGCCGGCCGGCGCGCGAGCGGCGGGCGACATGGCCGAGGCCTGGGCGTTGAGCGGCGGTTGCAAGCTTGCCTGAACGCTCCCGCCGCCACTGCCGGAGGGTGCCAGACTGTGGCCTTCGCCATTGCCGAGTTCGCCCAAACGTCGCGCGGCGTCCTCCGGTGCGGGAAGATGGGCGGCATGGGTCAGCCGGATCAGCACCATTTCCGTGGCGCCGGCGGGTCTGGATGAGTTCTCCGCCTCCGGGATGCCCTTTAGCAGCATCTGCCAGATACGCGACAGGGTGCTGACGGCAACCGAATGCGCGAATTCTTGCCCGCGAACCCGCTCGACCTCGCTCAGCGACGGATCCTGCGCCGCCTCCGGGATGTACTTGATGCGTGTGACGAGATGCGTGAAGTCGGCGAGGTCCGTCAGCACCACGACCGGATTGGCCCCGGCCTGATACTGGGACTCGAACTCGCCAAGTGCTGCCGTCACGTCGCCACGGATGACATGTTCGAAGAGATCGACGATACGCGCCCTGTCGGCAAGGCCCAGCATCCCGCGGACGGTCTCGGCCTCGACCCGTCCGCCCCCATGCGCGATCGCCTGGTCGAGCAGCGAAAGGCCGTCGCGGGCAGAGCCTTCGGCTGCCCGTGCGATCATCGACAGGGCTTCTGCATCTGCGACAATGCCTTCCTTCTCCAGGATGGTGGTGAACAGGCCGACGAGATCGGCAGCGCTGATGCGGCGCAGATCGAAGCGCTGGCAACGAGACAGTACCGTGATCGGGACCTTGCGGATTTCCGTCGTCGCGAAGATAAACTTCACATGCTCCGGCGGTTCTTCCAGCGTCTTCAGCAGACCGTTGAAGGCCTGTGTGGATAGCATATGGACTTCGTCGATGATGTAGACCTTGTAGCGCGCCGAAACCGGCCGGTAGCGCACCTGCTCGATGATCTCGCGGATGTCGTCGATGCCGGTATGGGATGCGGCGTCCATCTCGATGACGTCCACATGCCGGCCTTCCATGATGGCCTGGCAATGTTCTCCCGGACTGCGAAGGTCGATCGTCGGCTGGTCGATCTCGGGCGTCCGATAATTCAGTGCGCGCGCCAGAATGCGCGCCGTCGTCGTCTTGCCGACGCCGCGGACACCGGTCAGCATGTAGGCTTGGGCGATCCGGCCCGTCTCGAAGGCGTTGGTGAGCGTACGAACCATCGGCTCCTGGCCGACCATAAGATCGGAGAAGTCCTTCGGGCGATACTTTCGCGCCAGCACCCGGTAGCCGCTACCGGGAGGAGGAAATGATTTGGAGATGGGCCCGGTGTCGTTCATGCGCCTGCCAGCCTTCGCGGGCCGTTCCAGCCTCTTGACCGGACCGGAAGCTGACCAAGATGGTAGAGGGTGGGAGGCTGGCACGGCGACCCGTGCCGGGCTCGTTAGGGCTGCTTCCTTCCGGACCTGACCCGGTTGGCGAGTGGCTCGTCCACCACCAACCTCCCGCCGCACATATCGGCAATAACACTCGCAAATGCAAGCCAAGCCTGTAAAAAACTGCTAGGGTTTAATGTCGACGGAGGAACGCAACTTGAGGCAATTCACGCTGGACGAGAGGCTGGAGCGCGATTCGGAGATGGTGACGGTTCTCGGCCTGTGCCAGCTTCGCCTGATGAAGGACCGTCGATGGCCCTGGCTTGTGCTTGTCCCGCAACGCGAAGGCATCAGCGAGATCTTCGAACTCACACCGCTCGACCAGACGCTTCTGACCTTCGAGACCAATGCGGTGGCCGCAGCTTTGAAGAAGGCGACCGGCGCCCGAAAGATCAATATCGGGACCCTCGGTAATGTTATCGGTCAGTTGCATGTTCACATTGTCGCGCGAAATGAGGGTGATGCCAACTGGCCTGGACCCATCTGGGGCCACGGCACTCCCGAACCGTACGAAAACGGCGCGGAAAGCAGGCTCCTCCAGACGCTGATTGAAGCCCTCTGACATGACCGGTTCCCTTTTCGACACGAATGCACCGCATCCGGAAGCCAGCAATCTCACCGCCTTCTCCGGCAATACGCTGGATCGCAGGTCCGAGTACCGGGAGGAGAACTGCCTGGAGGAGGCTCTGAAGGTGGATGGCACCCATCTGCTTGCCTTCACCGGGAGCCGGCTGATCCTGAAGCATGACGGTCAGGTTCTGGATCCGTTGTTTGCTGCCTACGAACTCATGGAGTTCCAGCCCGATTTCGACAATGCCGTCCTGCTCGGCTATTGCGAGAATGGCGAGCCTCGGATCGCCGTTCCCGTCGGCGTGGCAGCGGACGACCTTGCCGCTCACTTCAAGCCGACGGAGGCGCGTGCGCTCTATCGGGACGGGCTTCTGGATGTAGAATTGCTCGGCCAGGCGGCCCAGGCGGCAGCCTTGATCAACTGGAATGCGACCAACCGCTACTGCGGCAAGTGCGGGGCGGCGACGGAGAGCCGGATCGGCGGGTATCGGCGCGTCTGCGGTGCCTGCGGGCACATGACCTTTCCCCGTACTGATCCCGCCGTGATCATGCTCATCATCGACGAGCAGCGCGACCAATGCCTTCTCGGTCGCAGCCACCATTTCCAGGAGGGGATGTATTCCTGTCTCGCCGGGTTCGTCGAGCCGGGTGAAACGATCGAACACGCTGTCCGCCGTGAGACTTTCGAGGAGTCGGGCATTCGCATCGGGCGCGTCCGCTATCACGCGTCGCAGCCCTGGCCCATGCCGCATTCGCTGATGATCGGCTGCTATGCGGAAGCAACATCGACCGAGATCAAGATCGATCAGCAGGAGATCGCCGACTGCCGGTGGTTTTCACGAGAGGACGTTGGGCGCATCCTGGAGGGTCAGCCGGGGGATGGTTTCTTTGCGCCTCCGGCAGGTGCGATCGCTCATCGGCTGATCCGCGACTGGGTCGACTGGCACTAGGAGGTCAGTGCTTCTGCAGCGCCCCGCGCATCGGATGACCCTTGTAGACGCCGAGGATGCGGACCTTCTCGGAGAAGAACCGCAACTCCTCGAGTGCCCGCCGCACCGCCGGGTCGTCGGGATGTCCCTCGATGTCCGCATAGAACTGGGTGGCGACGAACTTGCCGCCCAACTGATAGCTCTCCAGCTTCGTCATGTTGACGCCGTTGGTGGCAAATCCACCCATGGCCTTGTAGAGGGCGGCCGGGATGTTGCGGACGTTGAAAACGAAGGTGGTGACGATGATCTCGGACTCGTCCTCCCGCTTCGCCCAGTGCTCGTCCCGTGAGAGGACGACGAAACGCGTCACGTTGTTCTCGGTGTCCTCGACATTCTCGGCCAGGATATGGAGACCATAGAGATCGGCGGCAAGCCGCGGGGCGAGGGCGGCCATGGTCCGGTCTCCCTTTTCGGCCACTAGCTTGGCGGCACCGGCCGTGTCGCCCGCGACGACTGCTTTCCAGCCGTTGGAGCGTATGATCTTGCGGCACTGGCCGAGCGCGTGGATATGGCTGTGCACCGTTCGTACTTCTTCCCGCGTCACGCCTGGCAGCACCATGAGCTGGAAGCGGATCGGCATGAAATACTCGCCGATGATGTGCAGCCGCGATTCCGGCAGGAGATAGTGGATGTCCGCAACCCGCCCTGCGATCGTATTCTCGATCGGGATCATTGCCAGATCCGCCTCTCCGCTCTCCAGCGCCACGAAGGCGTCCTCGAAGGTCGGGCAGGGGAGCGGCTGCATGGACGGGAACATGTCCCGGCATGCCATATCGGAATTGGCGCCGAAGTCGCCCTGGAAGGCGATCCTGTTGGTGGTCTGGGTCATGGAGAAAGCGCCTCAGGAAGAGCGGCTGGAGAGAATTGCACGAGCCTTTTCAAGATCGGCCGGAGTATCGACACCGAGCGGAACCGAGTCAACGATTTCAACGTCGATGCGCATGCCGGCTTCGAGGGCCCGCAACTGTTCGAGCGACTCACGCTTCTCAAGTGCAGACGGTCCAAGCGAGACAAAGCGCTCCAGCGCCTTTCGGCGGTACGCATAGAGCCCAATGTGATGGTAGAGCGGACCCGGCCCGTACGGTGCCGTGGCACGGGTGAAGTAGAGCGCCCGTAGCCGTGTCGGCGAAAGCGGCGAACCGACGACCTTGACCACGTTGGGGTTCGTCTTCTCGTGTTCGTCGGAGATTTCGACCGTTAGTGTGGCGATGTCGACGCTGGAGTTCTCCAGGGGACGGAGGGCAGCGCGCACGGATTCTGGCTCGATGGTCGGCAGGTCTCCCTGCACGTTTACGACCACGTCGATTTTTCCCTCCGGGTCCGCCTTCTGGACGGCTTCGAAGATCCGATCGGAGCCCGACTGGTGGTCGCCTCGGGTCATGAGGACCTCGAAGCCCGCCGCCTCGACTGCATCATATGTGTCCTGATGGTCTACTGCGACGATGATCCGGCCCACATCGGCTTCCCGCGCACGCGTTGCGACCTGGACGATCATCGGCAGGCCAGCAATGTCTGCCAGCGGCTTTCCGGGCAGCCGGGTCGAGGCCATGCGCGCAGGGATGAGCACCAGCGTCCGCTCATTGGCGATATCGGTCATGAAAGGCCTTCAAAAGCGCGTTGATCAGTGTCAAAAAGTCTCACGCGCTGCCGTATAATCGTGTTGCAACCGCAAAGCAAAAGACATAGGTTCCGCGCGATTTCAAGATGGCCCGCCTGTACCCCGGCGGTTGCAAGGGAGCGTTTGCATGAACTCGTACGTGAACATGGCGGTAGGAGCCTTTCTTGCCACCGTTTTCGTGATGATGACGGTTTCGATTGCGTCCGACGGAATCTGGCACTCGGAAGTTCCGGAACAGGCAGGCTTTGCCATTGTCGCCGCGGAAACCGGTGGTGAGGAGGGCGGCGCCGAGGAAGAAGCTGCCGTGCCTATCGCGACCCTGCTGGCCAGCGCCGACGCTGCAGCCGGAGAGTCTTCGTTCAAGAAGTGTGCGAGCTGTCACACCGCCGATCAGGGCGGCGCCAACAAGGTCGGGCCCGGCCTTTGGGACGTTGTAAATAGGCCGATCGCTTCGCACGAAGGCTTCAGCTATTCGGCAGCGATGAAGGATTTTTCTGAGGGCGGTTCTGTCGTCTGGGACTACGATCATCTCAACGGCTTCCTGCTGGCGCCGAAGCAGCACGTTCCTGGTACGGCCATGGGCTTTGCCGGCCTGAAGAAGGACGACGAACGGGCGAACGTCATTGCCTACCTGCGGTCGCTGTCTGGCAACCCGGCTCCGCTGCCGGAGGCTGAAGCCGCTCCCGCCGAGGGTGAAGCCGCTGCTCCCGCTGCTGAAGGTGCTGCTCCTGCGGAGGAAGCTGCTCCTGCGGCGGACGCTCCTGCCGCTGGCGAAGGTGAAGCCGCTGCTCCGGCCGAGGCTCCTGCCGCTCCTGCTGGCGAAGCGCCCGCAGCCGAAGGTGCAGCACCTGCAGCCGAAGCGCCGGCCGCTCCTGCCGCGGAAGAGCCAGCACCGGTAGGCCAGCAGCCTGCACCGGCCAACAACTGACTCTCTTTCACCATAGATCAGTTTGAAGCCCGGCCTTCAGCCGGGCTTTTTCGTTGCAAGCCGATCTCCGCCCTGTGATTGCTCGCCTAGGCGAGAAGCCATGCCCAGAAGCTGACCGAAACGACCCCAAGCGCCGTGGTGACGCTGATGGTGGAGGCGGCGATGTTTTGTCCTGCCCGGAACCGTTGGGCGATCAGCCACGCATTGATGCCGGTCGGCACCGACGAGGTCAGCACGAGGGCCGCCGCCCATGCCGGGCTGAGGCCGAGCGCCTTGCCCATCAGGAATACCGCAGCAGGCAGGAGTAGCAGCTTCAGGGCAGCGATCGCGCCCGTCAGCCCGATATTGCCGCGTACCGGATAACGTGTGAGGGTCATCCCGATCGAAATTAGCGCGGCCGGTCCTGCCGCGCTCGACAATTGCGTCACCACGGTCGAGAGAACCGGGGTTAGCGTCAGCCCGGAGAGGCTGAAGGCGAGGCCGGCGCCGAGTGCTATTACCAGCGGGTTGCGGACGAGGTTCCAACCAACCTGAGCGAGGATGACCTTCGATCCGCGCCCCTTGCCCCCATCGACGATCACGGTGGCCCGTTCCATCAGGATGGTGCCGACGATCATCATCAGCGGCAGGTGGATCGCAAGGAGTATGGAAAGGGCGAGCAGCCCCTCGGCTCCGACCGAGCGTCCCACGAGCGGCAGGCCAATGAACACATTGTTCGCGAAGGCAGCCGACATTCCAGCGATCACGCCGATCTTGTCGTCTCGCTTGAAGACATGCTTTGCGATCAGATGACTGGCTGTCCAGGTGACAGCCACCCCTGCAAAATAGGCGGCCCACAGGCGGAAGGGGGAGACGCCGTCGAAATGGGCGTTAGCCAGGGTGCTGAAGATCAGCATGGGCACCGCGATCTTGAAGACGAATTCTCCAAGGGCATCCCCCGTTGCCTCGTTCAGGACTTTCGTTCGGGCAAGAATCCAGCCGATAAGGATGAGCAGGAAGACAGGGGCTACGTTTATGAGAACTGCGGACAAGTCACTGGCTTTCGAGGGAATGAATATAATCTAGAGGCTGGCCCCGTTTATGCCGAAAAACATCTGAGGCCGACAAGGAATTGACACCGGGCTCTGGGGTTTTTCCTTCGCCTATGCAAAAAGGTGCCGATGACGAGTTCGAGAGAGGTCTGGCAGCATGCCGCAGTTTGATGTTTTGACGGTAGGAAACGCGATCGTAGATATCATCGCCCGATGTGACGACCAGTTTCTAGCCGAGAATGACATCATCAAGGGCGCGATGAACCTGATCGACGCCGAGCGTGCAGAACTCCTCTATTCCAGGATGGGCCCTGCGGTCGAAGCATCTGGAGGATCGGCCGGCAATACCGCGGCAGGCGTTGCCGGTATCGGTGGCAGGGCTGCATACTTCGGAAAGGTAGCCGAGGATCAGCTTGGCAGCATCTTCCAGCATGACATCCGCGCACAGGGGGTGCATTATGCGACGAAGCCGCAGGGGACCAATCCACCCACCGCGCGCTCGATGATCTTCGTCACCCCGGATGGCGAACGGTCGATGAATACCTATCTCGGCGCCTGCGTTGAATTCGGCCCCGGCGACGTGGAGCCTGCGGTCGTTGCCGAATCCGCCGTCACCTATTTCGAGGGCTACCTCTGGGATCCGCCACGGGCCAAGGAGGCGATCTTGGAGTGCGCCCGGATCGCCCATGAGAACGGGCGGGAAGTCTCCATGACTTTGTCGGACCCGTTCTGCGTCGATCGCTATCGTTCCGAGTTCCTGGACCTGATGCGCTCGGGCACCGTCGACATCGTCTTCGCCAACAGGCAGGAGGCGCTGTCGCTCTACGAGACGGATGACTTCGAACTGGCCCTGAAGAGCATCGCCGCGGATTGCAAGCTTGCTGCCGTCACCCTCAGTGAGGAAGGCGCCATCATCCTTCGCGGCGAGGAGCGCGTGAAGATCGATGCCTACAAGGTCGATGACTTGGTCGACACCACGGGCGCAGGTGATCTCTTCGCTGCCGGCTTCCTCTATGGATATACCCAAGGCCGCTCGCTTTCCGATTGCGGCAAGCTCGGATGCCTCTCGGCGGCGATCGTCATCAAGCAGATCGGCCCGCGCCCCATGGTTCCACTGCGCGATGCCGCGGTCGGCGAGGGTCTGCTGTAGCCCGAGGCGGCTACCTGAACGCCTCTCCGGGATATGCTCCCCATATTTCCGCCTGGCTGACCCAGCCTTCGGCGCCATTGACCGACGCATGGCACCAGTCGCCATTGCACTCGTCGATCGAGATGACGACGCCGGGCTGGAGCTTTGCTGTCACGGTTGCGGAGGACTGTGGTTCGCGGCGCATATTGACGAAGACGTCCTCTGCCTTGCCGCGCATCCAGGGAGCCGCCACCGCCGTTCGTTCACCCGACAGGAGCGCCTGGTTGACCCAGCCTTCGGTACCATCGGCGTCCCGGACGCGCCGCCAGTTGTCGTATTCCTGGATGATCTCCATCGGCGTGCCCGATTTCAGATACATCCACGCGACTGCATAGTCGGTGCTGGGACCGATGCGGATATTCACCCGCTTGGACTTCAGGCTGACAAAGCGGGGCAGGGGCAGGCCGCTTGGCCCCTTCGCGCCTTGTGCAAGGGAAGGAGTGGAATGGAGCGCCGGGATCGCTCCGATGGAGACTGCCAGCAGTAGGGTAAGGATGACGCTGCGCATGCGGGTTCTTCCGAGAGTGGGCGGTGCCTGCGGGCCGGCCGCCAGCGAGTTGGGCGACATCGACAATCCGGCTCCTGCGAGGTTTTGTTTGTCTTCGCCGACGGGTCTGGTAGAAACGCCCTCTATGCTCAGACTATCGCGCGACTTGGTTAAGGACCTCTGAATACAACGCCTATGACAGCGAAGAAGAAACCCAAGGTCTATATCACACGCAAGCTGCCGGATGCCGTTGAGACCCGGATGCGCGAGCTTTTCGACGCGGAGTTGAATGTCGACGATGTGCCGCGCACGCGCGAGCAGCTCGTCGAGGCGATGAGATCCTCGGACGTGCTCGTGCCGACGGTGACGGACAGGATCGACGAGGCCCTGATCAACGAGGCAGGGCCGGATCTCAGGTTGATCGCCAGCTTTTCCAACGGCACGGATCACATCGATATCGAGGCTGCCGCCCGCAAGGGCATTACGGTGACAAACACCCCGAATGTCCTCACCGAAGACACGGCCGACATGACGATGGCGCTGATTCTCGCGGTGTCGCGCCGGTTGCCCGAGGGTGCGCGGATACTGACGGACCATCCGGGCGATTGGGCCGGCTGGTCTCCCACCTGGATGCTTGGTCGTCGCATCTGGGGCAAGCGAATCGGCATTGTCGGCATGGGCCGAATCGGCACCGCCGTCGCAAGGCGTGCCAAAGCCTTTGGCCTGTCGATCCACTACCACAACCGCAAGAGGGTTCATCCTGCGACGGAGGAGGAACTCGAGGCGACCTATTGGGACAGTCTCGACCAGATGCTGGCGCGCGTCGATATTGTCTCCGTCAACTGCCCGTCGACACCAGCCACGTTCCATCTTCTGTCAGCACGGCGCCTCGCGCTGCTGCAGCCCACCAGTCTCATCGTCAACACCGCGCGTGGCGACATCATCGACGAAGCGGCGATGATCCAGCTGCTGCGCGACGGCAAGATCGCCGGCGCCGGACTTGACGTCTACGAGAATGAACCTTCTGTGAATCCCAGGCTCGTGAAGCTGGCTAATGAGGGGCGCGTCGTTCTGTTGCCCCACATGGGATCAGCGACGATCGAAGGCCGGATCGACATGGGTGACAAGGTCATCATCAACATCCGCACCTTCTTCGACGGGCACAGGCCGCCGAACCGGGTTCTGCCGGGCCGAAGCTAGTCCCGCAGCAACTGGCTGGCTTCCGCTACCGGGGCGGCCAGCGTCTTTACCATCTCGATGAACGTGACGCGATCATAGCCGGGGTGAGACCTCTCCGCTGATTTGACGAAGCCCCAGCGTGAGAAGGTCGCGTGGTTGCCCGCAAGCTCGATACGCGTCTCCAGGCGAAGCCGGCTATGGCCGCTTGCGAAGGCGACACTTTCTGCGGCCTCAAGCAACTGCCGCCCCAAGCCTTGTCCTTGCATCTGCGGCCGTACCGCAAGCTTGCCGATGTAGAGTTCATCGGGTGGTTCGGGCCGACAGAAGATGCAACCCGAGATCTCGCTGCCCTGCATGGCGATGAAGCAGATTTCGCTCGCAGCCTTTTCCTTCAGAGACTGCAGATTGAGACGGTGTGCAGACGAGGGCGGATCGATGACGCCGTCCATGTAGAGGAACGCTGTCCGGATGAGGTGAAGAAGCTCATTCCAATGGTCGAACTCTTCCGGGATAATGCGGCGAACCTCGGTCATTCTGCAGCGCTCTCGGCTGGGCGCCGGTTGTATCGGATGGTGTCGAACCTGGCGGCGAGCGCGTCATACAGCAGAAGCCGTCCGATCAAAGGTTCACCGACACCCGTGATGACCTTGATGGTCTCCATCGCCATCAGCGTTCCGATCACGCCCGCCAGAGCCCCGATGATGCCGGTTTCTGCGCAGGCAGGTATCAGACCCTGCGGCGGTTTCTCGGGAAACAGGTCACGATAGCTGGGGTTCTGCATTCCATCCATGCCGACCTCATAGGGCTTCAGGACCGTCAGCGATCCGTCGAAGCGGCCCACGGCACCGGTTACAAGGGGAACCTGCGCCGCAAGCGCCGCATCCGCACATGCATAGCGGGTATCGAAGTTGTCCGATCCGTCCACCAGGAGATCGAAGAGCGGCAGATGCTCGCCGGCCCACCGTTCGGAAAAGCGCTCTTCGTAGGAGAGGACCCGGATGGTCGGATTCAACTGCGCGAGTGCCGCCCTCGCACTCTCCGTCTTCAGCTCGCCGATCGTGCCCGTATCGTGGATGACCTGCCGCTGCAGGTTCGAAAGCGAGACGACATCATCGTCGATGATGCCGATTGTGCCGATGCCGGCCGCCGCCAGGTAGAGGAGGATTGGAGCACCCAGGCCTCCGGCGCCGACGACCAGCACCCTAGCGTTCTTCAGCCGCTGTTGCCCATGGCCGCCGATCTCCGGGAGCAGGATGTGGCGTCGGTAGCGTTCGATCTCTTCAGGCGTCAGTTGCATGAGGGCAATCTAGCAGCCTAGGAGGAGGCGGAAAAGCGAGGATCAGCCGCGGATGCTGCCGCCCTCGACGCTGAAGAACTGCGCACGCTCGGCAAGCGCCGAAAACATCGCGCGGTCCGTGCCGGTCATGAAAGCCTGACCTCCCAATCCATCGACCAGGTCGAACAGGGCTGCACGCCGGCCTTCATCAAGATGGGCGGCAATCTCGTCAAGCAGCAGGACCGGCGCAAAGCCGGTCATGTTGGCAGTCAGACGGGCATGAGCGAGAATGAGCCCGATCAGTAGTGCCTTCTGTTCGCCGGTGGAGCAGCGTCCGGCATCCATATCCTTCTCGCGGTGGCGAACGAGAAGGTCGCTTCGGTGGGGGCCCTCCAGCGTACGGCCAGCCGCGGCATCGCGATGACGCCCTTCCTGCAGCGCCGCCAGATAGCGCTCTTCCAGCTCCGCTGCCGGCTGATCGGCCGCATCATCCAGGAAGCCTTCCAGGTTCAGCGCCGGCGAGGGAAATGGCGTCTCCTCCACGGCGGCCAAGCGGCGCAGCAAGCCCAGCATTTCCAGACGGGCTGCGGCCATGGCCACGCCAAGACCCGCCATCTGAGCTTCGACAGCCGAAACCCAGGCGGGGTCGTAGCGGCCCTCCGAAAGCAGTCGGTTGCGGCTGCGCATCGCCCGTTCGAAGTCGCTTGCGCGGCGGCCATGGGCAGGATCGATCGACAGAACCAGCCTGTCGAGGAAACGTCGTCGTTCCGACGCCGCACCCGTGAAGAGCCCGTCCATCGATGGCGTGAGCCATATCACGTTCAAGTGCTCGGAGAGCTCCTCGGTCGACCGTGCCGGGGTGCCATTGATGCGCAGCTTGCGGCTGACGGTTTCACCGAGGGTATCAATGCCGGTGCCCAGCGAGACCTCACCTTCCATGCCCTCCATGTCGACAAAGATGGAAAAGCCGCCACTCGCCCCGACGCGTGTCACGTCTGGGAGAACGGCGCGTCGGAGCCCGCGCCCTGGAGAGAGAAAGGAGACCGCTTCCAGAAGGTTCGTCTTGCCGGCGCCATTGTCTCCGGTCAGCACGACATGACGGCTGTCCAGCGAAAGGCCTGCTTCCGCATAGTTCCGGAAGTCGGTGAGCTTGAGACGGGAAAGGAATGCTTTCTGGGCCATGGACATCCGTGTCTGATAGGCAGGAGCTAAGGCTTCCGGGTGGCGATGGCAAGCAAAGTTCGACGCCTTGGAACCAAAGGGCGGTTGGGCAGTTTGTCGCGCGCGACAAATGAAGGAACCTGCTATCGTGTGTCCTGTCGCCGGGAGGCAACCATGCCCATACGCAAAGATGAAATGACGCCGGACGAAGCTCGCCGGGACCACGTCGATATGCTGAGGTTCCTTGCCATCAATGCTGCCTTTGGCATCATGCTGGGAATAGGCATCGCCTTCGCCCTTTACTGGTTCAACCTCTATGGCCTGGGCACCCACATCGCCCGATCGCAGACACCGATCCTGTCTTTCGTGATGATCGCCGCGCCCCTTGCGCTGACCTTCGGGGGTGCGGTAACCGCATCCGCGATCATGCTGATGCCCTACAAGCGAAAGGGCGAGCTCTGAGGCTCGCTTTAAATCGTAGGGCCTTGAGGGAGTGCGCGCGTTGGCCGCTGATGACGAACGTATCGTAACGCTGGAAGAGACCGTTGCCCACCAGGCGAAAACAATCGAGGAGCTTTCCGATCAACTGGCCGAACAGTGGAAAGTGGTTGAACAGACCCGCGCCAAGCTCGAGCGGCTTACGGAGCGTTTCCTGACGCTGGAGGAAGCGTCGCTTGATGCACCGGCTATCACCAAGCCGCCGCACTATTGACCATCGATCCGCTCTACCGCGAGGCAGGCGAGCGCTGCCTTCGCGGTATTGGCTACACGGTGACGAAGGACGGGCAAACGACCCTCCTGCTCGTCAGCCTTCGAAAAACTCCTTCATCCGGGCGAAGAAGCCGGTCGACTCGGGATTGTTTTCCTTCGAGGAGATGTCCTCGAATTCCTGCAGCAGTTCGCGCTGACGCTTGGTCAGCTTCTGAGGCGTCTCGATCTGGATCTGGATATACAGGTCGCCCGTCTGTGACGAACGCAGTACTGGCATGCCCTTGCCCTTGAGGCGAAACTGCTTGCCGGGCTGCGTGCCTTCCGGCACCGTCACCCGGGACTTGGTCCCGTCCAGCGTCGCAACGTCAAATGTTCCGCCCAGTGCGGCGGTCGTCATCGAAATCGGCACCGTGCAGAACAGGTCTGCGCCGTCGCGCTGGAAGAACTGGTGCGGCTTCACCGACAGGAAGATGTAGAGATCACCGGCTGGTCCACCGCGCATGCCGGCTTCGCCCTCGCCCTGAAGGCGAATGCGGGTGCCGTCCTCGATGCCGGCCGGGATGTTGACCGACAGCGAGCGCTCTTCCGATACGCGCCCCTGACCATGGCACTTGGTACACGGATCGGTGATCGTCTGGCCGCGCCCGTGACAGGTCGGACAGGTCCGCTCGACGGAAAAAAAGCCCTGGCTGGCGCGCACTCGACCGGAGCCGTGACAGGTACCGCAGGTTTTCGGCTGCGTCCCTGGTTTCGCCCCCGAGCCCGAACAGACATCGCAGGTGATGGAGGTCGGGACGCGGATCTGGGCGGTCTTGCCGCTGAAGGCTTCTTCCAGCGTGATTTCCATGTTGTAGCGGAGGTCGGCGCCGCGCTCGCGACCGCCGGAGGAGCGTCGTGCCCGTCCACCGCCCATCATCTCGCCAAAGATATCCTCGAAGATATCCGAGAAGCCGCCGGCGCCTGCCGCACCGAAACCACCGCCCATGCCGCCAGGGCCCATGCCACCGGCTTCGAAGGCGGCGTGTCCGAACCGGTCGTAGGCGGCACGCTTCTGGGGATCCTTCAAGGTCTCGTAGGCCTCGTTGATCTCCTTGAACTTCTTTTCGGCCTCGGTATCGCCCGGATTCTTGTCGGGATGATACTTCATCGCGAGCTTGCGGAAGGCGCTCTTCAACTCCTTCTCGTCAGCGGACCTGCCGACACCCAAGGTTTCGTAAAAATCAGCTTTTGCCATGGAGGTAACGGCTCCCGAAAGGATTCCGGCTGCACGATGGCAGCCGGAGTTTCTAGTCGACTATCTTCATGAGGGTCGCCAACAGACGAGCCTCAAGCCGACTTCTTGTCGTCCTTGATTTCCTCGTAGTCGGCATCGACGACACCGTCGTCATTGTTGCCGCCCTCGGAACCTTCGGAAGCTTCCGCCTGCTGGGCCTCATAGATGGCCTGGCCGAGTTTCATCGACACTTCCATCAGCGTCTGGGTCTTCGCCTGGATGTCGTCGGCATCCGGCTCGGAGGCCTCGACGGCGGACTTCAGCGAGGCGATCGCGTCCTCAATGGACTTGCGATCGGTCTCGGAGACCTTCTCGCCATATTCCTGCAGCGACTTCTCGGTCGAATGGATCAGGCTTTCGGCCTGGTTCTTCGCCTCGACGCCTGCACGACGCTTCTTGTCTTCCTCGGCATGAGCCTCGGCGTCCTTGACCATCTTCTCGATATCGGCGTCGGACAGACCGCCGGAAGCCTGGATGCGGATCTGCTGCTCCTTGCCGGTGCCCTTGTCCTTGGCCGAGACCTGTACGATGCCGTTCGCGTCGATGTCGAAGGTGACTTCGATCTGCGGTACTCCACGCGGTGCCGGCGGCAGGCCAACGAGGTCGAATTGGCCGAGCAGCTTGTTGTCGGCAGCCATTTCGCGCTCGCCCTGGCTGACGCGAATGGTCACGGCCGACTGGTTGTCCTCGGCGGTCGAGAATGTCTGGCTCTTCTTCGTCGGGATCGTCGTGTTGCGGTCGATCAGGCGGGTGAAGACGCCACCGAGCGTTTCGATGCCGAGCGACAGCGGGGTTACGTCGAGCAGCAGCACGTCCTTGACGTCGCCCTGCAGAACGCCGGCCTGGATCGCAGCGCCCATGGCCACCACTTCGTCAGGGTTGACGCCCTTGTGCGGCTCCTTGCCGAACAGCTGCTTCACGGTCTCCTGCACCTTCGGCATGCGGCTCATGCCGCCGACCAGAACGACTTCGTCGATTTCACCGGCGGTCACGCCAGCATCCTTGAGCGCTGCCTTGCACGGAGCAACGGTGCGCTGGATCAGGTCGTCGACCAGGCTTTCGAACTTGGCACGGGTCAGCTTCATCGTCAGGTGCTTCGGACCGGAGGCATCCGCCGTGATGAACGGCAGGTTGATTTCGGTCTGCTGCGAGGACGACAGCTCGATCTTGGCCTTTTCCGCAGCTTCCTTGAGGCGCTGCAGGGCAAGCTTGTCGTTCTTCAGGTCGATGCCCTGGTCCTTCTTGAACTCACCGGCCAGATATTCGACGAGACGCATGTCGAAATCTTCACCGCCGAGGAAGGTATCACCATTCGTCGACTTCACTTCGAAGACGCCGTCACCGATCTCGAGGACCGAGATATCGAAGGTGCCACCGCCAAGGTCGTAGACGGCGATCGTCTTGCCGTCCTTCTTGTCGAGGCCGTAAGCGAGTGCAGCAGCCGTTGGCTCGTTGATGATGCGGAGAACTTCAAGGCCGGCGATCTTGCCGGCATCCTTGGTTGCCTGGCGCTGCGCGTCATTAAAGTAGGCAGGAACGGTGATGACCGCCTTCTCGACCTTCTCGCCGAGGTAGGATTCAGCCGTTTCCTTCATCTTCTGGAGGATCATCGCGGAGATCTGCGCAGGCGAGTAGCCCTTGCCCTGAGCCTTGACCCAGGCATCGCCATTGTCACCCTTGGAGATTTCGAAGGGAACGAGACCCTTGTCCTTCTCCACCGTCGGGTCTTCGTAGCGGCGGCCGATCAGGCGCTTGACTGCGAAGAGGGTATTGGTGGGATTGGTCACGGCCTGGCGCTTTGCCGGCTGGCCGACGAGGCGCTCCCCGTCATCGGTGAAGGCGACCATGGAAGGCGTGGTGCGCGCGCCTTCAGCGTTCTCGATGACCTTTGCGTCCTTGCCGTCCATGATGGCGACGCAGGAGTTCGTCGTGCCGAGGTCGATGCCAATTACTTTTGCCATTTTTCTCTCTCCTTTAAGCGAACCGTCGGAACCCCGGTCAGGCATTCCGCTGACAGTTCCTCGAATGGGATGGTCTTGTGTATTCCGGCAGCATTCGCTGCGTCATGCGGCGTATATAAGGACGTGATTTTTCGACTGCAAGGCGCGCCGCCATGCCGACGCCGGTAAAAAAACACGCAATTGTGAATGGGGCGCTTTCGACCTCACTGGCCCATGATCAGGTCGTAGAGGGTTGTCTGCCGGGACGATCCCCTCCCGCTCGGGGAGCCGACTTCACCGGGTGGTATCGGGCCTTCAGCATAATCCTCGCGCGGCATGGGTGCATCTTCGAACCCGTCGTAGGGGCCGCGATATTCGCGGTAATCGCGTACGGGAATTTCGCCGTCGGGTGGATAGGCGTCGTGACGCGGCGCAGAGGGGGCGGCCGGATAGTCATCGGGCGTAGAAGATCCGGGGAGCACTCCGGAAATGATGTCACCGATCGTCGTTGGCTCCCTCTCCGGCTCGGCAGCCGGTGGCAGCGCGAAGCCGCCATGGCTGCCGAACAGCGGTGTCGGCGAGTAGCCTGCATGGGCGGCCGTCATGTAATTCTTCCACGCCCTTGCAGGCAGGCCGCCCCCCGTCACCTTTTTCATTGAGGTGCCGTCGTCGTTCCCGAACCAGATCCCCGTGGTCATGATGCTGGTAAAGCCGACGAAGATCGCGTCCCGGAAGGATTGGGTCGTGCCCGTCTTGCCGGCTGCCTGCCAGTTATCGAGCCTCGCCGCCTTGCCGGTGCCTTCCTGGATGACCCGCGTGAGCATGCTGTTCATTGTGGCGACGATGGTTTCGCTAAGCACCCGCGGCGGGTTGCCATAGCTGCTCTCGTGAAGAACATTGCCGTCCGTGTCGAGGATGCGGCGCACGATGTGCGGGGTCGCCTTGTAGCCTCCGTTCATGAAGGGGGCGTAGGCGGCCGTCAGTTCCACGAGCGGCACTTCGGATGTCCCGAGCGCGATGGATGCGTTAGGCTGCATCTCCTGCTCTATGCCCATCCGGTGTGCCAGTCTCACCACCTCGTCCGGTCCGACCTCCATGACCAGCTGGGCGGCAATGGTGTTGAGCGACTGGGAGAGCGCCGAAGAGACCGTTACCTGACCGCGGTACTTCTGGTCGTAGTTCTCCGGCGTCCACTTGCCGATCCGGACCGGTGCGTCGTTGCGCACGGAGTCCGGCCGTATCCCGGCTTCGAGGGCGGCGGCATAGACGAACGGCTTGAAGGCGGATCCCGGCTGACGCTTGGCGGTCACGGCGCGGTTGAACTGGCTCTGCGCGTAATCCTTGCCGCCCACCAGCGCGCGAATGGCGCCCGTGGCATCCATTGAGACCAGGGCCGCCTGGCTGGCATTGAGCTTGCCGCCCTCGTCGTCAAGAATATCCGTGAGGGCCTCTTCTGCCTTGCGTTCGAGCGAGAGGTCGATGGTCGTCTCGACCACGACGTCCTGCTTCACCTCGCCAAGCAGCTTCTTGACCTCGTCCATGACTATGTCGGCAGCGTAGTGTTCCGCGCCCGACCAGTAGCTGCGGGCCTTTGTGGGCGGCTGGGACATGGCGGTCTTGATCTCGTCTTCCGTGACGTAGCCCTCCTCCAGCATAGCCCCGAGTACCACCTGGGCACGCTCTTCGGCCGCTTCCGGGTCGCGCGCGGGAGACAGGCGGGAAGGGGCCTTCAGCAGCCCGGCGAGAAGTGCCGCCTCGCCCAGGTTCACGTCACGAGCGGACTTGTTGAAGTACCGTCGCGACGCTGCTTCCACTCCATAGGCGTTCGAGCCGAAGAAGACCCGGTTGAGATACATCGCCAGGATCTGGTCCTTGCTGAATTTGTGTTCCAGCCAGAAGGCAAGCAGCACCTCCTGGATCTTCCGCTCGAAGGTTCTTTCGGGGGAGAGGAACAGGTTCTTGGCAAGTTGCTGGGTGATGGTGGAGCCGCCCTGGATCGGTTGGCCGGTAACATTGTTGATGAAGGCGCGCGTCAGCCCCAGCGGGTCGACCCCGAAATGCATGTAGAAGCGCCGGTCCTCGATCGCCATGACCGCCTGCGGGATGAAGGGCGACATCTCCTCGAGCGCCAGCGCTTCGCCGCCCGTGGCGCCGCGGTTTGCGATCACGGAGCCGTCGGTGGAGACGATCTTGATGTTTGGAGGACGGTCCGGGATGGCCCAGGTGCTCGCGGCGGGCATCTGGGCGCCGAAGTACAGCACGAGGCCGCCCACGCCGATCCCGACCCATATGCCGAGAACAAGGCACCAATAGAGAAGGGAACGAAGAGGCGCAAAAAAGCCGCGGGACTGCCGGGTCGGTTTGCCCTTGCGAGGCCGGCGCGGCGCCTCCTTCCTCGCTGGCGACGGCCGCTTCCTGCCGCCGCCGGCTATCCGGTCTTCGGAACGAAGCCGGAAATCCTCGTCGACATATTCACCGTCGTCAAAGGAGGGCTCGACCCTCTGTCCCGATTTTCGTTTCGCCGCCATGTCGCGTCGGTCACCCCCGCTGCGCCGGCCGCGACCGGCGGTTGCACATCGCCCGCGCATTCCGCTGGACTCTAAATGCGGCGATTTAAGGGGGGGTTAAGACCTCTGAAATGCGAGGCTGAGAGGTATCCTTTCCGGGAAATCCCGATGTCTCCTCATCCCGCCACTGCCGGCGGCCAATTGACGCGGTGCTACGGACACTGGCCCGGCGCGCCGGATGATAGACGCAGAAACGCGCGACGATCGCAGAGTACGGGCACCTGCTTGCCATAAACTTGCCATGTTGGAGGAAGCCTCGTGAGGATGCCTATCTCAACGGTCATGATCACGATCTGTCCTGCATCGAGGATGAAGGCATAGCCTATTTTACGTCCGGAGCCGGAGCCGAGGCTCGTCCGGTTAAGCCCCATCCCCGTGCACTCTTCAGCGAGGCGCGCATTGGCTTTCTCGCAGCCTGCCTGAAGGATGAAAGCGCAGAGTTCGATTTCATTGGGGACGACGGTACCGTCCTGTTCAAGAAGACGATCGCTTAAGTCGATGTGACCCGGTCCCTCGGATCGCTGTCTCGAAGAACGGAGAAGGAAGATGAAGCGGCCGGCCCGATTGATCCAGACCGGCCGTCGACATCAGCAGTCGTCGATGTAGCGGTTTCCGTAGCGGTCGCGATAGTAGCAGCGGCCAGGTTGATCCTGCACGCTTCCGATCAGGGCGCCGGATGCGCCGCCCACAGCAGCGCCGACAGCGGCACCGCGAACATCTCCGGTCACGGCACCGCCCACGACGGCTCCGGTCGCCGCACCGATACCGGCGCCACGTTCAGTTGCCGTGCATGCGGCCAGCGAGAGGGTGACGCAGCCGATGGCGAGTATCTTTTTCATGAGTGATCTCCCTTGTTGTCACGAAGGGTGAACCCATGGCCTCCGCGGTGGTTTCATGGCGCAGGCAGGAAATTCGGCTCAGGGAGCGGATTTGTGATTTTGCCTTCTCACAGTTCGAGCGTACCCTGCAGCCGCAACCAAGGAAGGAGAATGCCATGAAGTTAATTCTCGCAACCCTTTCGGCGCTCGGCCTGATGGCATCTGCGGCGTTGGCTGACTGTGCGGGACACCCCAAGGTGACCGCTTCGACATCTGTCGACTACTCCACCACGACCGCAAGCGTCGCCTCTGACGATCAGACGCTCGTCGCGTCGAAGAAAAAGCCTGTCGAAGAGCAGAGCGTCGCAACCGAGTAGGTTCTCTGAAAGACGTGGCAGGTGACCGCCGTTTCCCTCCTTGGAGCGGAACAATGTCGCGCGCACTCCGTTGCGCTCCTGAACGATGAAAGGACTATGCCATGCCGAACAGAGATCCAATACCGACACCGGCGTCCGAAACTCCTCGGGGCCCGACCTCTACCCCCGGCATTCCGGACAGGACGCAGGGCAAGCCACCTCTGACGCCGGTTCAGGATCCAGGAGATACGAAGAACCCACAGGATCCGAATCTTGATCCGGCGCTTCTGCCGATCGGCGATCCTGCCGGCGCAGCGTAAGGCGGAGCCGTGAACGACCATGAGCGAGCGCCATCCCCCGGCGCTCGCTCAACGTCTTTTTCGGGCCGTTAGCCCCGCAGCTCCGTGCGCGCAACCTGCCTCGACGCAAGCCCTGCACAAGTCCGCCTTCATAAAGCCAAAGTTTATGCGATCAATCCGCTCTAGGGAACAGGGGTGGAACTTGATTTGGGCCGCAACAGCAGGGGAGGTTCGTGTGCCGACTAAGACGGTTCGCAATCCGGTAGGCCCGGACCAGCTGAGCATGTTGCAGAAAGTGTTCGACCAAGCATGTGTCGAGCACAACATCAGCAAGTCGAGCCCCGATGGGGAGGCGCTTGCCCTGATCCTTGTTCACTCCATGCAGAAGGGCCTGAGCGAGCAGGAGAAGCTCGAATCGCTCGCCCATATCCTCGCCGAAAGCCGCGGCACCTGAGCATCGCAGCTGGCTCCGGGACGGAACCTATTGCAGCGCGAAAAGTTGATCCGGCACGAGCAACGATGGAGGCTGCTATGGTCGAATCTGCAGGAAGCGTGAAGCCGATGGGCGAGACTGATTCCGATCGGAACGGAAAGATCGGCGAAGATATTGCACGGTTGAGGGCTGAGGTCGCGGCATTGAGGGACCGCCTCGCGGACCGCGCCGGAAGCGCGGCATCCTACGTCCAGGAAGAAGCGAGCTCGGTCGCCGGAGCGATCCGCGAGCATCCGGCGACCGCAACCACGATCTTCACGCTGGTAGGGGCGATCGGCTTCGCCATTGGCTATCTCGTCGGGACTCAGGCACTCGAAAACCGTAGCCCCTGGTACCGCCGCTATTACTGACGCCCAGGCAAATCGTCAGGCCGTCTGGCAGACGTCGATCCATTTCGCATTGCTCAGTTCGGCCATCCGCTCCGGAGATATTCGGACGGCAGAATTCGCCGCGCCCGCTGCCGGGATGACTTCCGGCACCACACGGAGCGACGCGTCGCAGAAGACCGGCACGTCCGAGATCAGTCCGAATGGACAGACGCCTCCTACGGGATGGCCGGTGAGTTGCGTTACGTCTTCACCACCCAGCATCCGCGGCTTTGCGCCGAAGTGATCCCGAAATTTTCTGTTGTCCAGGCGGGCCGTTCCAGCCATGACGACCAATACTGCGGTCGGGCCTGCCTGAACGCCAATCGTCTTTGCGATTTGCACTGGCTCGACACCGTGGGCCGCCGCAGCGAGAGCAACCGTGGCGGAGCTCTCCTCGGTGACGATGACTTCTATATCGGGTGCGTAACGGGAAAAGAACTGGCGGACGGTGTCGAGGCTCATGTCGAATGAATAGAATTTAGCCGAGTCAGAGGCAACTGGATTTCTGCTATGCATATGATGCAATGCTGCGCTGCGAAAAGATCGCTGTTCTCCAAGCGCGGGCGGTGTATATTTCAATCATCGAAGGACGCACTCCTCCTCCCAGCGTTCCTTGGATGGGACCGGCAACACCTCCTCCTCCCAGTTGCTGGTCAGTATCGGAAACCCGGCGCTCCTCCTCCCGCGCCGGGTTTTCTGCTTTTGGAGGATAGTCGATCGGCCGCTCATTCTTGACAGGGATGGGTCCCGCTTCTATCTCCTTCGCGTCGCTATTTGTTTGATAAGCCTGCTCTAAGCGCCCCGGTGCTCTCGACCATCTTTCTGCAAATACGAACTTCCCCGTTCCGGCCTTGCTGGGACATCGCCGATATTTGCATAAGAAAGGCATCGATATGGCTACTGGTACTGTTAAGTGGTTCAACGCAACCAAGGGCTATGGCTTCATCCAGCCGGATGACGGCAGCGCCGACGTTTTCGTCCACATTTCCGCTGTTGAGCGCGCCGGCATGAGCTCGTTGAACGACGGGCAGAAGCTCTCCTACGAACTGGTTACCGACCGCCGCTCCGGCAAGGTTGCTGCTGACCAGCTGCAGACAGCCTGATTCAGGTTTGAATTCTGACGAGAAGGCCGGCCTGTCCGGCCTTTTTGTATTTTAGCTCTTGCAAATAGAGATCCTTCTTCCCATCTCTCGGTTTATCGGCATTTCCGGCGCAGTGAGCAAATGCGGGAAACCGCGCCATCGCGCCGATGGTTGGCATATTCGTTGTTTACGAAATGTTAACCAGCAGGGGCGATGATGATCGCCAGAGCCGCGGTTGGCCTCAAGCGCCTGAAGCGGACGCGCCGGAAATGCCAGTCCCGATTCCTGGGTGACCACGGATGTACTGGCACTGAAAGAATCGGGAATCAGAAAGGTCGGGCCAGCCCGACCTTTTTTGTGCGTAAAGTTCGAGCCGAGCTTCGGCTACCGGGCCGCCAGGGCAGCGATAATGCGCACCCATGACCGAATGCCCTTGTGGAACGACTTCAGGTCGTATTTCTCGTTCGGCGAATGAATCCGGTCATCGACGAGGCCGAAGCCCACCAGCAAGGATTCCATGCCGAGCATCTTCTGGAAGTCGCCGACGATAGGTATCGAACCACCCATGCCGATAACGACGGCCGGATTGGCCCACTCGTCCGACAACGCAGCCTTCGCCTTGGTAAGAACCGGTGAGTCATACGACAGCTGGATCGCCGGAGATCCACCGTGCTCGTGGAACTCAACGGAGCAATCGGCTGGAACTCTGGAGCGGACATAGGCACGGAAGCTCTCGCGGATCTTCGCCGGATCCTGTTGTCCGACAAGGCGGAAAGAGACCTTGGCGGACGCCTTGGCGGCGATCACGGTCTTGAAGCCTTCCCCTGTATAGCCGCCCCAGATGCCGTTGACCTCGCAGGTAGGGCGTGCCCAAGTCAATTCGAGGACAGATCGTCCCTTCTCGCCGGCAGGGATCGACAGCCCGACGTCGCCAAGGAAGTTCTCCGCACTTCGGCCAAGGGTCTCCCAGCCCGCCTTGATGTTAGAAGGCGTCTCCTCGACACCATCGTAGAAGCCCTCCAGGGTAATGCGGCCGGTCTCGTCACGCAGACCTGACAGGATATCCGTCAGGATATGGATCGGGTTTGCTGCGGCTCCGCCGAACAGCCCCGAATGCAGGTCTCGATCTGCCGCCGAAATGATGATCTCTTCTCCGACAAGGCCGCGGAGGGCAGCGGCGATCGCCGGCGTGTCGCCATCCCACATGCCCGTATCGCAAACGAGCGCGCAACTCGCCCTCAGCTCTTCCGCATTCGCTTCCAGGAACGGCTTCAGCGAAGGCGAGCCCGATTCTTCCTCGCCCTCGAACAGGATGGTGACCCGGAGCGGCAGGCTGCCATGGACCTCCTTGTAGGCGCGGCAGGCTTCAACAAAGGTCATCAACTGGCCTTTGTCGTCGGCCGTGCCGCGGCCGGTTATCACCTTGCGTCCATTGCCCAGATCCTTGACGGAAGGAGCGAAGGGATCGTTCTCCCAGAGCTCGATCGGATCGACCGGCTGGACGTCGTAGTGGCCGTAGAACAGGACGTGCGGTGCGTCATCCGTGGCGCCCGCATGATGGGCAACCACCATCGCATGGCCGGCAGTATCACGGATCGATGCGTCGAAACCTATATCGGCAAGGGTTGCAACCAACCATTCGGCTGCGGCGCGGCAATCCGCCTTGTAGGCCGGGTCGGTGGAGATCGACTTGATGCGTACCAACCGGAAAAGCCGGTCGAGGCTGTCGTCGAGGTTCCGGTCGGCGCGGTCAAGTACGGGGGAAAGGTCTGTCATGGGAAAATCCTGTCTGGGAGAACAGGAGCGACCTTATTGCAAAGATGCGCTTGTTTCGAGCCCCGCCCGAGCCGCTCGGTTCAGGCCTTGCGGGCATTCTCTATAGCCATGCGCATGTATTCCAGCATCAGTTCCCGTTCGAACTGACGAAAACCTTCGAAAAGTGCGGCATCGGCCTCGGCTGCCGCATCGACCGCCCTTTTTTCAAGGTTCCTGGCGCTTTCCGTCAGTTGGATGATCTGTGCCCGCCCGTCATGGGGATGCGGCTCGCGACGGATCAGTCCGTCACGTTCCATGCGGGCAAGCGTATTGGCGAGTGTCGCCTGCTCGACCTCGAGTCGATCCAGCAATTGCTTCTGCGTCAGACCGTCTTCCTGCCACAGCTCCAGGAGAACCGGGAATTGGCCGGGCGAAAAACCGAGCCCCGCTGCCCTATTCTGCAGCGATCGCGCGAAGCACTTGGCGAGCTGGCCAGCGAGATAAGTTGCACTATGGGAGCGGTCGAACGGCATGAAGGGAGCCCTGTCGGCAGTACTGCGCGAATATATAGCAGCCCATGCTTTCGCCAAGCCTGTGGTGGGAGGCCTGACAAGAGAAAACCGCCACGGCCGGGAGGGGAACGGCCATGGCGGTTTCAACAGGAGGACAAAGGCCCGGAGAGGGGGTGAGGCCTTTGTCCGGTCCGGCGCGGCGGGGGACGAGCCAGCTGCCGGACTGCGGCGTGATCAGTCGCCGGTAAGCTGGAGATGATAAGTGAAACCGGGCTTTTCAAGGGAATGCAGAATTACAAATCGGTAACGTTCGGGTGATGCCGAGCCGCTAGGCGGGGCCTGATTTTCATGGACGACGCGGGTGCCCCACGCTATTCCATAGCCATGAAAAAAGGTGATCACCTCTTCCTTGTCGACGGCTCCGGCTTCATCTTCCGGGCGTTCCACGCCCTTCCCCCACTGACCCGCAAGTCCGACGGCCTGCCCGTGGGGGCGGTCTCGGGCTTCTGCAACATGCTCTGGAAGCTGCTCACCGATGCGCGCGACACCTCGGTCGGGGTGACGCCCACGCATTTTGCCGTGATCTTCGACTATTCCGCGAAGACCTTCCGCAAGGACCTCTACAACGCCTACAAGGCGAACCGTTCCGAGCCGCCGGAAGACCTGATCCCGCAGTTCGGGCTGATCCGCCAGGCAACGAGGGCATTCAACCTTCCCTGTATCGAGACCGAAGGCTTCGAGGCGGACGACATCATTGCCACCTATGCTAGGCAGGCGGAAGCGATCGGCGCTGACGTCACGATCATCTCGTCCGACAAGGACCTGATGCAGCTCGTGACCCCGAATGTCCACATGTATGACAGCATGAAGGACAAGCAGATAGGCATACCAGAAGTCATCGAGAAATGGGGTGTGCCGCCTGAGAAGATGATCGACCTGCAGGCAATGGTCGGGGATTCCGTCGACAATGTCCCCGGCATTCCCGGGATCGGCCCGAAGACCGCAGCCCAGCTCCTGGAGGAGTTCGGCGACCTCGATACGCTTCTCGCCCGTGCTGCGGAGATCAAGCAGGTCAAGCGGCGTGAGAACATCGTTGCCAATGCGGAACTGGCACGCCTGTCGCGCCGGCTCGTTGAACTGCGGACGGATGCACCCCTTGATATGCCGCTGGATGCTCTCGTGCTGGAGCCGCAGAACGGACCGAAGCTGATCGGTTTCCTGAAGGCCATGGAATTCGGGACGTTGACGCGCCGTGTGGCGGAGGCCTGCGACTGCGATGCCAGCGCGATCGAGCCGGCGCACGTGCAGGTCGAATGGGGAGCGGCGGCGCGGGGGCCGGATCTCGATGCCGGCACCAGCAGTGCCGAGCCCAGGGTAGCGACGCCTGCCGGTGGCAAGGCCGGCACAACTGACCCCTACGGCAACAGTACCCCGGCGGAACTTGCCAAGGCACGAGCTGAGGCCTTCGCGGCGGCGAAGATCGACAAGAGCTGCTACGTCACGATCGACGATCTGGAGGACCTGGACGATTGGCTCCGGTCAGCCCGGGAAACCGGACTGGTGGCTTTTGAAGCCGAGGGAACGTCCATCGACCCGATGCTGTCGGATGTCGTGGGGATCTCGCTGGCGCTCGCGGACAATAGCCGTAATCCGTCCGGTCTCGACGTCCGGGCCGCCTATATCCCCTTCGGCCACAAGACTGGAAGCAATGATCTGCTCGGCAATGGCCGTGCCGACAATCAGCTGACCGCCGCCGAGGTGATGGAGCGGCTGAAGCCCCTGCTCGAAGATGCTTCCGTCCTCAAGGTCGGGCATAACCTGAAATATGCCTATCTGCTCCTCAAGCGGTACGGGATCGAAATCGCCGCCTATGACGACGTGATGCTCATGTCCTACGTCCTGGAGGCAGGCAGGGGCGGACACAGCCTCGATTCGCTCTCCGACCGCTGGCTTGGCCATATGCCGGTCTCATTCAAGGATGTCGCGGGGACGGGCAAGTCTGGCGTGAGCTTCGATATGGTCGAGATCGACCGGGCTACGGTCTACGCCGCCGAAAAGGCGGATCTCACCCTCAGGCTTGCCATGGTTCTGAAACCGCGGCTGGTCGCCGACCGATTGATGCGCGTCTATGAGCGGCTGGAGCGGCCGATGGTCTCCACGCTCGCCCGCATGGAGGAGCGCGGCATCACGGTCGACCGCCAGATACTCTCTCGGCTGTCCGGGGAGCTCGCGCAAAAGGCCGCGGCGATAGAGGACGAGATCTACGAGATCGCCGGCGAGCGCTTCACGATCGGCTCACCGAAGCAGCTGGGCGACATCCTGTTCGGCAAGATGGGCCTGCCGGGCGGGGCAAAGACGAAGACGGGCCAGTGGTCCACCTCGGCGCAGGTGCTGGAAGACCTGGCTGCGGCCGGGCACGAGTTTCCGCGCAAGATCGTCGACTGGCGGCAACTGACCAAGCTCAAGTCTACCTATACAGACGCTCTGCCGGGCTACATCCACCCGCAGACAAAGCGCGTTCACACGTCCTATTCACTGGCATCGACGACAACCGGGCGTCTTTCGTCGGTCGAGCCGAACCTGCAGAACATCCCAATCCGCACGACCGAAGGACGGAAGATCCGCACCGCCTTCATCGCCACATCCGGCCACAAGCTTGTCTCTGCCGACTACAGCCAGATCGAACTGCGGGTACTCGCCCATGTCGCTGACATCCCGCAACTGCGCCAGGCGTTTGCAGACGGCATCGACATCCACGCGATGACCGCCTCGGAAATGTTCGGGGTACCGGTTGAGGGCATGCCAAGCGAGATCCGCCGCCGCGCCAAGGCGATCAACTTCGGCATCATCTACGGCATCTCCGCCTTCGGTCTGGCGAACCAGCTCTCCATCGAGCGCTCCGAAGCAGGCGAGTACATCAAGAAGTATTTCGAGCGATTCCCCGGCATCCGCGACTACATGGACAGCACCAAGGAATTCGCGCGCGAGCACGGCTACGTCGAAACCATCTTCGGTCGCCGGGCGCACTATCCGGAGATACGGTCCTCCAATCCGCAGGTGCGCTCCTTCAACGAACGGGCTGCCATCAACGCGCCCATCCAGGGGTCGGCCGCCGACATCATCCGCCGGGCCATGGTCAGGATGGAACCGGCTCTCCAATCTGCCAACCTGTCTGCCCGCATGCTCCTGCAGGTCCATGACGAACTGATCTTCGAAGTGGAAGACGGCGAGATCGAGAAAACGCTGCCCGTCATCACGGCGACCATGGAGCAGGCGGCTATGCCGGCGATCGCCATGAAGGTGCCGCTGAAGGTCGATGCGCGCGCAGCCTCAAACTGGGACGAGGCGCACTAGCGACACGAGAAAGCCGGAAGATACCTCGTCAGGGCATCGACCATGGCCTGACCTGCTTCCTCGATCGATCCGCTGTTGTCGATCGTTAAAAGCTCGTAGGGCCCGACGAGCTGCGGTGAACTGCGCTGCAGCCGTCGGAGAATCTCGTCGCGCGTTTCCCGTCCGCGTGATTCCAGCCGGGTAGCCAGAACCTCAGGTCGCGCCGTGACATTGATGACGGTCATTGCCGGAAATGCGGCGCTGAAGTGGGGCAGGGCGGCACGCGAGCCGTTCGCCACCACGACATGGCCTAGGTCGATTTGATGTCGCGTCTCGATCGGGATTCCGTAACAGAGGCCGTGCGCTTCCCACCAGACGGCGAAGCCGCCAGATTGGGCCATCCGGCGGAATTCCGCATCGGACAAAGCGTCGTGATCCTCTCCACCGGAACCTCCGTCGCGCGTGATCACGCGCCGCACGAAGACCACCTCTGGCCGCTCCTTTAAGTGTTGAGCGGCATAGGACATCAGCGTGTCCTTGCCGGCGCCGCTTGGCCCGACGACGACGATCAGCCTGCCGGCAATGGTAGGCCGGGCTGGAGAAGCGTCGCCCATCAAGCCACCCGCCGGCCTTCCCGCCATGTCGCGCGTGCTACCGGCACACCATTGTCGCGCTTGACGCGAACGAGGTCGGCGCGAAGACCGGGTGCGATCCGGCCACGGTCTTCCAGCCCCACGGTTCGTGCGGGCGTGGAGGTGACCATCGCGATCGCTCGCGGAAGCGAGATGGCATCGATGTCGTCGGCGAGCACGAAGGGCGCATGCAGCAGGCTGAGTGGCACGTAATCCGACGAAAGCACGTCCAGCACGCCGCGTTCAGCAAGCTCACGCGCAGCGATGTTGCCCGAGTGCGACTTGCCTCGAACGATGTTCGGGGCGCCCATCAGCACGCTCATCCCCGCCTTGTGTGACGCCTCCGCGGCATCGAAGCTGGTGGGGAATTCCGCCAGCCGCACACCGTGACCGATTGCCTCGTCGACATGATCGAGCGTCGCATCGTCATGACTCGCGACGGTGATGCCGCGCTCGGCGCAGATGCGTGCCAATTCGTTTCGGTGAACGGCGGCGTATTTGGCTGAGGCCGCCTGGCGGCGGGCCACGAAGTGAGCGAAGGCCTCGTCGCTCAGGCCGCGCTTCTCCTTGTAGTAAAGGATATACTGGTCCATCGACTGGAACTGCCGCTGGCCCGGCGCATGGTCCATCAGCGAGACGAGGCGGACATGGGGATCGTGCTCGAAGTCGGCGAAATGCTCGAGCACGTTGTCCGAGGAAACCTCGCATCGGAGGTGGAAGAGGTGCTCCGCTCGCAGCCGCCCCTCGGCCTGAGCCGCCTGTATAGCATCGGCGAGGCTGCGCATCTCGCCCCTTTCGAAACCGCCATCCTCATCCGCGCCCATCCGCAGGCAGTCGAAAACTGTCGTAATGCCTGAGGTTGCCACTTGAGCGTCGTGCGCCTGGATCGCAGCCGTGGTGTTCCAGCGGACACCGGGACGCGGCGAGTAGTGCTGCTCGAGATGGTCCGTGTGCAACTCGATTAGTCCGGGAATGAGGTAGTCGCCCTCCAAATCCTCTCCGGCCCGAGACGCCCCCGCGGAAATCTCGGCAATCCGTCCATCGCGGATGACCAGAGATCCGGCAATGATCTCGTCACCGACGATGATGCGGGCATTCGACAGAACGGTTTCTACGCTCATGGGAGGATCTTTCTGTTGTCCTGTAGCATGCCAAGGGGCCGCCATCGATGGATCGTGAAGGGCTCGCCGCGGCTGCGTTCGACGAAGAGCGCAAGACCGTCGATGGCGAGCGGTGCATTTGCATAAGGTGCAAAACGCTGCCGCAACTCGGCATGAACATGCGGAGCAAGAGAGCCATCGACCGGCCCCGTCAGCGTCATGTGGAAGCGGAACTCGCTCATGACGTAAGGATAGCCCCACCGGTCGAGGTTCTGCCGCTCCGCCGGGGTCAGGCGCTCCGGTCTGCGGCGTGCGATGTCGGCCTCGGAAAGGGGTGCCCGGAACGGTTCGAACGCTTCGACCACGGAAGCGGCGAATACCTGCAGCGGCGGATGAAGGTCATCCGGAACGAGGGCGAAGAAGGGCCCGAGCTGCCCGACAACGATCTGCGGAAAGGCAAGGGTCTCCGTGGTGGCCACGAAGCGATCGAACGCATCGACGAGCTCTGCCTCCGTGCGTCCCTCGCGAAGCGCGAACGGCGCCTTCAGCGTGGCGTGAAACCCATATCGCTGCGGCTCGGCAACCAGGTCCTGCCACTGCGCCACCGGCAGGGAAAGCGACGCCGGCGGATCGAGCATCTGCCCCGAAAAGGCATCGCGGCCCAGCCATTCGCTGGCCGTCGCGGTCAGCGGGTCATCGGGAGGGGGTGAGAAATAGATGGCGTAGCGCATGAATTCGATCTGCGTTCAGGTGAAGGCTGATGGGTTGCAGGTTGGGTCAGGGTCCCGACACCGGCCCTGCGCTAGGCGATTTGCGTGACAGAATGATGATGGCATTCTTCCGTTCATCCTGCCTCAAGCGTTTTCGCCGCCTGCGAATGGCTGCCATGCCGGCTGAGGAAATCTTCTGCCGTCAGACTGCGGAAATCATCCAGTGCAGCGCGCAGCGTGCGATGGTCCCAATCCCACCAGGCAAGGTCGTCCATCCGCTCGCCGATCTCTTTCGTGAAGCGCTCGCGGATGAGCTTCGCGGGAACGCCGCCAACGATGGTGTAGGGTGCCACGTCTTTGGATACGACCGCACCGGCTCCGATGACCGCGCCATTGCCGACGGTGACGCCGGGGAGAACGGTCGCACCGTGACCGATCCATACGTCGTGGCCGATCGTGACCCGATGCCCCCGGCGCCATTCGAAGAACTCCTCCTCGTTCTCCGCATCGTCCCAGTAGTTGGCGGCACGATAGGTGAAATGGTGGAGCGTCGCCCGCCATGTCGGATGGTTGGTGGCGTTGATCCTGACCGAGGCTGCAATGTTGACGAACTTGCCGATCGTTGCGCACCACACCGCGCCATCCTGCATGATATAGGAATAGTCGCCGATCTCCGCCTCGTCGATGCGGCAGCGCTCCGCCACCTCCGTGTAGCGTCCGAGCACCGAGTTCCTCACATTCGCACTCGGGTGGATGGAGGGTTCAAGTCCGACCTTAACGCTCATGCGGCGGCCCTTCGTGGCGAGAACTGCATCACATCCAGGATGCGATCTGCGACGGCTTCGCGCACTTCTTCGTCGTGGAAGATGCCCAGGAGCGCCACGCCCTTTTCTTTCTTCTCGGCGATCATCTCCACGACGACACGCCGGTTGCGGGCGTCAAGCGAGGCGGTCGGCTCGTCGAGCAGCAGGATGCTGTGATCGGTGATGAAGCCGCGCGCGATGTTGACGCGCTGCTGCTCGCCTCCGGAAAAGGTTGCCGGCGGCAGGCTCCAGAGTTCCTTGGGGAGGTTGAGCTGCGACAGCAGCGCCGATGCCGTGTCCCTCGCCTCCTCGTTGCCGATACCGCGCGCCAGCAGCGGCTCGGCGACGACATCAAGCGCCGAGACGCGGGGGACGGTACGCAGGAATTGGCTGACATAGCCCATGGTATGGCGCCGCACATCCAGCACCGTGCGAGGATCGGCGCTGGCGATGTTGACCGTCCGGTCGCGGTGGGCGACCAGGATCTGGCCCGCGTCGACGGCATAGTTGCCGTACAGCATCTTGAGAATTGAGCTCTTGCCGACGCCTGAAGGACCGCCCAGCACGACGCATTCGCCGCTGGCGACCGAAAAGTTGACATCATTGACGACGGGCAGGCGGATGCCGTCGCGCAGGTGCATGGTGAAGCTCTTGAAGACTTCCGAGACGACGAGGGGAGTTGCCATGATGCTCTCCTATACCTGCAGAATGGAGGAGACGAGGAGCTGCGTATAGGGCTCGCGCGGATCGTCCAGCACACGGTCGGTCAGACCATGTTCGATGACGTGGCCGTCCTTCATCACCATCATTCGGTGCGACAGGAGCCGCGCAACCGCCAGATCATGGGTGACGATGATGGCGGCGAGCCCCAGGTCGTTGACGAGGCCGCGGACGAGGTCGAGCAGACGCGCCTGCACGGAGACGTCGAGACCGCCGGTCGGCTCATCCATGAAGACGAGGCGCGGGCCTGTGACAAGATTGCGTGCGATCTGCAGCCGCTGGCGCATGCCGCCCGAGAAGGCGCGAGGGGCGTCGTCGATACGGTCCGTGCCGATCTCCACCCGGGTCAGCCAATCAAGGGCCGTTGAGCGGATGTTGCCGTAATGACGATTGCCGATGGCCATCAGCCGCTCCCCGACATTGGCGCCGGCCGAGACCGTCATCCGCAGCCCATCCGCCGGGTTCTGGTGAACGAAGCCCCAGTCGGTGCGCATCAGGAAGCGGCGCTCTGCCTCACCCATGTGGTAGAGATCCCGGATGCTGCCGTCGCGCATGGCATACTCGACGCTGCCGGTAGATGGCATGAGGCGGGTCGAGATGCAGTTCAGCAGCGTCGTCTTCCCAGAGCCGGATTCGCCGACGATAGCCAGGACCTCGCCGGGCCACAGATCGAACGTGACTTCCTTGCAGCCGATGCGCTGGCCGTAGAACTTCGAGACGTCCCTGACCTTCAGTAGCGGTGCCTCGCTCATTCTGCGGCCTCCTGACGTGCAAGCAGTTCCCCGGCATGCCCCTGGTCGCGGCGTTCGTCGCAATGATCCGTGTCTGAGCAGACGAACATCCGGCCGCCCTTGTCGTCGAGGATCACCTCATCGAGATAGACATTCTCAGCGCCGCATAATGTGCAGGGCTTTTCGAAGCTCTGGATCTCGAAGGGGTGGTCCTCAAAATCGAGACTGACAACCTCCGTATGGGGCGGGATGGCGTAGATGCGCTTTTCGCGCCCGGCGCCGAAGAGCTGCAGCGCGTCCGACATGTGCATCTTCGGATTGTCGAACTTCGGCGTCGGCGAGGGGTCCATAACGTACCTGCCGGCGACCTTTACCGGATAGGCGTAGGTCTTGGAGATCCGGCCGTTATGCGCGATGTCCTCGTAGAGCTTCACATGCATGAGCCCGTATTCCTCCAGCGCGTGCATCTTGCGCGTCTCCGTTTCGCGAGGCTCCAGGAAGCGCAGGGGCTCCGGGATCGGCACCTGGTAGACAAGTACCTGTCCTTCGGTCAGCGACTGCTCGGGGATACGGTGGCGCGTCTGTATAATGGTTGCCTCTCCGGTATGGGTCGTCACGGCCACATTGGCGACCTTTTGGAAGAACGCCCGGATCGATACCGCATTGGTCGTGTCGTCGGCACCCTGGTCGATCACCTTGAGCACGTCATCTGGCCCGATGATGGAGGCCGTTACCTGCACGCCGCCTGTGCCCCAGCCATAGGGCATGGGCATTTCGCGCGATGCGAACGGAACCTGATAGCCCGGTATGGCGATCGCCTTGAGGATCGCGCGGCGGATCATCCGCTTCGTCTGCTCGTCGAGATAGGCGAAGTTGTAGGTCGCCAGACCTTGGTCGGACGGAACCTCAGGAGACATGATGAGTTTCTCCAATGCAAAAGGAGACGATAGTCATGGATACTGGCCTTCTGATCACGATGTTCTTCTCGGTCTTCGCAGCGAGCGGCCTATGCTGTGCGTACTGGTACAGCGAAACCGGCCGCGACTGATCGTCTATTCCGCAGCGTCTCGAATGGCGCTGTTGACGTTCTCTCCCGCCGCCTCGATGTCGGCGCGCATCTTCCGCACCAGCGCAAGTTCCGCCTGAAAATCCACGTAGTGCGGTAGCTTGAGATGCTCGACGAAGCCCGTCGCCTGCACGTTGTCCGCGTGCGAGATCACGAACTCCTCGTCCTGGGCCGGCGCCGTGACATCCTCACCCAGTTCCTCCGCCCTCAGCGCCCGGTCGACCAGCGACATGCTCATCGCCTTCCGCTCGCTCTGGCCAAAGACCAAGCCATAGCCGCGGGTAAACTGTGGCGGCGCCTTGGAAGAGCCCTTGAACTGGTTGACCATCTGGCATTCCGTCACCTGGATGGAGCCGAGGGAGACTGTAAACCCTAGTTCCGGCACCTCCATCTCGACTTCAACTTCGCCGATACGAATCTCGCCGACGAACGGGTGGTTGCGGCCATAGCCGCGCTGCGTCGAATAGCCGAGTGCCAGCAGGAAGCCCTCGTCGCCGCGGGCAAGGGCCTGCAGTCGCAGGTCGCGCCCCATCGGGAATTCCATCGGTTCGCGCGTGAGGTCCCCGGGCGGCTCGTCGTCCGGCAAGGCGCCGTCCTCCTCGATCAGCCCCTCGGTGGCGAGAATATCGGAGACGCGCGTCGTCGTGTCGGGAAGCGGCTCCTTCCGTGATGGTGTCGGAACCGGTTCATCCGACAGAAGGGAGGGATCGAGCAGGCGGTGGGTGTAGTCAAAAGTCGGCCCGAGTACCTGCCCGCCCGGCAGGTCCTTGTAGGTGGCGGAGATACGCCGTTCGATCGCCATCCGCGCGGTGTCTATGGGAACGGAGGTCCCGAAGCGGGGCAGCGTGGTCCGGTAGGCGCGAAGCAGGAAGATGGCCTCGATCATATCTCCACGAGACTGCCGTACGGCAAGAGCCGCCAATGCTCGGTCGTAGAGGGAGGCTTCCGCCAGGACGCGGTCGACGGCGAGCGCCAGCTGCTCGACGATCTGGTCGATCGTCACGGAAGGCAGCGACCGGTCGCCTCGGCGGCGGTCTGCGAGGAGGCTGTGGGCGGCGTTGATGGCAACCTCGCCACCCTTGACGGCAACATACATGGCGTTCTCCTCAGCCGATCCTGGTTGTGCGGGGAAGGCAGAGCAGGCGGTCGCCGGCTGTCAGGATGACATCGACTCCGCGAGGGAAGATCGAGCGGTTCCCCTTCCAGATCTCGCCGAAAACATCCGGAAGGCCCTCAACGCTCACGGTCCGCCGCTCCTCGATGCCGGGCCCGCTGAGAACGAACTCGCTGCCTTTGCCGATCGATGAGACTTCGATCACGATTGTTGCCGAGCGATCGGGATATTCCTGGGTCCCGGATGCAAATAGGTCGAAGGAATAGAGCCCGGAGGCTGCCTGCAGGAAAACGAACCTTGCCTCGCTTTTCTCCTGCGCGAGAAGAGCACCGGTGTGGAAGCCGATCCAGTCGGCAACGCTTGTTTTAGCAAAGCAGGGCTGGAGCCAGACGGGAGTATCCGCGTCGCATAACGCGAGTGCCACCGCCCCCGCAGCCTTCCCAAGGGGCGACGGTTGTCCGATCTCGGTTGGGATCGATTGAACCGTCCCCGGACGGGCCATCCCGTCCATCAGCGAGCGGAACACGGCTTGTGAATCGAACACCGGGGCGGAGAAGCCGCCGGACAGCGCCTGGACGTTCATGCTCATCAATCGTCTCCGCGTACCATGGTGAAGAAGTCGACGCGCGTCGCCGCCGTCTCTTCCGCCTTCTGCCGATCTTGCTGCGCGATCCGTGCCTCGATCGGGCCAAGGATTTCCGCCTCGACAAAGGCATGTGTCTGATCTTCCTGCCAAAGGGCATCGAAGATCGCTGCCATGCGGACCCTCGCCTTGTCCGTACCAAGGGCATGGGCATGGCCGGCAGTGCCGGAGGCGAGCAAGACGGTGGCTCGCGTGACAGTCGCCTCGCCGAGGTTGAATGGGGCGCCGCCGCCTCCGATCCGGCCCCGGACCATCACCAGTCCCGTTTCCGGCCCGCGGACCGGGTTGACCTCTGGCTTGTCGGAGATTTTCTCCCAGGCGGCGTTCAGTTCATCGAAGGTTGCGCGAGCAAGCAGTGCAGCGGTTCGCTGGCGGCCCTGGCGCGGCCCATCTGAAATGTCGGTCGAGGGGTTTGTCATCATCTTCCCATCAAATGTCTATTGTTATAGACAATCATACAAATTACTCTACAGCTAACGGCAGGATGTAACAAGAGTATGACGATGGCGGCGGGATCTCAGGTTCAACGGCAGAGTGGCGTGGCCCTGTGGCGGCAGATCGCCGATCGCATCCGTGCGTCCATTGCAAACGGCGAATATGACGAGACGGGGAGGGTGCCGCCGGAAATCGTCCTGGCGACGCAATTCGGCGTCAACCGCCACACGGTGCGCAGTGCACTGGCGGCACTCGCCCAGGAAGGCATCGTCCGAGCTATTCAGGGATTGGGTACGATCATTGAGCGAAAGGAACGGTTGAGTTTTCCGATCTCGCGCCGGACGCGGTTCATAGAAGGTCTTGGTACACAGGCGAGGGAGACGGAAGGATTGCTGCTGGAAAGCGGGGAGGAGCCCGCGTCGGAAGATCTTGCGCAAAGGCTCCGGCTTGCAGAAGGTGCGCCCCTCATCCGGCTTGAGATCTTGCGCAAGGCGGATGGCCGGCCGGTTTCCCGGGCGACGGCCTGGTTTCCAGCGTCACGCTTCGCCGGAATCGACGAAGCCTATCGCAACAGTGGGTCCATCACGGCAGCGCTGGACGCCCTGGGACTACCCGACTACCTGCGCGTCACGACGGAGATCACCGCCAGCCATGCGGATCGTTCCGACATGGAAGAACTCGGTCTGTCGGCAGGGGCAGTCCTGCTGGTGACGAGGTCCCTGAATGCGGATCCGAGCGGGACCCCGATCCAGTATTCAGTCAGCCGCTTCCCCGCCGACCGGGTTCAGTTCACGATCGAGAACTGAACATTCGCCGGACCCGTACCGGCTCAGTGCGCGCCGGACATGTCCCCGAGGATTTGCTTGGACGCCACGGTCGAATCCGCATTGAGCCTGTAGACCATCGGCACCCCCGTCGCGAGGTTCAGCTTCAGGATCTCTTCCTTGCTCAGCCGGTCGAGGACCATGACCAGCGCTCTCAGCGAGTTTCCATGGGCCGCGACGAGGACCGTTTCGCCGCGCAGGACGCGGGGCAGGATCTCAGTCATGTAATAGGGCCAGACACGCGCGCCGGTATCGCGCAGGCTTTCGCCGCCTGGCGGCGGAATATCATACGAGCGGCGCCAGATATGCACCTGCTCCTCACCCCACTTCTTGCGGGCATCATCCTTGTTCAGGCCGGAGAGATCGCCATAGTCACGCTCATTGAGCGCCTCGTCGCGGATCGTCTCGAGGTCCGGCTGGCCGACCTTGTCGAGGACGATCCTGAGCGTGTCCTGGGCGCGCTTGAGTACCGAGGTGAAGGCAATATCGAACTTCAGCCCCGCATCCGCCAGCGCCTGACCGCCGATCTCCGCCTCCTGGATGCCGAGCTCCGTCAGGTCCGGATCACGCCAGCCGGTGAAGAGGTTCTTCAGGTTCCATTCGCTCTGGCCGTGGCGAACAAGGACTAGGGTACCGCTCATGAAGTCAATTCCTCCGGATCGTCAGTTGTTGAGCCCGAGCACGTCGAGCATGTCGTAAAGGCCGGGCTTGCGGTCACGGCCCCAAAGCGCCGCCGTCACTGCGCCGCGCGCGAAGATGGAGCGGTCGAGGGCTTTGTGCGAGAGCGTGACCAGTTCGCCTTCGCCGGCAAACAGAACCGAATGGTCCCCGACGACGGAGCCACCGCGCAGCGTGGCGAAGCCGATCGTGCCGGCCTCCCGCGCGCCCGTATGCCCGTCGCGGACCTTGACTGCATTGGGCAACATCTCGATCCCGCGCCCCAGCGCAGCCGCCTGACCCAGCAGCAATGCGGTTCCCGAGGGGGCATCGACCTTGTGCTTGTGATGCATCTCGAGAACTTCGATGTCCCACTGGGCGGGATCGAGCGCGCGCGCAGCCTGCTCCACGAGTACACCGAGCAGGTTCACGCCAAGGCTCATATTGCCGGACTTGATGATGCGCGCATGGCGGCCTGCGGCCCTGATCTTCTCATCGTCGCCCGAAGAACATCCGGTTGTACCAATGACGTGGACGATCCGCGCCTGTGCCGCGAGCCCAGCGAACGCTACTGATGCGGCAGGGCTGGTGAAATCGAGGACGCCGTCGGCATCGACGAAAGCCTGTAGCGGATCGACGGTCATGGGAACGCCCAGATTGCCAACGCCGGCGATTTCACCGGCATCCTTCCCGACGAAGGGTGAGCCCTCTCGCTCGATCGCAGCATGCAGCACGGCGCCGCCGGTTTCATGAATGACCCTGATAAGCGTCTGGCCCATGCGTCCGGCCGCGCCCACCACCACGAGTTTCATCGGATTGTCGCTCATGCCGGCAATGCTTTCATCTTTATGGGCTTGTATCCGGGGATTGCAGATTGTTGAGGCGAGCGTAGAGACCGTCCTCTCGCTGTGCAAGGGTCTCGTGGGTCCCCTCCTCGACAGCCCGTCCCTCGTGCATGACGATGATCTTGTCGGCATTGACCACCGTCGACAGCCGGTGCGCAATAACGATTACCGTGCGGCCACTCATCGCCGTCTCGAGCGCCTTCTGCACCGCTGCTTCGGACTCGTTGTCGAGGGCGGACGTCGCCTCGTCGAGCAGCAGGATCGGTGCATTGCGAACCAGCGCGCGAGCAATCGACAGGCGCTGGCGCTGGCCTCCGGAGAGGGTCACCCCGTTTTCCCCGACAGGCGTCTCGTAACCGAAGGGCTGGGCGAGGATGAAGTCGTGCGCGAAGGCGAGCCTGGCTGCCTCCTCGACCTCAGCATCCGTGGCCTCCGGGCGGCCGTACCGGATGTTGTCGCGGATCGTTCCCTCGAACAGGTAGGGTTGCTGCGACACGTATGCGATGTGCTGGCGCAGCGACATCTTGGTGACGTCGGTAATGTCCTGCCCGTCGATCAGGATGCATCCTTCCGAGGGATCGTAGAAGCGCGGAATGAGATTGATGATCGTCGACTTGCCGGCGCCGGACGGCCCGACCAGGGCAGTCGTCCTGCCCCCGTCGGCCACAAGGTCGACGCCGCGGAGGACGAGGTCGCCGCTCGCATAGGCGAACGAGACGCCGCGGAACTCGATCCTCGCCTCTGTGACGACCAGATCCCGGGCGCCAGGCTTCTCCCTTTGCTGCGGCTGCAGATCGAGGAGGGCATAGATCATCCGCGCATTGACCACCGCCCGCTCCAGGTGCACCTGCAGCTTCGCCAGCCGGCGGGCAGGATCATAGGCCATCAGCAGCGCCGTGACGAAAGCGAAGAACGCGCCTGGCGGCACGCCATCATAGATCGACCGGAAGGCGGCATAGGCGAGCACGCTGGAGATGGCGAAGCCGGCAAAGGTCTCGGTCAACGGTGCCGTCCGCTCCGTCAGCCGGGCAATCCGGTTGGCGCGGTTTTCCGCCTGGCTGATCAGTTTCTCGACCTTGTTTCCAAGCTCCTTTTCCATCGTGAAGGCCTTGACGATGGCAATGCCCTGGATCGTCTCCTGCATGGCGCCGAGCACGTGGCTGTTCAGCTCCACGGATTCGCGCGTCGCGCTCCGCAATCGGCGCGATACGTAGCGGAGGGCGAGGATGAGCGGTGGCGCGACGATGAAAACGATCAGCGACAGGATGGGATCCTTGCTGATCATCACGCCGATCAGCGCGATCAGCGTCAGGAGATCGCGCGCCGTTGAGGTCACGGTGAGATTGAGGACGTCGCGGACGCCATTGACATTCTGGCTGATCTGCGCGGCAAGATGCGCTGACCGGGCCTCGCTGAAGAAGCCGACCGACAACCCCATCAGATGGCTGTAGAGCCGGCGCTGGTAGCGCGCCACGATATTGTTGCCGATCTTCGAAAGGGTCACCGACTGGCCATAGGTGGCAAGTCCCCGCAGGACGAATGCCACGAAGATCGCACCGCAGATGAGCCAGACAATGTCGGCGCGCTGATTGGCGAACGCCTCGTTGACCACCGCCTCCATGATCCAGGCAGTGAACGCCGTCGTCGCTGCCACGACGACCAGGCAGAAGATCGCGAAGGCGTAGCCCTTCACGTGGTCACGGCCGTTCTCCGCGATCACGCGCTTGAGCACGCTTGTCACGGTGCCGGAATCGAGATGCGGCTTCTTGTCTTTCGCTAAGCCCAACAGGCGCTTTCCCGTGTGTGAACGGCCAAGGGCCAGTCGCCCTTGGCGGCTCTATAGCGAGCGGGGGGCGGCTTGGCTAGTGCGGGCGGGCAGCGGGCAAGGAAGGAACGGTCAACGCTGCCAGCGCCGGCCTTGCGTCGAAATCCCGTAGGCCGCGGGTGTTCGCGCATAGCTCCCAAGACCGGCGAGTGCCGCAAGCGGATGGGTGACGACGAAGGTCGGGATGTAGCGCATCAGCTCTGAATGCGGAGCCTTGTCTTCGAAGGCCGCACGGAATTCCGGTTGCTTGAGCGCCGGAATGATCTTCTGGGAAATTCCACCGGCCAGATAGACGCCGCCCTTGGCCATGAAAACCAATGCAAGGTCGCCTGCCAGCCTTCCGAGGTAGGTCGAAAACAGCGAAACCGTCTCCATCGCCTGGTGGTTGCTGCCGGACTGCCAGCCTGCGGTGACGTCCGAGGGAAGAGCGAGTGTCGGCGAGACCCCGTCGGCCGCGCAGACAGCACGGTAGATGTTGACCAGGCCGCGACCACAGAGCAGTTGCTCCGCCGAAATCCGTCCCTCAATGGGTTCCAGATGCGGAAAGATGTCGAAGTCACGCGGCGATCGGGGGCCGATATCGACATGGCCGCCTTCGCCCGGCACGGGAAACCAGGTGTCGCGGGCGTGAACCAGGCCGGCGACGCCAAGCCCCGTCCCGGGCCCGAGCACCACCCGCGACGCCGTCAGGGCCGTGGACGAAGGGCCGATGACATCGCGGTAGTCTTCAGTCAGGCATGCCACCGCCAGCGCCTGCGCCTCGAAATCGTTGAGCACCAGGATATCGTCGAAGCCGAGTTCGGCGATCAGGGACATCGGCCTGACGACCCAGTCGCAGTTGGTCAGGTCGATCTCGTCACCCTCTATCGGGCCCGCAACGGCCAGAATGGCAGAGCGGGGTCGCACGGCAGTCTTCTCCAGCACATCCTGGCGGATTGCGTCATCGATCGTTCCGTAGTCGGCTGTCTGCACATTCGGAAAGCGGATCGGCTCGGCGTCCTCATCGACCAGAATGGAAAAGCGGGCATTGGTGCCGCCGATGTCGCCGAGCAGGATCGGGAAAGGCAGGCGCTCGTTCTCGGTGGCATGGTGCATCGTTCCGTCCATCTATTGGAAGTCGATCAGTTTTTCCGCGGTCGCGCGATTGAGCGCCATGGGAATATCGTAGACCGTCGCCAGCCGCGTCAGGGCCTTGACATCGACGTCGTGCGGCAGGGCGGTAAGCGGATCGATGAAGAAGAGCAGCATGTCGACCTCGCCAGTGGCGATCATCGCCCCGATCTGCTGGTCGCCGCCCAGCGGACCGCTCTTCAGCCGGGTGACGTCAAGGCCGGGGCAGGCATCCTGGACCCTACCGCCCGTTGTTCCTGTCGCAATGATCCGGAAGCGGGACAACGCGTCCTGGTGCTGCCGCGCGAACTCCGCCATGTCGTCCTTCTTCTCGTCATGTGCGATCAGCGCGATGCAACCGGACACAGCCTACTCCCCCTGCAGGGCTTAAATCGATTTACGTGGCTTCTACAGCGACTGTCGCCTGTTGAAAAGCCCGCCTACGGGAAGGGTCGCGGCTGCGGTATCGGCCCATGGTCCGGAAGCATGGTGCCGGTGATGATAGCCTCGATGTCCTGAACCGGCGCCGCCACCGCCATGGGCGCGGAATAGGCGGCCATGCCCGATCCGAGGACGGCCTCTTCCGCGGGCCTGGCCGGTGCGGCGAGGACTGCGGCGCATGCCTTCGGAAGGTCTGAAAGGATCACCGGCCTTGGCTTGACCGGCTTCTCGTTTGGATCCTTCTTCGGTTTCGCCCAGGGCTCGTCGGTGAACCACCAGGCAAGCGACTTGTCGCAGCCGTCGCCGCTCGGAACCCGGGCCTGCGGCTTGCAGCCGGCTGCGCCCGTCGGGCAATGGATGCGGATGTGAAAATGCTCGTCATGGCCGTAGACAGGCCGCACCTTGCCGAGCAGGGACCGATCGCCGCGCCAGGTGTCACAGAGCTTCCTCTTGATGGCGGGGTTGACGAAGACGCGCTCCACCTGCGGGTAACTGGCAGCCTGCATGACCACCCGTGCGTGGGTGTCGGTCCAGCGCCTGGAATCGACGGTGAGGAACTTGCTCTTGTCGAGCATGGAGGTGAACGGAAGATCCTCGCGCTGCTGCCGTGAAAGCGGCTGCGAGGGCTTCGGCGTGAACCAGATGTCCGCATCGAGGCCGATCTGGTGCGAGGCATGCCCGAAGAGCATGGGGCCTCCGCGTGGCTGCGAGATGTCGCCCACTAGGATGCCCGTTCCCCAGCCGAGGCTCGCCGCGTCGCGGGAGAAGCGTTCGAGGAGGGCGATCATCTGAGGATGCCCCCAGCGGCGGTTGCGGGAAAGGCGCATCGCCTGCCAGGTGGGCCCGTCGGTCGGGATGGCGACCGCGCCTGCTATACATCCCTTGGCATAGGAGCCATGGGGAGCGGGCTCGGTACGGCTTGGCAGCTTTGCTCCTCCGAACAGTTCCTTTGCCGGCGTCTCGGCCACCGCCTGGCCGGCGATCAGGAGAAGTCCCGCTCCTGCGGCCAGGAGCCGGGTCATGAATCGTGTTGTGCCGTGCATGCCTGCCGTCGTCCCCGCAAATCACTTCAGCCGAATCTAGCGTGAAAGACGATTTTGTTGAAACGGAGATGCAGGATCGAATCGAGCCGATAATGCGGATGTGAGCGCTCTACGCCTGTATTTTGCCGCGCTTTGCCCTATGCTCCCGGTCAACAAGAACACAAAAGGGATCCCGCATGTTGGCTCGCCGGTTCGCTACCCTGATTTTCTCGTTGGCATTCGCGTCATCAACCCTGCCCGCAGGAGCGCTCGCGCAGGAGCCGGATCGTCGTTGGCAGCATGGCATCGCCACGGTCGGCGAACTGAAGTACCCGGAGGGCTTCCCGCATTTCGACTACGTCAATGCGGAGGCGCCAAAGGGGGGAGCGTTGCGCCTGGCTGTGGAGGGAAGCTATGACACGCTCAACCCGCTCCTTGCACGCGGCGAGCCTGCGAGCGGCCTTGGACATGTCTACGAGCCTCTGCTTGTCACGGCAGATGACGAACTCAATTCGATGTACGGGCTGCTGGCCGAGACCCTCAGCTATCCCGCGGACTATTCCTCGGTCACCTTCCGGTTGCGGGCGGAGGCGAAGTGGGCCGACGGAAACCCGGTCACACCGGAAGACGTGATCTTCAGCTTCGAAAACGCGAAGAAGAACGTCCCGCAGATGGAGTTCTATTATCGCCATGTCGTCAACGCCGAAAAGACCGGCGACCGCGAGATCACCTTCACGTTTGACGAGCCGAACAACCGGGAACTGCCCCAGATCGTTGGCCAGTTGACGATCGTGCCGAAGCACTGGTGGGAGGGCACCGGCCCGAACGGCCAGCCGCGCGATATTACCCGCACGTCGCTTGAGCCGCCGGTCGGTTCGGGTCCTTACAAGGTGGGCTCCGTGACACCGGGCTCCGTCGTTTCCTACGAATTGCGCGACGACTACTGGGGCAGCAAGCTCAACGTGAACATCGGCCAGAACAACTTCCGCACCATCACCTACCGCTACTATGCCGACCGCGACGTGATGTTTGAATCCTTCCGCTCGGGCAACGAGGACTACTGGTGGGAGAATACCGCCCGCCGCTGGGCGACTGCCTATGATTTCCCGGCGGTGAAGGATGGCCGCGTCAAGCTCGAGGAGCACGAGAACGAGCTTCGCAAGGTCGGTGTCATGGTCGGCTTCGTCTTCAACACGCGCCGTGAGAAGTTCTCGGACCCGCGGGTGCGCGAGGCGCTCAACTACGCCTTCGATTTCGAGGAACTGCGGCGCACCATCTTCTACGACTCCTACGACCGCGTCGACAGCTTCTTCTTCCGCACCGAGCTTGCGTCCTCCGGGCTGCCGGAGGGACGGGAACTGGAAATCCTGAACGAGGTGAAGGATCTCGTGCCCGCCAAAGTCTTCACGACACCCTACGCGAACCCGGTGAATGGTGATCCGCAGAAGCTGCGCGAGAACCTGCGGAAGGCCGTGAGCCTCTTGCGCCAAGCAGGCTATGAACTCCGCGGCAACCGAATGGTCAATGCTAAGACGGGCGAACCGCTGAGCTTCGAGATCATGCTCGGCGGGCCGACTATCGAGCCCGTCGCGCTGGCATTCTCGCGAAACCTGAAGATGATCGGCGTCGAAGCCACGGTCCGTAGCGTCGAGCAGTCGCAGTTCACCAACCGCTGGCGTTCGCGCGATTTCGACGTCATGTACAATGCCTGGAGCCAGAGCATGAACCCGGGCAACGAACAGGCCGAGTATTGGAGTTCCGACGCCGCGAAGCGCGAAGGGTCGCAGAACTACAGCGGCATCAGCGATCCGGGGGTCGACGCCCTCATCCGCAAGGTGATCTTCGCCAAGGATCGCGACGAGCAGATTGCCGCCGTGCGGGCCCTCGACCGGGTTCTGCTCGCGCATCATATCATTGTGCCGAGCTACAGCTCGAAGACATCGCGCATCGCCTATTGGGACACGATCGCACACCCGGAAGAACTGCCGGAGTATTCCCTGGGCTTTCCGGCGATCTGGTGGTCCACCAAGGCCGCGAACTAGCCTCCCGCCGGGCACTGTGGCATCACTAGTCGTACGAATCACCAAACATGCGGCCCTGGCCGTGAAGGAAGGACGATATCGGTTGACGCTGACCATGCCGAGCGCTCGTGCTCCCGCCGTTTCCGGAGCTAGCTCCTGATGGGTGCCTATATTCTCCGACGCCTGCTGCTGATGATCCCGACCATGATCGGCATCATGGGCATATCCTTCCTGGTGGTGCAGTTTGCGCCGGGCGGCCCTGTCGAGCAGGTGATCGCGCAACTGACCGGTCAGGGGGACAGTGCCTCCGACAGGCTCTCCGGTGGCGGAGATCTTCTCGGCTCCCAGGGCGGCGGCTTTGAGGACAACTCCCGGTATCGCGGGGCGCAGGGACTGGATCCGGAATTCATAGCCAAGCTCGAGCAGCAGTTCGGTTTCGACAAGCCGCCGCTCACCCGCTTCCTCGACATGATGTGGGACTATATCCGTTTCGATTTCGGCGAGAGCTTCTTCCGCAACGCTTCGGTGATGGACCTGATCATCGACAAGCTGCCGGTCTCCATTTCGCTCGGCTTCTGGATCCTCATCATCTCCTATCTGATCTCGATCCCGCTCGGGATCCGAAAGGCGGTCAAGGACGGGTCCGCCTTCGACATCTGGACCTCAGGGATCATCATCGTCGGCTACGCAGTCCCGAGCTTCCTTTTCGGCATCCTGCTGATCGTCCTGTTTGCCGGAGGCTCCTTCTTCGACTGGTTCCCGTTGCGCGGGCTGGTGTCGGAGAATTTTGCGCAGCTTACCTGGTGGGAAAAGATCATCGACTACTTCTGGCACCTGACATTGCCGCTGATCGCCCTGTCACTGTCGGCCTTCGCGACGACGACGCTGCTGACCAAGAACTCCTTCCTGGACGAGATACGCAAGCAGTATGTGGTCACCGCGCGTGCGAAAGGATTGCCCGAGCGGCGCGTGCTCTACGGACACGTCTTTCGCAACGCCATGCTGATCGTCATCGCCGGCTTTCCCGGAGCCTTCATCTCCGCCTTCTTCACCGGCTCGCTCTTGATCGAGAATATCTTTTCGCTCGATGGCCTGGGGCGCCTCGGCTACCTCGCCGTCGTCAACCGTGACTATCCGATCGTCTTCGGCACGCTTTACATCTTCTCGCTCATGGGTCTCGTCGTCAGCCTGATCTCTGACCTGATCTACACCTGGATCGACCCGCGGATCGACTTCGAGCGGAGGGATGTGTGATGGAGGCGCCCGCCACGATGCCGGCCGCAATGTCGCGCCCGCGACGCGATTGGCTGTCGCCTACCAATCGCCGCCGTCTGCAGAATTTCAAGGCAAACGGACGCGGCTACTGGTCCTTCTGGATCTTCATGGTCATCTTCACTCTCAGCCTGTTTGCGGAGTTCATCGCGAATGACCGGCCGATTGTAGCGTCCTACAAGGGCGAGATACTGTTTCCGGTGCTGGTGGACTATCCGGAAGAGAAGTTCGGTGGCTTCCTCGCCACCACCGACTACCGGTCCTCCTTCATTGCCGACGAGATCGAGGCGAATGGCTGGATGATCTGGCCGCCGATCCGCTATTCCTACCAGACGGTCAACTCCAACATCCCGCATTCTGCTCCCACGGCACCCTTCTGGTTGATGGAAGAGGAGCAGCGTTGTGCGGGCTATCCGCTCGGACCGGAGGACCCGGCCTGCATCCTCGGCAATCTCAACTGGCTCGGGACGGACGATCAGGCGCGGGACGTCACCGCCCGCATCATCTACGGCTTCCGCGTCTCGGTTCTCTTCGGCCTGGCGCTGACCATAGCCTCCGCCGTGATCGGTGTGACGGCCGGGGCCATACAGGGCTATTTCGGGGGCTGGACGGACCTCCTGTTCCAGCGCTTCATCGAGATCTGGTCGTCGATGCCGGTCCTTTACATACTGTTGATCATTGCCGCGATCCTGCCACCCGGCTTCTTCGTCCTGCTCGGGATCATGTTGCTCTTCTCTTGGGTCGGCTTTGTCGGCATTGTCCGCGCCGAATTCCTGAGGGCGCGAAACTTCGAATATGTGAATGCTGCCCGCGCGCTCGGTGTCGGCAACTGGACCATCATGTTCCGCCACCTGCTTCCCAACGCCATGGTCGCGACGCTGACCTTCCTGCCCTTCATTCTCTCGGGTTCGATCGCTACCCTGACATCGCTGGACTTCCTCGGCTTCGGCATGCCGCCCGGCTCGCCTTCGCTGGGGGAGATGATCGCCCAGGGCAAGAACAACCTGCAGGCACCGTGGCTGGGGCTGACCGCCTTCTTCACCATGTCGATCATGCTGTCCCTGCTGATCTTCATCGGCGAGGCGATCCGCGACGCCTTCGATCCGCGCAAGACCTTCCGGTGAACCGATGACCGAGCCTCTTCTCTCCGTTCGCGATCTGTCGGTTGCCTTTCACCAGGGGAAAGAGACGTCGCGCGCCATGGATGGTGTCTCTTTCGACATCATGCCGGGCGAGGTTGTCGCTCTGGTCGGTGAATCGGGCTCCGGCAAGTCGGTCACGGCCAATTCGATCCTGCGCCTCTTGCCCTATCCGGCCGCCAGCCATCCCTCCGGAGAAATTATCTTTGGCGGGCATGACCTGTTGAAGGCCTCCGATCAGATGTTGAGGCAGGTGCGCGGCAACGACATCACGATGATCTTCCAGGAGCCGATGACGTCGCTCAATCCGCTTCACACGATCGAGAAGCAGATCGGCGAGATCCTCGATCTCCACCAGGGCATGACCGGCCAGGCGGCGCGGGCGCGCATCCTGGAACTGTTGAACCAGGTCGGCATCCGTGAGCCTGAGAAGCGGCTGCAGGCTTATCCGCACCAGCTATCCGGCGGCCAGCGGCAGCGTGTGATGATCGCCATGGCACTCGCCAACCGACCGAAGCTCCTGGTCGCGGATGAACCGACGACGGCGCTCGACGTCACCGTTCAGGCACAGATCCTCGAACTCCTGAGCCGGCTGAAGGGCGAGCATGGCATGTCCATGCTCTTCATCACCCACGATCTCGGCATCGTCCGCAAGTTTGCAGACCGCGTCTGTGTCATGACCCGGGGGAAGATTGTCGAAACCGGCAATGTCGAGGACGTGTTCACACACCCGCAGCACGAGTACACGCGCCACCTCTTGGCGTCCGAACCCCGGGGCGAACCGCCGGTGGCGGATCCCACCAAGCCGATCGTAATGGAAGGGCAGGATGTTCGTGTCTGGTTCCCGATCAAGGCAGGCCTGATGCGGCGGGTCGTGGATCACGTCAAGGCCGTCGATGGCGTCAGCCTGTCGCTGCGGGCCGGCGAAACGCTGGGCGTGGTGGGGGAATCTGGATCGGGCAAGACAACGCTCGGTCTCGCGCTGGCGCGCCTGATCTCGTCGGAGGGCAGGATCGCCTTCATAGGCAATGACATCGGCAACTACTCGTTCAAGCAGATGCGGCCGCTGCGTGATCGCCTCCAGGTCGTCTTCCAGGATCCCTACGGATCGCTCAGCCCGCGCATGTCCGTGGGTGAAATCATCGCGGAGGGGCTGAAGGTCCATGAGCCGTCGCTCTCCCCGGACGAGCGCGACGAACGGGTGCGCTGGGCCCTGACCGAGGTCGGGCTTGATCCCGACACCCGCTGGCGCTACCCCCACGAGTTCTCCGGCGGGCAGCGGCAGCGCATCGCCATTGCTCGAGCCATGGTGCTGAAGCCACGTTTCGTGATGCTGGACGAGCCGACTTCAGCGCTCGACATGACGGTGCAGGCGCAGGTGGTCGACCTTCTGCGCGACCTGCAGAAGAAGCACGAACTCGCCTACCTCTTCATCAGCCACGACCTGAAGGTCGTGAAGGCGCTCGCCAACCATGTCATCGTCATGCGCGGTGGCAAGGTCGTCGAGGAAGGGCCGTCGGAGCAAATTTTCCAGGCGCCTCAGCAGGACTATACCAAGGCACTGATGGCCGCGGCCTTTGATCTCAGGGCGGTCGACACGGCTGCCATCAGCCAGTAGTGCGACGAGGATTCCATGTCATCTTCCAAACCGGCCGTCGTCATCGATCTGAAGTTCGAGCGTCGTGAAATCGACGCCGCCCTCAGCCACGCCTTGCCGGGGCGCAAGGTAATGCTGGCGGCCGACAAGGATCAGGATCTGTCGTCGGCGCGATATGCAGTCGTGTGGAAGCCCGATCGCGACCTGTTTCTCCGGGCGCCCAATCTCCAGGTGCTGTTCTCCGGCGGCGCCGGCGTCGATCACATCCTCACCATACCCGATCTGCCTCCGCTCCCCATTGTCCGCTTCGTCGACGAAAGCCTCACCACCCGCATGAGCGAGTGGGTGGTGCTGCAATGCCTCAGCCATCTGCGCCAGGCTCCGGCCTATCTGAGGCAGCAACGCGATCATCTGTGGCGCGAACTGCCGCAGCCGGAGGCGAAGGACGTCACGGTCGGCATCATGGGCCTCGGCGTGCTCGGGCGGGATTCGGCAGCAAAGCTGAAGATGATGGGCTTCAATGTGATCGGCTGGTCGAGAAGTGCGAAGGACATCGAAGGCATCGACACCTTCGACATCTCCGGGCTCGACGATTTCCTGTCGAGAACGGATATTCTGGTCGGGCTTCTTCCCCTGACACCGGATACCCAAGCACTCTTCGACGCAAGCCTGTTTCGCAAGCTTCGGCGGGGTGGCGCCCTTGGCGGTCCGGCGTTCATCAACGCCGGGCGGGGCGGAAGCCAGGTGGAGCGAGACCTGCTGGAAGCCCTCGGCAACGGGACACTACGCGGCGCCTCGCTGGACGTCTTCGAGGTCGAGCCGCTACGGGCAGACAGCCCGTTCTGGAGCCTGGAGAACATCATCATCACGCCGCACGCTGCCTCTGCGACCGATGTGCGGGCACTCCTGCGTCACGTCGAGCAACAGATCGACCGACATGAGGCGAACCAGCCGATGCAGCATGTCGTCGACCGCACCGTCGGTTATTGACCCGACGGAACTTCGCTGGGCGCAGATCGTTCCCCTGCCAAGAGATCGGCCGAGCCCGGCCGCGCAGAGGAGCGACATCAGATGAACACCCGTTTTGATCCCAATGATCCCAGTACCGGCAGCCGACATCCTGGTACCACCGAAAAGCCTTTGAGCGGCACGGAGGCGAGACAGGGTCGCGCGGGCTTTCCGGTTCTGAAGGTACTGATTGCCGGCATCGTCCTCGTCATGATCGCCTGGGGCGTTGCCGAGATCTGGGGCCAGTCGACTGAGCCGCCTGCAGAACAGACGGCGACGCCGCCTGCCGGAGACACGGCGCCCGTCACGCAAGAGGCGCAGCCGTCTGCGGATCCGGCGGCTGCTCCGCCGGCCGCCAACGCACCAGCCAACTGACACGAATTCCATTCTGGTACCTTCGGCCGCGACCTGCCGCGGCCGAATTGGCGTGTGGACTTGCCGGTGATTTTTCCCTAAGTCTTGCGACCCGGAGGCGGTTCGCGGACTGGCCTTCGTTCCGATGAGTCGAGCCGGCCCCCCTGGGCCAAGGCAGGACAGGCATGACGAAGACCGATATCGCTACCCGGGTTTACAACCACACCTGGAAGCTCGACCCGATCATTCGCAGCCTGATCGATACCGATTTCTATAAGCTCCTGATGCTGCAGATGATATGGAAGCTCTATCCGGACGTCGATGCGACATTCTCCCTTATCAACCGGACGAAGACGGTACGCCTGGCGGAGGAGATCGACGAGCGGGAACTACGTGAGCAGCTGGACCACGCGCGCAGCCTCCACCTGTCTAAGAAGGAGATGATCTGGCTTGCCGGTAACACCTTCTATGGACGCAAGCAGATCTTCGAGCCTGAGTTCCTGAACTGGCTCGCAACCTTCCAGCTGGCGGAATACGAACTCTCCAAGCGCGACGGCCAGTATGAGCTGAACTTCCACGGCCGCTGGATGGAAACCACGATGTGGGAAATCCCGGCGCTCGCCATCATCAACGAGTTGCGTTCTCGTGCAGCCATGCGGCACATGGGCCCCTTTGCTCTCGATGTGCTCTATGCGCGGGCCAAGGCCAAGATGTGGGAGAAGGTCGAGCGTCTGCGGGCGCTTCCGGGGCTTCGGATATCCGATTTCGGGACGCGCCGGCGTCACAGTTTCCTGTGGCAGCGCTGGTGCGTGGAAGCCCTGAAGGAAGGGATCGGTGCCGGCTTCACCGGCACCAGCAACGTGCTTCTCGCGATGGATTCTGACCTGGAAGCGGTGGGAACCAATGCGCACGAACTCCCGATGGTAATGGCAGCCTTGGCGGATTCGGACGAGGAACTGCGGGCTGCCCCCTACAAGGTCCTGAAGGACTGGAACCGGCTCTATGGTGGCAACCTGCTCATCGTCCTGCCAGACGCCTTCGGTACGACGGCCTTCCTGCGCGATGCGCCGGAATGGGTTGCGGACTGGACGGGGTTTCGACCCGACAGCGCACCGCCCATCGAGGGCGGAGAGAAGATCATCGACTGGTGGCAGCGCATGGGACGAGATCCGAGAAGCAAGCTTCTGATCTTTTCGGATGGACTGGATGTCGATGCGATCATCGACACCTACCGCCATTTCGAGGGTCGGGTTCGGATGAGCTTCGGCTGGGGTACCAACCTCACCAATGACTTCGCCGGCTGCGCCCCTCAATATGTGGAGAGCCTGAAGCCGATCTCGCTTGTCTGCAAGGTGAGCGAGGCGAACGGCCGCCCCGCCGTCAAGCTGTCCGACAATCCGCGCAAGGCGACCGGCGATCCGGCGGAGGTGGAGCGTTACCTTCGCTTCTTTGGTGCCGAGGACCGCGTCGATCAGGCGGTGCTCGTCTGACAAGACAATAAAGAGCCCCGCCGGTGAGCGGGGCTCTAGATCAACATTCTGACGCCAGAACTTACTGAATGACCTGCACCACCGTGCGGGTCTGCGGATCGACGATCACGCGCTGCTCGTTGACGACTGCATAAGCATAGGTCTCATGCTCGGGCACCGGCGTCAGGACGACAGTCTCGGGCAGGGGCTTGCCGACGACGATTTCCTCTTCAACGGCGACACGTGCCGAAGGAGCAGGCTGCGTCTCGACGTAGCGGATGACTTCCTGCGGCGGCGGGTCGATGGCCGTACCCAGGGCTGCACCGGCAATCCCGCCGACGGCAGCACCGACAGGCCCGCCGATGATGGCGCCGGTTACGGCCCCACCGGCTGCACCGCTGGCGGTTCCTTCCTGGGCGGAGGCGCCGGTTGCGAACATGGCTGCGAGAATAGCGCTAGAAGCAATGAGGATCTTTTTCATGTCTTTCTCCTTTCGTTGCCCTTCCGCGCAGAAGAACCCCCAGGGAGGAAGCTTGTTCCGGTTTTTCTTATAACCGTTCTTAAACTGACGTCATTTTTCGCGAGGCCTTGGCTCGGCCGTCAGTGCAAAGTCTCGCCGATAATTTCATCCTGCAATATCGCAAGCGCCTCCTCCAGCGCCTCGACGAGAACATCCGTCAACGTGTCAAGGTCGTTGTCTTCGAGGAAGAGGGTGAGCATTTGCTCGGAAATGGCGCCCGGAAGGTCGAGATCATGAGACATTTACATTGCCCTTTGTGGAACCCGTTCATCGGGCCACCAAAGCTATGCCCGTCCTTCCTTGCGCGGACCTAGTCGCGCCGCGCCATTCCTGACACGACAAAGCCAGCCTTGACCCAGGAGCCACGAAAAATGGGCCTGATGCCTGAACTAGAGCAAATGATCTCGGTTGTCCGACCTGGGAGATAGGTGACATTTCGTACCGGAGACATGGGTAACACTTTTCGACTTTGTCGGGAGGTGTCGATGCCGTGGAGAGAGACTTCGGTCATGGAGGAACGTCTACGATTTGTCGCCCGGCTGCTTGAGGGCGAAGGCATGAGCGAGGTGTGCCGAGCGTTCGGCATCTCGCGCAAGACCGGCTACAAGATCTTCAACCGCTACAAGGATGATGGCCTAGAAGCGCTGACCGATCGATCCCGACGGCCGGTGCGCTATGCCAACCAGTTGCCGGATACGGTTGAGGCGATGATTGTTCGCCTCAAGAAGGAGAAGCCTTACTGGGGTGCCAGGAAGATCAGGGAACTGCTCGTCAAACGGCTGGCCGGCGATGTGCGCATTCCGGCAAAGAGCACCGTACACGCCGTACTCGATCGTCATGGCCTTGTGAGCCAGGCCCGCAAGAGGAACCGGGCGAACAAGGCCGTCGGCACGCAGCTATCGGCAGCACCTGGTCCCAACGATCTCTGGTGCGCCGACTTCAAGGGCGAGTTCAAGCTGGGCAACGGCCAATACTGTTACCCCTTGACGATCACCGACCAGCTCTCGCGCTATCTTCTGTGTTGCGAGGCCTTCGAATCGACGCGCGAACAGGGTGTCTTCGAGGCCTTTCGGCGGGTTTTTGCCGAGCGGGGCCTACCGGCCGCGATCCGCTCCGACAACGGCCTGCCCTTCGCCAGTCCCAACGGGCTCTACAATCTGTCAAAGCTCTCGGTCTGGTGGCTCAGGCTCGGCATCGCCCTCGAGCGCATCCGTCCCGGCCACCCGCAGGAGAACGGCCGCCACGAGCGCATGCACCTGACGCTCAAGAAGGAAGCGACGAGGCCGCCGGGCCGCAATATCCTGCAGCAGCAGATGCGTTTCGACGGTTTCGTCAGCGAATTCAATGAAGAACGGCCGCATGAGGCGCTGTCTATGAAGGTACCGGCAGAGCTCTACACCACATCGCCCAGACTCTATCAGGGCCTGCCGGACATCGACTATCCCTTCCACGATCGCGACGCCATCGTCACCAACTGCGGGCGGCTTTGCATCCATCGCAAGAAGATCAATATCTCGACGGTGCTGGCCGGACAGAGGCTCGGGCTCAAGGAAGTCGACGACGGCATTTGGCTCGTCAGCTTCATGCACTATGATCTCGGATATATCGACCTGGAGCAGAGAACATTGCAAACCATCGACAACCCGTTCGGCACGAGGTTGTCACCCATGTCTTAGGGACAAACCGTTACCTATGTCTCCGGGTCGGACAGGTGGGAAATGGCGGACAGAGAGGGATTGCTCTTGCAGACGGTAGTTAGCAAATTCAATCAGTTAGGGGTGTCTAGGAAGCGTCCCTTGTAGCAAAAATTGTAGCAGCCATCGGCCCGCGACTGTTGAAGAACGGCCGCGACTCTCGCCATTCTCACCTAGCTTAAGTCGGGGTGCTGCTCAGCTAGCAAGTGCGGCGGTGTTGTCTGCTGAAAGCGGAGGGAGCCTCGGCCGGGGCTTGGTAACCGCCTGCGACTTCCGAACCTGCAAGGACAGAAACTTGTCATCGGGCAGTATGACAGCTGGTTTGGCGGCGGCCAGAGCAAGGGAGAATCTCCGGTCTCGTCATGTCGGTTCACGATCCGCCGAGACTGCTTTAGACGGTAGAACTCTGTGAACAGGACCTAGGCTTTTGCGACCAATATCCTTTCAATATCACTGCTTGCATTGCCGAGCAGGTTCAGCGCCAACTGACGGGCCAATGACGGGTCACGGGCTATGATAGCTTCACACAGTTCACCATGCTCCTGGATCGCGCGGGCCCGATGCGATCCTTGCGCCGCAATGGAAAACATTTGACGAAGACCAATACTGAACAGCTGGCCGATGGGCCAGAAGAACTCGTTATGAGTGGCGAGATAAATGGCCCTATGGAACCTCAGATCGGCCTCGACCCATCGTACATTGTCGTTGCCGGCCTCGACCATCGCCTGAAAAGCTGCACGAATGCGCGTATGATCGTCGGCTGTCGCCGCTTGTGCAGCGATAGCCGAGGCTTCCGGCTCCGTGGCGCGTCGCAGCTGAAACATTTTGCTCAGGTAGGTATCAACATCCGATACCTCTATTCGCCATTGAAGAACATCAGGATCTAGATGGTTCCACTCCGAGGGGTCACGAACAATCGTTCCCCGTTTTGGTCTGGAGTCCACAAGTCCTTTCGCTGCCAGCCCTCGGACCGCTTCACGCATCGCCGTGCGACTGACGCCCAAGATCTCGCAGAGATTATGCTCCGCCGGGAGAAGGCTGCCCGGCTCTATATCACCGCGAACAATGGCCAGCCCGAGCTGATCATGCACGCGCATGCGCGGGTCAAGATTGGCAATCAAGGCTTTCCAGGCACCGGGATCGCCGGTTGATGTCTTTTCTTTCGTAACTGCTGGCATTGGAACCGGCCTTGGACGGCAACCTCGATGAGCATGCTGTTTGACATAACCCTCTGCCATTTCCAAGTCAGCTTGACAAATCTTGTCTTATTGTATGAGATATTATCTACTTTAGCAGCTAAGGGAGGAAAAGATGCTAAGGACGTTGATGATCGCAAGTGTGGCGGCGCTCGCCCTCACGACAGTCGCCTCAGCCCAGGAAGTTTCTATCAAGTTCGGGTTTTCGTCGACCGCTGACCTGGAAAACGACAACGGCGCAGCAGCCCTGCTTTTCAAGAACTACGTTGAGAGCCACACTGACGACATCAGCGTGGAAGTGCACGGCTCAAGCGCACTCGGAAGTGATGCTGACGTCATTCAAGCGCTCCAGCTTGGTTCGGGAGCCACCATGCACATCGGCGGCACCGCCACGTACAACACCTTCATCCCCAAGGTGGGCGTGCTCGACCTTCCCTTCCTTTGGAAAGACTACGCCCACGTGGCAAGTGTCTTGGACGGAGATGTCGGCAATGCGCTGCAAGCTGATTTTGAAGGCAGCGGCTTCAAAGTCCTCGGCTACGGTTTTAGCTGGGGCTACAGAAATGTGATCACCCGCGGAAAGGCGATCAATGAACCTGACCACGTGACTGGTCTGAAAATCAGAACGATCCAATCGCCCATATATGTCGCGGCCCTTAACGCTATGGGCGCCAATGCCACACCGATGTCGTTCAATGAGGTGTACACGGCCCTGCAGACGGGAGTCCTGGATGGCTTTGAGCATGCGGCATCCATGGCCTATTCTGCCAAGCTCTATGAGGTGTCTGATCACCTTGCTCTGACCAGACATCTCTTCGGACCGACGGTCATGACTTACTCACTTAACCTCTGGAACCAGTTGAGCCCGGAGCAGCAGGCGCTAGTGCAGGAGGCTGCAGACTTCTCCTTGACGGTGGCAAGAGCCATGGCCGCCGGCAAAGAACAAGAGGCACTTCAGAAGCTGGCCGCTGAAGGCATGACCATCACCGATGTGGACACCACGAAGTTTGTAGAAGCCGCTCAGCCCTTGCAGGAGCAACTGGCTTCCGACATCGGTGCAACCGATCTGCTAACCCAAATCCGCTCAGAGAAATAAGTTGGTGACGATGGGCCTTTGCGGCCCATCGCGCCTCACGGGGCAGCAAATGATACGCTTGATGTCTATCGTTGATCGTCTCGTCGAGACGATCGTCATTGTCACGTTCGCGGCGATGATCGCTGTGGGAACGGCACAAGTCTTCAACCGCTACTTCTTGAATGTTTCGCTGAGCTGGAGCGAGGAGTTTCAGAGATACGGGCAGATATGGTTGGTCTTCCTGGCTATTCCTGTCGCCTATCGGCGCGGAATGCACATGGGGATTGCAGGTCTCCGGAACGTCCTCAGCGAGAGTGGCAGACGTTGGTTTGTTCGCTTCATTGATCTCTGCTGGATCGGCCTAGGCATAGCGATCGCGCTGGGGACTTATCAATTCATGGGCCTGCTCCGCACGCAGCGCAGTGCAGGTCTCGGTCTGCCGATGAACTGGGTCTATATGGGCATCCTGATGGGCGCCGCCTACATGGTGCTCATCGGGATCCGGCGGATCACTGCATCTTTTGCTGGCCATCAGGTGATCGACACACTGGGAGAGCCGTAGTCATGATGCTCGCTCTCGTGTTCATTGTCATGCTCGTGTTGATTTTCAGCGGACTTCCCATAATTCTCGCTATGGGGCTGGTTGGACTGGCAGGGTTTCTTTCTGTGCCGCAGTTGGTCCTGCCACTGTTTTCACAGAAGATGTTTACGACGCTCGACTCCTTCAGCTTGCTCGCCTTGCCCTATTTCATCCTGGCAGGTGAGTTGATGGCGAAAGGAGGGATCAGCCGTAGACTGGTTGAATTTGCAACCGCGGTGGTGGGGCATCTTCGTGGCAGTTTGGCGCATGCCAACATTGTTTCCTCTATGGCTTTTGCCGGGATTTCGGGTTCGTCTACGGCAGACACGTCTGCCATTGGTGGCGTCCTCATCCCCGCCATGAAAGAGCAAGGGTACAAAGCAGGTTACGCGGCCGCGGTCACTGCGACCTCCTCGACCATCGGAGCAATTATCCCGCCCTCGATGACGATGATCGTCTATGGAGCTCTTGCCAATGTTTCCATCGGAGGCCTCTTCCTCGGCGGCATTATTCCCGGCCTCCTCGTGACACTCTCGATGATGAGTGTGGTCTACTTCCAGTCGCTGAACGTCAAAAAGTACCCCGAAATGCAGGGCAGGGGGCGTTTCGATTCTAAACGCGCATTGCGCTCCTTAACCACTGTCTGGTCCGCCCTTCTGGCTCCGCTTATCATCGTTGGGGGAATCTTAGGCGGGATCTTCACAGCGACGGAAGCGGGCGTGGTTGCATGCGTATACTCCTTCGTCGTGTCGGTCGTCTTCTACAGGACGATCAAGCTGAACGAACTTCCCGCAATCTTGCTATCAGCAGGTCTGACCACAGCGATGGTGGCAGGAATAATCGGTATTGCCGGCGGCTTTGGCTGGCTGCTTGCATACCTCAACTTCAACCAGATGATCCTTTCGAGCATCATGTCGGTCACGACCGAGCCGCTTTTGGTGTTCGCTCTCCTGGTCGTTGTCATGCTGATCCTGACGATGTTCATCGACTCCATGGCAGTCCTGATCATCGCAGTTCCCATCGCCGTCTTCATTGGTCAACGCTTTGGGATCGACCAATTCCAGCTAGGGATCGCGCTCACCATGGCAACGCAGATTGGATCGACGACGCCACCCGTTGCTGTGCTTCTGTTCGTGGCCACTTCTATCGCGAAGTGCAGATATCACGAGACAATCCGATACGTCTGGCCATTTATCGGCGCTGAAGTCTTCGTTCTCGTGCTTGTCATGATGATCCCAGCCATCGCCAGTGCGATTCCGCACTGGGCACTGAACTAAAAATATCACGAAAGAGTAGGACCTGATGATGTACGATATCAAAGATCACGTCGCCGTTGTCACTGGCGGTACCCGCGGCATCGGACTGGCGATCGCCCGGTTGATCCTTCAGAACGGCGGAAAGGCGCTGATCAATGGCCGCGAAGAAACGCCTGAAGCCGGTGCCTTGCGAGCTGAGTTCGGCGATGATCGGGTGGTCTTCCTAGAAGCCGACGTATCGGTGCCGGAGCAAGCGCAGGACCTTATAGCACGCGCTGGTTTGGCATTCGGAAGACTGGATATGCTCATCCACGCTGCTGGGGGTCCAGCTCCCGGAAAGATCACAGACTTGGCAACCGAGAGCTGGATGCAAGCCTTCGACATCCATGTTCATCCCGTTTTCCACCTATTCAAAGCCGCTCATGCTCTCCTGGCGAAGAATGGTGGTTCCGTCCTTTTGGTATCATCTGTTGCGGGCCTCAGGGGATGCCCAGGAACAGTCGCTTACCAGACAGTGAAAGGCGCCCTCATTCCTCTTGCTCGCGCCTTGGCATTCGACCATGGGTCAGAGAATATCCGTGTGAATGTAATCGCGCCAGGCATTATTCGCACCCGTTTCCATGACGCGATGACGGATACGGCCAAAGCACATAACATCCAAAACCGCATTCCGCTGCGCCGTGAGGGTACTGTTGAGGATGTCGCAACTGCGTCATTGGAGCTGCTGTGTAACCCGTTCATAACCGGTGAGGTCCTTACTATCGACGGCGGGATGTCGATGCGAGTGACGGGTTAATCATTGCAGGAACTGCGGGTCGGTGCTTCCGGCCCGTACTGTCAAATGTCGCACGTTTCGGATTCAGCTGCTGAAGGCAGGCTGGGCAGCACGTGTGCGCATGGCTTGCTCCGGCTCCGAAAGCGGCTGGTCTGAACCGATAGGATGGATGCCCCCGCCGACTGGCATCGGTAATTGATGCCCGCCTCGCGCGACAGAGGCGTTGACGAAGTGGAGGCAGATGACAGCTTCAGATGCGGGCGTTCGGTCTCATAGATGGAGTTTTCGGGAGCGGTTGATTAAAGCTTGCACATCTCGTTCTACCGACAGATTGGACGCCGATCAAAGTTCCTGCTTCTGGGGCAAGGTCTATTTGATGAAGTTGGGTTAGAATGGGATTCGTGTTTCCGAGCGCTTCCAACTCAGCATCTCGCTACCGCTGATCCGCCTCCCCAATAGTTTGCCTCTAATGCATCTTGCTGGAAACGCCGCTCCACCGATGAAACCCCTGACTACAACCAAATCAGGACAGATGTGCAGATTCTGGTTGCAGGCGGCTACCGGTTGTGTAGCGTGATATTGGGGTAATTTGGGGGCTATTCATGTCATTGAAGACTAGGCTGTTTTTGTGCACGTGCGTTCTCGCATCGGGCTTGGGCACGGGACCTAGCCAATCCCAGAACCTTGGCGGGATCATCAACCTCATGGGGGAGATGATCGAGCAAGATATGCGTAACCAGGACCAACGTCGGCGTATGGACGCTGAGCGTCAGATTTATCGGGAGCGGCAGCAGGCGATACGGCGTGAAGAGCAGGCTAGGCTGGATGAGGCGCGCCGGCAAGAAATCCTACTGATCAAGCGACTGCAGACCGCTTTGAGCAAGCTTGGCTTCTACACGTCCGCAATTGACGGCGACCGTGGTCCAGGAACAAAGAAGGCCGAGGTTCTGTTTTCGCGAGCCTTTGGCTTTTCGGATATTCCGCTCGATGAACATAGCATTTCCCAAATTGAAGACCTAGCCGTTCGAGGCTTCCGAAGCGCTGACGAGTTACGTGAGGCGACGGCTGCAGGCTTCGACTTGAGAGAAGACTTCCTGGCGGCGAAAGCAGGTGGCTTTGCATCCGCGCAGGACTATTCCGACGCTCGGCAGGAAGGCTTCGCCTCATTTCAAGAATATCGTCGCTACCGGCTGTCTGGCTTTGACAAGCCAGCGGACTACCGAGTCGCGGCCGAAGGCGGTTTTGACCAACGCGCGGAGTTCGAAGCAGCTCGTGCCGCCGGCTTCGCTGATCGCGCCGAGTTCATTAACTTCAAAGCATCTGGCCACACAGACAAGCGAGCTTACGAAGCGGCGTTGGCAGCCGAAGCGGCCGCTACTGCCGCCTTCGCGGCCTGTGTGGAGGTCGGGCCTCAGGGTGACCTGGAGAAAATCCTCGACATCTGCCTCACCGCTATCATCGCAGGTGCTGACTCTCATCAGATGAAGCCATATCTGGAGGAGATCCGGGCGAAGCTCGACGAGCAACTTCGACAGCTTTCCGAGCATTCTTCTGCTGTGTCGACCGAGGTCGCCTCAACAGGTGAGACAACGGTGCATCAATCAGATGCTTCCGTTTTCCTGGTTACGCGTGCGAAGCTGTTAGAGGCTCAGCGGCAGCTTGAATGCGGATTGGCGATACTCGAAGAGTCCTGGGCAAACGCGACAGCCATTTGTCAGGAGGCTCAGGGAAGCGGAACCCGCACCCTTGAAAAGCTACAGACGCTTGCGAGTATCGAACTCAAAGCCGCCGGGGAAGCCGCTGAGAAGGAAGCCGAAGAGAAGCGAAGAGCTGCGGCCGCTGAGCAGCAACGCCTCGCGTTGGAAGCCGCTCACGGACGACTGGAGGCGCTGCTGTCAGATATGGGGCTTTTCACGAAGGCGAAGCGCAGCTTGGTCAATCCGCTTGATGTTGCAAAGGCGGTGGTCCGTCTGCGGCAGCTGGAGCAATCGGACGACTATGAAGCAATCGAGCAGGCCCTCATTTTCACTGATCAGCTTCTAAAGGGCGAGCCCGATTTTCAAGCCTTCCTGACTGAGAAGCAGAAGGCCAGCGAAATCGCCCTTGTGAACGCTCGGACCACTGCCACTGCCGATCTTCAACGGATGTCTTCATTCATCGAGATATTTGTCGGAGCCAACCTGCTTCATGAGTCCGTAAACGACCTTCTGCAACTCCAAGACAAGTTGGCCAGTGCCCTTCAGTCCGGCCAGGATCAGCAGATTTTCAATATGCAAAAGGCTGCCTCCGCGGAGATCGCACGACTCAACCTATCATCCGCCCTCTCCAACTATGTGTATGAGGAGAACGCACCTTCAACGACGGAGGTCCAGCAAGCACCTAACGGCATTGCTGTCACTGATCTAAATCGCGGCCTCTTGGAAGGTGATCGAAAAGACGTTCTTCTAGTGGGTAACTTCACCCCTCAAGCATCGCATCTACTCGTAGACCTGACCGGGAAAACGACTTTCGATGGGGGACTCGTCGACTACTGCTGGATAGGCGCAGATTCCACAAAGCCACCGCTCTTGGACCACGTACTGCCTGCCTTGCGTTCGCACGGAGCGGAAACCTTCCGGAGCCTCGGTAGCTGCGGGTCGTCTCAAGCCGTGAATGCCGACGTGCTTTTGGTGGAGCGCGGGGAGTTCCTGAGCCGGAATGTGCTGGACGTCACACCGATCCTCCAAGCCTTCGAAAGCAACCAGTTCAAGCTGATCCAGACCATTGCCTGGGCTGATGTCGGCCGCTCTGCGGAAGATGACGGGCGGATGGCAGATACAATCCGAAACGAGGTCTTGGGTCAGGCACGGGTCGGGTTTGGCGTTGTGCGATTCGAGGGAGAATCAGGTGAGCTTTGCCTCGTGGTGCAGCCCGATGAGGCGGAGTTCCATCAACGGGCATTAGCGATAAGATCCATAGACCTGGAACGTTTCCTGCCAGTTGATATAGGTGCTGTTGCCATGACTCTGGATCGAGCCTTCGCTTCCGTTCAGAAACGCGCATGTAAAGCTGTTTATGCCAGCGAGAGTGATATGGCGAAGCTTCTCCAGGGGCTGCAAAATGTGGATGCGCCTCATTCTGTACTTCCCGTTTGGATTGATCAGGAGATGATCTCCGAAGGGAGAGCCTTGGCCCAACGTTCAGAGGATGAGAAGCAGAAAGAGATCGCGGCCCGAAGGCAGGAGCTGGAGGCAGATGCTGCATTGCGTAAGAGGAAGCGGGAGGCAGCTGAGGTCGTCCGCGTCGAGCGGGAGAAGGAGCTAAGAGGTCGCTATTCTCAGGAATCGCGTGCGGCCTACAACGACCTGTCGCAACTTAGCAAAAGTTTCATGGAGGGCTCGTCTGAGAACTCGGTGATATTCACTCGCTTGTTCCCCGAGCTTGGCAGTTGGAAGATGGGCTGGAAGAATGACAGCTGGGAGCTCGAGAAGTACGAGGACCGGCTGGTGGACTACGGCACGGCGGATTGGAAAAACCGAAAGCTAGAGGCCGTAATCATCGAAACATCCGTTACCACCAAGAATGCGATCCGCGGAGAGTATAGCAAATCATGTTATTTGCTTGCCTACCTCATTGATAGTGAGTTTCAAGTGAGACGTGACCCAATGGTAGAGCCGTGCGAGACGTCTGCTCCTGCGCTGCGCCAGTGGCAGGTCAGTCGCGGGTTCGAGAGTCGATGGGTAGCTTCTATTACTGAATGACTCCATCACGCCACCTCGAAAAGCAGGTAGTCGCCAGTGCAGGTCCTGACTCGGAGCCCGGGGTGTTAGTTTGCCTACCTCAGGCCGCTCAACAGCTTCGTGTCGCATCGCCTCGGAATTGTAAGCATAAGCGGTCCAAGTAATTTGTCGTAACCGGAGTTTCGATCCCACGTTGCCCGCTGTTGCTTGATCTGTGATCGAGTTCCATGGACGAGCGACAAGGAGTTTCTCCATGGAGACTACATTGGAGGTACTCACTACAGGACGTAGGCGACGCGAAGGCAATCGCCAATGGCCTGACGAAGTCAAGGCACGGATCGTGTCCGAGAGCTTGCGACCAGGCGCGACGGTGAATGAAGTAGCGGGGCGCTACGGGCTGAAGGCCAACCACCTGTCATCTTGGCGAACACTGGCACGGTGTGATTAGGCATGGAATAAGGACCCCGCAAATGGGGTGATCGGCGTCCAAATGGGGGTCTGACTCACTCTTGATGATGTTTTAGATTCCACTGGCCTGGATTTTTCACGGAGATCCAGCGCCATGCGAGCACAGTTTCGGCTTTCCGATCTGATCCGTAAGCATCCGGCGTAGGCCGCGGATGGGCCGGCTTCCGGTCAGTGGCGGTTGTTCTGGCTTTTGGCGTAACCAACTTTTCCAAGGGTTCGGCGGCGCGCGATCTTAACTATCCTATCATTGATCGTATCGACACCAATATTGTCCGGCTCGAAGCGACCTCCGTACCAGGCCACGACTTCGCGGTGTTGTGCATGTCGAGGCTTTGCCATTGCGTTCAGGAACTCCTCGAAGCCGGACAATCCGCCGACATCTTCCGGCGGCGCGCGCCGTTCGCCGTCGACGAAGCGCGGATATTCGACTGCCGGATCGGCGTCCGTGACGGCCTCAACAGTGATTGAATGCCGCCAGTCGTCGCCGAAGTCATAGGTATAGTTGAAGGTTGTGATGCCGCGATCCACCAGAGCGCCTATACGAACATTGCGGGCGGCATAGGTCTCACGGCCGAAGTCCCATTCAGGATCGGGAACTGCGTAGCGCTTGCCGCCGGCATTGAACTCGAAGAGGTGATAGTCCTGGAATGGCATGACGGCCTGGATGATGTCGTGCAGCCCTTTCAGGCTGGTGGTGATCGGGACCTCTACCCTGCGCCAGATGGCTGGGTCGATATGATCGAGCTTGACGATAATCCGGGCGATGCGTTCGCTGGAGGTCATGATGCCAATGCCTTAGGTGCTTGCGCTGATGTCCAGTGCCACGGAAGCAGTTGCTCCAGCCTGCTGACAGGAGTGTCGGCGATACGAGCGAGAACGTCAGCGAGCCAGGCCTGCGGGTCGATGTCATTGAGCTTGGCGGTCATGATCAGCGTGGCCATGAAGGCTGCACGATCAGCCCCACGATCCGATCCGGCAAAGAGCCATGACTTCCTGCCCAGTGCAAAGCCTCTAAGCGCTCGTTCGGCGGCGTTGTTTGTGAGGCAGACACGGCCATCGTCGAGGAATGACGTAAAGCCATCCCAGCGCTTCAGCATATATTCGATTGCCTCAGCGACGGGAGAACTGCGTGACAGCTTCGTCCGTTCGGTCTGGAGCCAATCATGCAGCTCTTCGAGGAGTGGCTGGCTTTCTCTTCGTCGGTGCTCCAGTCGCTGTTGGGCGGCAAGACCGTTGATCTCCCGCTCGAAGTCGAACAGGGCATCGATACGCTTAACGGCCTCCAACGCTACGGGCGAGATCGGCGCGGCTTTGCTTCCACGTTTGGCGTTCGTGGCGAGGTCGGCCAGCACAAAGAACTTGCGGCGCGCGTGCGCCCAGCAGAGTGCTTGCGTCAGCGGCGCGGGATCGCGATCTGCTTTGTAGAGCGGGTTATAGCCGCCATAGGCATCAGCCTGCAGAATACCGGTGAAGGTTCTCAGGTGGCGCTCGGGATGCTCCTGTCGCCTGTCTCGCGATGCGTAGAACAGTGCCGCCGGCGGTGATAGCCCGCCGAACGGTCGATCATCCCGGACATACGTCCAGATGCGGCCCGTATCGGTCTTTCCCTTCGCCAGGATCGGCACGGTCGTGTCGTCGCCATGCAGCCGCTCGGCGGCCAGGACATGGGCCTCGATCAGCGAATGGATGGGCTTCAGGGCTGCGGCGCACGCGCCGACCTGGTCGGCCAGCGTCGATAGGCTGAGGTCGATGCCCTCGCGGGCATAGCGTTCGCTTTGGCGATTGAGCGGCTGATGCTGGGCGAACTTCTCGAACAGGATCATCGCCAGAAGGTTTGGTCCGGCAAAACCGCGCGGCGTCACATGGAAGGGTGCTGGCGGTTGGGTGATCTTCTCGCATTCGCGGCAGGAGAACTTCTCCCGCACGGTCTGAATGACCTTCCACTGACGAGGGATGACCTCCAGTGTCTCTGTGATATCCTCACCGAGCTTCGACAGTTTGGCCGAGCCGCAGCAGGAGCAGTTTGTCGGAGCAGCAATGACGACACGTTCGCGCGGGAGATGCTCGGGAAACGGCTTGCGTGATGGTCGCTTTCGCTCGAAGGCCCTGACGGTCGAGGCATTGGCTGCGATCTCCGCCGCCAATTCATCTTCACCAGCATCAGCCTCCAGCTCCTCGAGCTGCAGTTCCATCTGTTCGAGAAGCCGCGCTTTGCGCTCGGAGCGACTGCCATAAAGCTCCCGGCGGACTTTCTCGATCTCCAGCTTCAACCGCGCGATCAGCGCCTCGGAGTGCGACACGAGCGCCTTCGCGCTGGCGGCCTCTGCCTTGGCGGTCGCTGCCTCGGCCTCGGCCGTAATGCGTCGGGCACGCTCCGCCGCCAAGGCCGCAAGTGCGCTGGCAAGGTCGTCAGGAAGCTGTTCAGCCGCATCGTTCATGGGCTGATGGAATCATATTCGCCCCCGCCATTCCAGCGTTTTTGCTCATCCGACTGATGTTGGTCGCCAGGTCTTTTGCGGCATTCGCCAGTCGATACCCTCCAGCAGATAACCGAGCTGTCCAGGCGTAATTACCACCGTACCATCGGCCGCCGACGGCCATATGAAGCGTCCCCGCTCCAGCTTCTTCGTGAACAGGCAGGCCCCCTGGCCATCATGCCAGATGACCTTGATCAGACCGCCGCCACGCCCGCGGAACACGAAGAGATGTCCACACATCGGATCGCGCTTCAGTGTCTCTTGCACCATCAGCGACAGACCGGGAAAGCCCTTGCGCATGTCCGTATGGCCGGTCGCCAACCAGACCTTCACACCACCAGGAACAGGGATCATCGCCGACCCAGCACACAGTCGAGAATGCGACCGAGCGCCTCCGTGTCGATGTCGCTGTCCACGCGGACACGACGACCACGGCCTAGCTCAATCGTCACATCGCTGCGCTTCCGGCGAGGTTGTGGCGGAACCGGCGTTTCCGGGGCAGCGGATTGGGCTGCCGGCGCGGTCTCCGACACGATCACGGGCACCAACGTGCTCGATACCTGCATCGACGGCTCCTCGATCCGGCACAGTTCCTTGCGCCAACGAAAGAGCTGGCTGACATGGATACCGGCTGCGCGGGCTACCTCCGAGATCACAGCGCCAGGTTCAAAGCAGGCAGCAACGAGCCGCTCCTTCTCCTCGCGAGACCAGCGGCGACGGCGCTCGACAGACGTGATCACTTCAATCGGATGCTTCGTCATACGACTACTCCTAGTGCTACCACTAGGACTTCCGATGTTCGCATCAACCTCGCAAGGCGGCCCTCACCGGGCGCTTACTCTGATCCCTGCCGAATTGAACGTGGAGTCGGTGCATCAAACACCCGATGCGATCGTTATCGCCGCAAACGGTCAGTGCCGAGATTGCAGATGCCCCCACTGCGGAGCCGCCTCCCGTCGTGTTCATAGTCGCTATCCTCGGATGATTGCGGATCTGCCGTGTGCGGGTCGAAGGATAGAACTGCATCTGAATGTCCGACGCTTCGTCTGTAGTGCAGCTCATTGCCGCCAAAAGATTTTCGCCGAGCGCTTCGGCGATGATGTGATCCGACCCATGGCTCGCCGGACAGCCCGCCTAGACTGCCTGGTCCGGCATCTAGCTCTCGCATTGGGTGGTCGACCGGCGGCGCGATTTGCGGATCGTCTTGGGCTTCCGGTCAGTAATGATACGCTGCTACGTACCGTGCGCCGATATGATCGGCCACCACTAACGCCACCGAGCGTAATCGGCATTGAAGACTGGGCGTGGCGTCGAAATCATCGATATGGGACGATCATTTGCGATCGTGAGCGTCGAAAGACGATCGCCTTGCTCCCCGACCGAGAGCCCGCGACGGCCAGAGCCTGGCTGATCCAACAGCCCCAGATCGAGATCATCGCACGAGATCGCGGCGGCGGGTATGCGCAGGCAGCGGCACAAGCCCTGCCGCACGCGGGTCAGGTTGCCGACCGTTGGCATCTGATGGAGAACGCCAGCCACGCCTTTCTTGATGCCGTGCGCAAGTCGATGCGGCAGGTCCGCGTGGCAATCGGCACTGCAACCTTAAACCCGAAGCTTCTGACCGCCGCCGAGCGACTGCAATATGAAGGATATCTGCGGCGTGAAGAGGCAAACGCCGTTATCCGTGGTCTCGTCAGCGAAGGCGTCTCCATCAAGGAAATCGTGCGCAGAACTGGGCACAGCCGTAAGCTTGTTGGTTTCCACGCGGAACTGAGCCGGTTTTTCCACCGAGAAGTGAGCCACCTCTGAGTATGGTTTTCTGATCAGGGTTTGGTCAATGGGCTGGCCTTTTCTCCTCTCTTCTGTGCCGCTGCGGCCGAGCTGGCCTTGAAGCGGAAGCTGTCGTTTCCTGTTTCCAGGATGTGGCAACGGTGGGTCAGGCGGTCGAGCAAAGCGGTGGTCATCTTGGCGTCGCCGAAGACGGTAGCCCATTCGCTGAAGCTGAGGTTGGTGGTGATGATGACGCTGGTGCGCTCGTAAAGCTTGCTCAGCAGGTGGAAGAGCAATGCGCCGCCCGAGGCGCTGAACGGAAGGTATCCAAGCTCATCGAGGATTAGCAGATCGAGACGGACCAGGGCTTCGGCGATCTGACCGGCCTTGCCCTTGGCCTTCTCCTGCTCAAGAGCGTTGACCAGTTCGATGGTAGAGAAGAAGCGGACCTTTCTGCGATGATGCTCGATAGCCTGGATGCCGAGAGCGGTCGCGATATGTGTTTTGCCTGTGCCAGGGCCTCCGACCAGGACAACGTTCTGCGCTTCGTCCATGAACTCACACCGATGCAATTGGCGCACGGTGGCTTCGTTGATCTCGCTGGCGGCGAAGTCATATCCGGAGATGTCCTTGTAGGCGGGGAAACGGGCGGCCTTCATATGATAGGCGATGGAGCGAACCTCGCGCTCCGCCATTTCCGCCTTCAGCAACTGCGACAGGATCGGCACGGCCGCATCGAACGCTGGCGCTCCTTGCTCAATCAGATCCATGACCGCTTGGGCCATGCCATACATCTTCAGGCTCCGCAGCATGATGACCACGGCGGCACTGGCAGGATCATGACGCATGGCGACCCCCTACGATCCGAACACGCAGCCCGTCATAGCGTTCGACATTGGCCTTGGGTTCACGAGCCAATGCCAATGCGTGCGGCGTATCGATAATAGGGCCGTCGGTCGTTTTCCCGTCTACCAACCGATGCAGCAGGTTCAACACATGCGTCTTGGTTGCCACGCCGGCCTCCAGGGCCAGTTCCACAGCGCGCAGGACGACCTGTTCGTCGTGATGAAGAACGAGAGCAAGGATGTCCGCCATCTCGCGATCACCGCCGGGGCGGCGGAGCATCTGGTCCTGTAATTTGCGGAAGGCCGGTGGCAATTCCATAAAGGGTGCGCCGTTACGAAGTGCTCCGGGCTTGCGCTGGATGACCGCAAGATAATGCCGCCAGTCGTAAATCGTCCGTGGTGGCTTGTCGTGACTGCGTTCTATGATCCGCACATGTTCGCAAAGAACGTTGCCCTCGCCCGCAACGACCAGCCGCTCGGGATAGATTCGTAAACTGACAGGCCGGTTGGCAAACGATGCGGGCACGCTATAGCGGTTCCGCTCGAAGGTGATAAGGCAGGTGGGGGAGACTCGTTTGCTCTGTTCGACGAAGCCGTCAAAAGCTGCAGGCAGTGTCATCAATGCTGCCCGCTCATCAGCCCAGACATCCGCGATCGTGCCGGGCAAGGTGCCATGCGGTGTCTCCCGCCACAGGTCCTGGCAATGCTGTTCCAACCAGGCATTCAATGCCGGCAGATTCGGAAAGTCCGGCATCTGTTGCCATAGCCGTGGTCGGGCATCCTGAACATTCTTCTCGACCTGCCCCTTCTCCCAGCCTGCCGCCGGATTGCAGAATTCGGGCGCAAAGACGTAGTGGTTCGTCATCGCCAGGAAGCGGACGTTGACCTGCCGCTCCTTGCCGCGGCCGACGCGATCAACCGCGGTGCGCATGTTGTCATAAATTCCACGCGCGGGCACGCCGCCAAGGACACGGAAGCCGTGCCAGTGGGCGTCGAAGAGCATCTCGTGTGTCTGCAGCAGGTAAGCTCTGACCAGAAAGGCCCGACTGTGCGCCAACTTGATATGCGCGACCTGAAGCTTCGTGCGCTCGCCGCCTATCACGGCATAGTCTTCACTCCAATCGAACTGGAATGCTTCGCCTGGGCGGAAAGATAGGGGAACGAATATGCCGCGGCCGACCGCCTGCTGCTCAACCCGCCAGTCACGGGCGAACGCAGCGACGCGACCGTAGGAGCCGGTAAAGCCCAAAGCCACCAGATCGGCATGAAGCTGCTTCAGCGTTCGGCGCTGCTTGCGTGATCTCCCGGTCTCGGTCTTCAGCCAGGCCGCCAGTTTGTCAGCGAACGGATCAAGCTTGCTCGGCCGTTCCGGCACAGTGAACGTCGGCTCGATCGTGCCAGCGCTCAGATACTTCGAGATCGTGTTGCGCGAAAGCCCCGTGCGCCGACTGATCTCACGGATCGACAGCTTCTCGCGCAGCGCCATCCGGCGGATGATGTTTAAAAGTCCCATGTGGATCACTCCGTTGCCCCCGTCGCTCTCCGCGTTGGGGGAAGGTTCACATGGCTCAATTCTCAATGGAAATTATGCGCCTAACCGGCTCAGTTCCGCGTGGAAACCAACAGGCCTATTCAGCGAGTGTGGTATTTGACATCTTGCTCGTGCCAACAGGATCTTCTTCTTCTGATCACCTTGGAAACCCAACTGCCGTCAGATTGGCTAGGTGATTTAGCTTACGAATTGCCGAAAGGAAGCCATTTCTTGAGCGCGGAATGGCATTGCATCTCCTCAAAATGTAGCAGATTTTGCCGCAAACAATCTAACGTTCTGTTATAAAACAACAAATTCTGGAAGGATGGCGGAGAGGATGCGATTGTTCTCGAACAATACCCTCATTAATTTCAACTGCTTAGCGACGACGAAGACGCGCTTCTTGTAGCACATTTTTTAGCAGCCAACAGCGTTCATCTTAACAAGCGGTTGCAAGCCTGAACCGACGTGCCCTTAACGCAGGGCGTACGCTGAAACGATCTACGCGCGTCAACATCTGCCATAGATGGTGAGGGAATGGACAAAGCGAAAAAGGCACTCAAGTCGCGCCCCCTCATTGTCATCGCACGGTTCTTGCGCCAGGCGGCAGCCACGCCAACCCGATGCAGTTCCGCCCTGGCTCTTGGCAAACAGGCCGGCCAGTGTGTTCATTGCACGGCCCGTGAACTGCTCCGGTTGGGCAGGCTCAGCTTCGGCTGAGCTGCTCGGTCAAACTAGTCAATAAATTCACAGCCAGCCTCCCGAAGGGCAATGTCTACCCAGTCTCTCTTCACGGTCCCAGCTTCGGTGTCCGTCATCTGCTTGGTCTCGGCCTCGTGCTTTTTGACGGCAGCCAAGGCGATGGTAGCGGCCTCTGCCTTGGGAACGGAAACGACGCCATCAAGATCACCGAGTATCAAATCACCTGGCTCTACCACTGAACCATTGATCGAGATTGCAAAGCCAATCTCGCCAGGTCCTGTGCGGTAGGGCCCGCGATGGGTAACGCCGCAGGCGAACACGGGAACGTTCCGCTCAAGAAATGCTTCCGCATCACGAACTGCGCCATACAAAACGAAGCCGGCGACACCACGCTTCAGCGCATGAGCGAGCATCAATTCGCCCATCAAGGAGTTCGTTGTATCGCCACCTCCATCCACGACGATGACATCGCCGGGTTCTGCCATGTCAATCGCCTTATGCAGCATCAGATTATCGCCGGGGCGGGTGCGAACAGTCAGAGCGGGACCGGCAAGATTTCCGCTGCGATGCATTGGACGCAGACCGTGGCCAAGACCGCAAAGACGCGACATGGAATCGCTGACATTCGCCACCGGAAGGGTTCGGAAGGTCTCAAGCAACTGCGGCTCGATGCGTATCCAGCTACGTTTGACACGAAACCCATAAGTCATTTTGGAACCTCAAGAAGACAATTGGTCGGGACGGGCAAGCGAGCGTTCATCCGGTGGGTGTCCATCAAGAACGCTGATAATATGGTTTGCAGCAATCAATGCCATGTTGTCGGCAGAGCCATAGGTTACCCCAGCTATGTGAGGCGTTGCGATCAAGGTGTTGAGCGACCATAGTTCACAATCCTTCGCAGGGGGCTCGACAGCAAAACTATCGAGCCCCGCTCCGGCAATACGACCGGAAGCAAGGGCAGTCGCAAGGGCTGCCTCATTGATGATACCGCCGCGCGCCGTATTAACGACGATAGCGGATGGCTTCATCAGTTGAAGGCGCCGCGTATCGATCAGGTCACGCGTTTGCGATGTCAAAGGACAATGTATGCTGAGGAAGTCAACGCCGCTCAGCATGGCGTCCAGATCGTCCGCCACGGTGAACCCATCATCGCTTGCTGCTTGAGACGAGAGTGGGTCATAAACAACCACCTCCATACCCAGCGCCTCGGCCATGCGTGCGGTCTCCCGGCCAATCGCCCCATACCCAATGAGACCGATGGTAGCGGAAAGGAAATCTCTCCCGGTAAACGTGGGCTTCAGCCATTCGCCACGCTTCACGCTGCGGTCGAGTGGCAAGAGCTGTTTGACCAGAGCCAGCATCATCGCGATCGTATGTTCAGCAACAGCGCGGGCGTTCGAACCCATTGCTCGCAAGACGGGTATGTTACGAGCCGCGGCAGCGGCGATGTCAATGTTATCTACGCCCACGCCGTGTTTTGCGATGATCCTGAGGTTGGGCGAGGCTGCAATGACCTCCTCTGTGATGCGCCCCTGGCGCACCATTAGACCATCTATTTCGAGTTCTGCAGCCCGCTTGGCCACCACCTCTGATGGATCATAAGGAGGTGAGAAGAAGACATCGATGCCGTGCTCGTTCAGGAGTGAAATCGCCTTCTCGGCAATCTTGTGGTGGGTCACTAATATCCGCCGGCGGGTCAATCCGGCTGCTCCCGCATCAACAACAGCCTCAGTCATGACATTCTGTTCTCTTCTGGCCGCGCTTCAGGAGGCGTCGTGCGCGCTCCACGATCGGTGCATCGATGAATTTGCCGTCCAATAAGAACGCACCTCGGCCGACCGCAGCATTCTCGTCGTTGGCAGCCACCACCTTGCTGGCCCATTCCAGCTCCGCCGCCGTAGGAGAGAAACAGGCGTTGAGGATGGGGACAGCTGACGGGTGGATGCAGCTTGCACCATCAAAACCGAACCGTCTCGCCTCCAGCGCCGCCGCACGCAAGGCCTCCTGATCGGCATAATCGACGGTCGTCCTCAGCATGCCGAAGGACAGCACCCCGGCTTCCTTGGCAGCATAATGGATCATCAGCTTAGGATAACGGAGCACCTCGGGCGTCGGTTCTGCACCCATGGCAGTGGCAAGATCCTCGCCTCCGGCCGTCACCGCAATGACCCGAGGCGCATGCGCAATGGCTCGGACTTCGAACAGCCCTCGCATATCCTCGATGAGTGGGACGAAACTTATCGGCGGTCGGTTCGCCTCAAGCGCCGTCATTTTTGCGGCAAGTTGTGTCAGGAGATCAGCGCTGTTCACCTTGGGGATGTAGAGCGCATCAGCACCGGCGCGGCTCGCGGCCTCTGCATCATCAAGCAGTCTATCCGTGTGGTTGATGCGTACAAAGACCTGAGAACCAGCCGAGCGGATCTTGGGTACCCATTCGCGGAGTCCATCGCGCGCTTCCGACTTGGCTGGTTCCGGCACGGCATCTTCAAGATCGATAATAATCACGTCCGCCTGCCGCTCACCCGCCTTCGCCAGAAAGCGAGGCGAATTGCCCGGCACGTAAAGCAACGAGAAAATCATTGCTGATCCTCCAGATCGGCTGGGACCAGACCAATTTCCGAAAGAATAGTCTCGGTGTGCTCGCCGACCGCGGGAGCAGGATGTCGGAAAACCCCTGGGGTCGAAGAGAGGCGGGGGAAGATATTGTGTTGAGGGATGCTGCCTAGATCTGCATCCTCAACTTCGACCAGAACCTCGCGCTCGGCAAAATGCTGGTCCCTACTAATATCGGCGATATCGTAGACAGGCCCAGCAGTTGCACCGGCGGCTCGCATCCCTGCCAAAGCCTCGTCACGGGTGCGGCCTGCAAACCATTCGCCGAGTGCCGCGTCCACTAAGTCACGGTGCTTCACTCGCTCAACATTGGTTGAAAAACGGGGATCCTCCTTCATCTCCGGACGACCAATGATCTCGAAGATCCGCATCGCGATCACCTGCGTGGAGCCAGATAGGGCCACATACTTGCCATCACTACAACGGTAGACGTTTCGGGGAGCCACGGTATTGGAGGCAGATCCCGACCTCTCCTTGATCTTGCCGGTTATCCGGTAGATCGATGCTTCCGGGCCAAGTGAAGCAAATATTGGCTCCAGTAGCGATAGGTCGATCACCTGGCCGGCAGCCTCTCCCCTTTCCCGGGCGAAGAGAGCCATCATCACTGCATTGGCGCCGGTAAGTCCTGAAATCATGTCAGCGAGGGCAAGCGGTGGAAGAACCGGTTCACGATCTGGAAATCCGGTTCTCGAGGCAAAGCCGCTCATGGCCTCCACCAGCGTTCCAAATCCCGGGAACCGCGCATAGGGGCCCGTTTGGCCAAAGCCGGAAATGCGCACAATGATCAAATTCGGGTTAAGTGCTAGTAGCGTGTCTGGTGAAAGACCCATTTCCTCCAGTGTGCCTGGACGGAAATTCTCAACAAAGACGTCTGCCGTTCCGAGCAGCTTCTTTAGCGCAGAAAGCGCCTTCGGCTGGCGTAGGTTCAGCGCGATCGAGCGCTTGTTACGACCGTAGGTCTTCCAGTGTAACGAATGGCCATCGTCGCGCCATTCCCTTAGCGCGTCGCCATTTGGCGGTTCGACCTTAATAACGTCGGCACCGAAATCTCCGAGTTGCAGAGACAGCATGTTGCCCGCAACAACACGGCTGAGATCAACCACACGAACACCGTGAAGCGGGCCTTTGCGACCCGGGTCGAAATCTACTGGCTTGAACTTCTGACTCATTGAAAACCTCAGCTTGCGCTTGCCTGCTCGGGAAAGACCGCGCTGTGCTCCTGCGGAATGCGGACCAGAACCTCCTTTTGGAGAAGTTCCGACGGCGTCTGGATCCTGAAGGCGAGCGGTCCCGACCGAACGGCGTATTGCCAAACAGAACCAAGATAGGTTCGCTGCTCGATTGATACTCTCAGGGTGTTCGGCCCCTCCTGATCGGTTAGCTCGATCTTCTCCGGCCGCACAGCGACCACGACTGCGCCATCGGCTCCGGCCGGACCTGACTGAGTTGTGACCTCGCGTCCATCGGCAAGGCGAACCCGAGCGTGATCCGTTCCCACCTCGATCAATGTGCCATGGAGGAAATTGGAGGATCCAATGAAGTCAGCGACAAAGCTGTCGGCTGGATGGTCATAAATCTCCCGGGGGGTGCCTAGCTGACGCATCCGCCCCATGCTCATCACTGCGATCCGGTCGGACACGGCCAGGGCTTCGGCCTGATCATGGGTGACATAGATCGTCGTTACGCTCAGACGTTCCTGCAGTTCACGCAACCAGACACGTGCACGCTCGCGCAGTTTGGCATCAAGGTTCGACAGCGGCTCATCGAGAAGTAGAAGTGGCGGCCGATAGACAAGTGCGCGTGCCAACGCCACCCGTTGCTGCTGTCCGCCCGACAGTTCGAACGGATAGCGGTCCGCGTAGGGCAGCATTTCCACCAGACCGAGCGCATCCTTGATTCGTTCGTCGCGCTCGGCACGGCCGATCTTCCTCAGGATCAGCGGGAAAGCGAGATTTTCGGCAACGGTTTTGTGTGGCCAAAGGGCATAGGATTGAAAGACGAGACCAATATTGCGTTTTTCGGGCGGCACGGTATGGGCCGCGTCGCCATCAAAGAGAACCCGATCGCCAATACGAATCGTGCCAGAGGTGGCGTGATTGAGACCGGCAACTGCGAAAAGCGAGGTCGACTTGCCGCAGCCCGAAGGTCCGAGCAATGTCAGGAATTCGCCCGATGCTACATGGATGTTGAGGTTGTCGACGGCCGTGACGGCGCCGTATTTGATCGTCAGATTCTCTAGAATAAGATCAGCCATAGATTTTGGCTCCCATGACGCGGCGCGCCAGGATGACGAACGCGGCGGTGATTATCACTTGGATGGTAGCGAGCGCGGAGACCGGGCCATTGTCGCCTTGGGCGACGAGCTGCAGCATCGTCGTGCCGATGATCTCGGAGCCCGGCTGGTAGAGGAAGGCTGCGGTCACATACTCTTTGAAGAAGTGGATGAAGAGCAGCGCATAGCAGCTGAAAAGCGCAGGCTTGAGGATCGGGACTATGATCCGGGTCACCGTCGTCCACCAATCCGCACCAGAGATACGCGCGCCGCGGTCAAGTTCCTCGCCGACCTGCGCGAGTGCGGGTGCAATTGCGCCGAAGCCGACCGGGATGTAGCGGATCATGAATGCGAGGATAAGAACGGCAACCGTGCCGCGGATGAGATCTGCCCCGGGAAGCCAGATGACTGCATAAAAGAAGCCAAGACCGGCGATGATACCAGGCAGTGCCCTCGGAAACAGTGCGACGTACTCCAATGCCCGACTGTAGCGGAAGTCGGAGCGACGTGACACGAGCGCGATCACCAGAATAAGACAGGTGCCTATTGCTGCGCCCACGGTGGCGACAACAACCGAATTGATGATCGAGCGTACATAGGAAGCGGATGACAGAACGAGCTCGAAATTTGCTGCCGTGAGAACCTTCCAGAAGGGAATGAGCGGCGTGAGGAAACTTACGGCCGAACGCAGAAAGATTCCGCCAAAGATCGAGATGATGGTCAGAAAAACAAAGGAAAAGACGAACAGGAAGGCGGGCCAGCGCCAGGCGCCAAGTTCAAGGGTGGATGGCCGACTGGCCTTGCCGCGAACCGAAACGAAGCGGCCTGATGATTTCATCAAGTAGCCCTGCAACCAGACAAGGAATGCGACCAGCATAAGCAGGATGACGGCAGCGGCGCCAACCAGACCATATTCTGGGCGCACGGCGGCATTTATCCCGGCATCATATAGAAAAGTGGTGACGGTCTGGATACCGGAAGGTCCACCGAACAGAAGCGGTATCGCAAGCATCTCGATGCCAACAACAAAGTTCAAGACGGCGGAATAGATAATCGCGGGGCGGATCATCGGGATGGTCACCGAAAGCAGCGCGCGGAAGGGCCCCGCTCCGGTCGAGCGCGCGGCATCTTCAAGCAGGGGGTCAGCCTTGGTGACGGCCGCAAGGCACATTAGATAGGTAAGCGGCGCCTGGCTTAGCCCTGCGACAATGCCCATACCGCTAACGGTGTAGAGGTTCCAAGGTGCGCCTCCCAAGTAAGTCTTGGCGGCAAGGGTGACGAAGCCGGATGGGCCGTACATGGTGAACCAGCCGAAGGCGATCACCAGGTTCGACACGAACAGCGGCCAGATGAAGATTTCTCCGAGCCATTGCCGGCCGGGTAGATTGGTGCGCCCTACCAGGACCGCCATGATCACACCGAACACCTGGGCGACCACCATCGTCAACCCGCCAAAGTAAAGCGTGTTGAAGAAGATGCCGATCATCCCCGGCTCGCTGAACAAACGAGCGAAATTACCTACGGTGAGGGCTGCGCTGTCGTCGTAGAGCGGTTTGTCCAGGAAGGCTTGGAAGAGGATCGGTGCGATGGGACCGATGACGAGCACTGTCGTCAGTGCGGCAACGCCCCAGTAGATCGCACGCGATCGGTCTATCCCCAATCCGGTGGAACCGGTGTGGCTGATATCCGTCATCGATTTTTTCCTGTTGAGTTGAGAGGGAGGGTCGCGAAGCGCCCCTCCCGTCACGATGTCAGCGGCCAGCGATGGCTTCGTTCCACTTATCGACAAAAGACTGAGCTTCGGTGATAAGGCGCTCGTCGAACCCAGCGATCACCATGTTATCCTCACCGATTTGCTCGCTGATCTTCTGGAAGGTGTAGCGCACCTGATCCTCGGCAACGTCTTCACGGTAGGGTACAAGCCCGCCCTTGCCGACTTGGGTCTGGCCCTCTTGGCTAAGCGCATAGTCAACGAAGAGCTTCGCCGAATTTGGGTTGGCTGCGCCCTTAGGAATCCCCATCCCACGCATCATCATGATGGTGCCATCATCGGGAAAGGCAAATCCGAGAATCTCGCCGCCGGGCTGTTCCAAACGCGGGAAGATGGTGATGCCTGAAACAGCGATCCCCATCACATATTCGCCCGTGGCGATCTTCTCGTTCATCGGTCCGCCTGAGGTTTCTCCGCGGATCATGGGGCCGATCTTGCGTAGTCCGTCCCAGGCAGCGTCACCCTTCTTGTCCATATAGCTCCACCAGGCGGCGAGGCCAAAACTGTTTCGCGCCGCATCATAGGTGGTGATCTTGCCTTCGAAGGCAGAAGGGTCCGCCGTGGCGGCTTCCACCAATGAAGCAAAACCTGTTGGACGCTGCTCTTCAGTCAAAAGCGCTGCATTATAAGTGATCACCAAGGGGTCGGTGGAGAGTACATTGACGCCGGGGTATGGTTGCGCGAACTCTGGCAGATGCTGCGCTTCCGGGCTCTTGTAGTCTTCCATCGAGCCATCCTGGCCATAAGCCGCCCAACGGTCATTTGCACCGGAAACGAGGAGATCGGCTGTTCTGGCACTAGATCCCTTTTCCGCCTCCCAGCGCGAATGCACGGTACCCGAGCCAAGGTCGACCGTTTCTACCTTGATCCAAGGGTATTTTGCGTTGAAGCCTTCGATCAGCGGCTGCCAGTTGTTGTCGGCCATGTTCGAATAGATCATCAGCCCCGACTCGGATCGTGACCCCTCTATGATCTGGGAATAATCGGTCGGATAGTAGGACGGCACCTCCTGAGCCTGCGCGAAACCGGCGATGCCGGCCAGTAGCCCCGTTACCGTAGTGAGTGCTTTCAACTGCATTTAATTACCTCCCTTGGGTTCTGTGATGATGGCGTCGAGACAGCTCCTCGCTGATCGCGACGGCGGTTTCCCGAACCACCTTGCAAATGTGGTCCGAATGGCTGACGAAACGGCTTTGGGGGCCGGCGATATTGATCGCGGCAACAGCCTTTCCGGGTTCGCTGTAGATAGCTGCGGCAGCACCTGCAGCACCTTCCACCACGCCCTTGGCGTTGAGGAAGAAGCCTTGTGCCTTGGCTTGGCTGAGAGCAACGTCCAGCGTCTCGCGCTCTGGCTTCGTCAATAAGGTTGAGGTGAGACAAGCGTCTCGTTCGGCGTCACTCATCGCCGCAAGGAGCACCACCCCGCTCGCCACCTGATGAGCTGGCCGCGTCTGGCCGATGTCCCGATCATAGAGGATTTCGCGCTTAGGCAAGACTTTGTTCAGATAGCGGATCGTGTGGTCTTCAAGCACAGCGATGAAGCCACTTTCTCCGGTCGCTTCCACGGCTCTTGCAAGATAGGGCGAGGCCAATGTGATCAGGGCGCCGTAGTTGCGGCCATCGTTGGAAATTTCACCCGGAAGCCGCAAGAGCCGGTAGTGACCGTTCGCCTGTCGCTCGATGTAGCCACGCTCCGAGAGCGACTGAAGCATGAGAAGCGCGCTCGACTTCGGCATACTCAATGAGGCGGCTATCTCCTTCAGGCCGGCTCCGTGGGGTGAAGCAGCAAACCACTCAAGCATGTCTAGCACGCGTTCAACACCGCGACCGCTCATCTAGTCTCCCAATGTTCAATATAGTGAACGTATTTATGATAATGAATATGAAGCGCTAGTCAAGCCACGACGGCGCAGCTCAGCGAGGGGTTCGAAGTGGCCGCTGGGGCAAGTCAAAGAGCGAGTGGCAGACTAAGAAACAGGTTGCAGCCATGAGAACCCTGCGTGTGCCTGCTCAGGTGGTCATCTACTGCCTGAGGAGGGTGTCCGGCCAAACGTGACAGGTATAATCGCTACGACCCAGTCTGAACGTAAGCACGCTATGCGGACGTGGAAAGCCACATACCGTAACTAAACACGTTTCAAAGTCATTTTGAAAGTATTTCTCCAATAAAAAAAGTTTTACAATACGTATTGCAATGTTATCTCTCTTCATATATATGATTGTCATCGACAATTAGTACGGAGGTCTGATGAAACTAAGGAATTTAATGAGACGTGGCGAAATATACTACTTCCGGAGGGTCGTCCCATCATCGCATCGGAGCCTCCTGGGGAAGCGAGAAATCCTTATATCGCTTAGGACGCGTGCTGTTGGTGAGGCGCTGATCCTATCGGCGCCCTTGATCGATAAGTATGACCGCCTTTTCCGGGGCGACGCGTCGTCTGAACTTGCTATCGAGGCGCAAGATCGCGTCCACATCGCAAGTCGCAGAATCGGGATCAAATACAAGCCCCTTGATGTAAGACGGGATGCGCCGCTGGAGGATAATCTGGCGGAAATAGCCCCACGAGTTGCGGCGTTCGCAGGCTTCCAGAAGCTTCCGCTGGCGGAGCTCCAGGCTATCGCCGGAGACATCCCGTTTAGGCTTCCGTTCTCGCAGGCTCTTGAACGTTATCAGGAGCTTTCACGGGACAAGTGGCTGAACCTTTCGCAGCGTGAGCGTGATAAGAAGTGGCGGCCATTCGAAGCGGCGGTCAGTCACTTTCTGCGATTTTACCCAAACGCAGATGCTCTCTCGATCGGCCGGAAGGACGCCTATCGGTACAGGCATCATCTTATCGATGAAATCGTAGCTGGCTCCATCAAAGCCGACACCGCCAATAAGAAATTGATGCGGCTTAGGATGATCCTGGAAAAGGTATTCGAGGTCGATTATCCCGAGAACCAGAACCCGTTTCGAGGGGTGAGGATCAAGGATGATGCTGGTAAGCGAGCACGGCCACCCTTTTCCGAAGTCGAGATCGATGCGATTCAGAAGCTGCTGAGAACCTCGTCCGCCAACGATCAACTCAAAGCGATCATCAAGATAGGCATGTTCACAGGTGCGACCTGTAAGGAAATATGCCTGCTTGAAGAAGCTGACATTGTTCTTGATGGCGACATCCCTCACATCAAGATCCAACCTAATGATCAACGACATAAGGTGAAGTCTGGAGGCGCTCGGCACCGGGAAATCCCGCTGGTCGGTGAGGCGCTGGAGGCGATGCGACAGTTCCCCGCCGGATTCCCACGCTATCGCCGAGACAACGGCGGTGAAGTGGTCTCTGCCGCTGCAAACAAGTTGATGGCGGTAGTGACGGATAAGACATTCTACAGCTTCCGCCATAGGATTGCTGACCTGCTTCGCAACTCAGGAGCACAGGACAGTATGAAGGATGCCATCATGGGGCACACCACCAGAGGAATGGGGATGCACTATGGGGCGGGCTTCACGCTAGAGAAGAAGCGTGAGGCACTGGAGACTGCATTTCGAAACATCGAAAGCGGGCTCTAATTTCACAAAAGGACATGAATTAACAAGCATGATTTGACGCGCGGCGCCGTCCTACGCCAATTTTACATAATGATATCAGTCATGTTGCCGATGAGGTAACATCATGAAATCATATACTACATTAGACGAATTGGTCTTTGATCAGGAAGAACAACATCGCTTCTTCAGCGAGTTGGACAGACTGATCAATGAACTGAAAGGCGCTGGCTGTACTCAATCGGCGCTAAGTTACGCGTATGTCCGCAGTCAACTTCGGACAGAGCTGGATGCGTTGACTGGGTAACCAGCACTGGTGACCCGCGAACAGCATATTTTACTAAATATCCAGAAGCACATGAGCCGGCGGCATCACCGCCACCCTCCCCGCGTCCATCTATACGAGGGAGTGGCACCGAGATGTCTCGGGGCTCGCTTCAGCCCAGCCTCGTGGCGGGGCTATGGAGAAATATACCCTAAAATATAGAAATAACTAATTTGATCAAAATAGAAAGAATTTAAGGCTATGAATAACATATATGAATACAACTTCAATTACTTGGTAAATCTAGAAAAAAAAGCTATAGTCACTCATGTGAAAGAATGGATAAAACAAAATTCCTTCGTACAAGACGAAAAAACTAATGCTACATACCCCGACATCCTGGCTCAAGTCTATTGTATAACCCTAAACTCCACGTTCCGAGGTGTCCATGGGCGAGCGAAGATCAAGGAAGCTCATAGAAACATCACACGATTCCGTACGATCCTGACGAAAAGACTTGAGATATCGAGACGGCCACAAGCCCGATCTAAGCATCCGAAGCTGTATCTTTTTCCTGATGCGATTTACAGCAAGTGCGGCCGTTTGGTGGACCAGGACAGATTCCAAGAAGACCCTCATCATCACGGAATCATTCTTATTCCAGGAGCTTATGTCAAAGCGTTTGAGGAGCTGATTAGAATGTACAAATGGGACACCAAGGAGCCAGAGGTTCCGAGTTCGCTCAACTTCCTGTCTTCGATTTATGTTGAGAAGCGCTCGAGCGCGGGGCTGGAAAAGTGGTTGACTTACTCGATGAAGTTCCAGGTCCAGGCGTCGAAGATGGGTTACTATGACGTCGACCCTTACATTTATCCAGACCCATTCCATAACAACAAAAAACCACAGCGGCGGATTAAATCAGCGGGAAAAATGTCGGAACGACCCGTCTCAAGAAGAGCGTCAAAGACAAGAAATTCCTCGAAAATGGGTTCAATGAAAAACGCATTTATTTAAACCGAACGCGTGTTCAAGTACTATCAATTCATGGGCGCTTTTGGCGCCCGTTTTGTTCAATCTACAGTGAGGTGCATTTTGAAGACATCCCCCAATCCGTCTATCCCGCTCTGGCTTCTCCGTCATTTGGCAGTTCTCGATGCCATCGATCCCGGTCTACTCAGTGACGTTATCAATGCCCCTGACGATCGCCTCCCAATCATTGCTGCAGCACTGGCGATCGCTTCAGAAAATCCTCGAGTTGAATGCGATGAAACTCTCGCCTCTCACGTTCGAAAATCGAACAGGCGCCGCCTTCTCGAGTATTGCGCTTCCGGCCATGTCCCCGACGGTCTGTATTCGCTTCTAAGTAAAGCTGCACCTGCCATCCGATCATCAAGCTTCTACATCACCTTGCTGAAGTGGCTTCAGGCCAAGCCTACCTGGCCGAAGCTTAAAGCTCTTCATCATGCGGAGAACTTTACGCTTACGACACTTGCCGTCCTCGACCATCTCGATCCCGTTGCCATCCACGCCAATACTCTGGCCTTCGTACCGAACATCTACAACGCTCGGATTTTGAACGCCCAGATTGCCTTCGTTCGCGCTTGTTGTCCTGACGTTACCGAAAAGGAAATAGGCAGCCAGGTTCGTCGCCTAGGGTCAGCTTACAAGAAGGCATGGAATGATTTCCGGGAGGACGGGTACTTCGACAAGCCAAATCAGCTTGTTTCCCTGTTTATCAACCGGATCAAGTTCCCCCGAGCGCCTATTCACGCTCAGAATAACGTTGTCTTGCTCGACACCCCAAAGAAGATGACGGCCGCTTCGGTGAGGTACAGGAACTGCCTCCGGGAGAAAATTATGGATGTAGCCAGAGGTGAGCGATACTACTTCATTTGGCAGTCATCCGATCAAGATGTCGTCGTAGAACTTCGAATTGAGCCGCCCATTGGTGTACGGCTCAACGACATGAAAGCCGCTGGAAATAGTGACGTGGTCCCCTCAGTTCGCGAAGATATTGTCAACTTTCTCGAGACCCAGAAAATACCGGATCTGCCATCTTGGGAAGATTATCTGCTGGAGGATCTGGATTCTCACTATGGTGAGGAGTTCCTCAAGAGCTGGGAGCAGCTGCGCACTGACGGACACGCAGAACTGTGTCAGCAACTGTAGATCCGAAGGTGTAAACCACCCGGCCTGGTCGAGCCCAAGAACCTCGCAGATGGCCCATGCTGCATGGTCCTGAGGCCAACGGAATCGTGAGCCGCGCCGCAGTGATGCTTTACGGGGACGAGCACATAATCATCATCTGCCTTCATTCTTTCGATGGTCGGGATGTTCCCGCTCGCCCATATGACCCGGATCAGGCCGGCGAGCTCGACGAGGAAACCTGATTTCATTCTGCCGATCCCTCCGCTGGTCGCTCGGTTGCACCGGACAATTGGATCAGTGGGGCGATCGCTGCCGTCGCTTCGGCTGCTTCCTCGAAGCTGAAGGCTCGCGCTGAAAGCACGGCAGCAACTGTCCAGTGGGCGAATAGCGCCAACTCGCCAAGGACATCACGGCCGTTGACGATAAGTCCAAGAAGAAGGGCCGCGGCGGTGGCAAAAGTCCCGATATCGTAGACAGCGCCAATCGTCGCATTGCCTCGCTGAAGGCTGAGGAAGCCGCTCTCGGCATGACCGAGCAGGCTGCGCTTGCCCTCAAGTATGAAACCGAGCTCCTTAACCAGGCGCAGCAGAAAGGCATCAATCTGACGGCTGCGCAGCGTGCGGAACTGTCTGGCGTCGCCAATCAGATGGCCTCGACCGAGATGGCTACTAAGAATGCGAAAGAGGCGATGGACTTCGCCAAGGATGCCAGGAAGGGCTTCCTGTCGGATCTCCGCTCCGGCCTCGCCAATGGTGTGAGGGTTTTTGGAAATCCTTCGGTACGGCGGCTCTAAACGTCCTGAATAAGATCATCGGCAAGATCGAAGAACAGCTTTTGGACGCACTGTTTTCTGCATCAGGCGCGGGAGGGGGAAGCGGTGGCATCTTCGGTTCGATATTTGGTGGGCTGTCCGGAGATCGCGGCGGCTCAAGCTTCTTCCCTTCGCGCCCCGGCGTTGGACTCTATGCCTCGGGTACGGGAAGGCTGTCGGCCGTCAGGGAGACGCTGTGGAGGCTCTGGAGAAGCAAGTTCAAGCCTACAAGGATAGGAGCGATGAAAACGCTGCTGTGGAAGCTCTCGATCCCGTTGCTCTCTGCATTGACCTTGGCGGGATGCTAGACGACTGCCGCGCCGAATTGCGCCGGCTGGGAGAAGATCAAGCCTGAAGCCGTCGACGGCGCTCTACCTCGCCGGCAATGACGTGACTGCGGGGCAAGGGATCGCCAGCCATAATCGCCACGGCACCAATCAGGGGTGCTGGAAATAGCGGCCCCAGGCTCCGTCCCACGGAGCGCCGAGCCTAGCCATCCGCAACTACGGGATTGCGACGGCCTGCAGGCGTAGTGCCAGCAGGAGGTTGACGGTTTCTTACCTTGCAAGATGTCTGGACGCGGGACCCAGTGTGCAGCGCATGGCCGCCCTGTCTGATACGAAAAGAACCCGGTTCGGCTGGCGGGCCAGACCGGGTCCTTTCTCAAATCGAGCCTGCAGACTCGATGCAGTCGGAAATTCTCAGTCCACGCTTGCGCCTGGCTTACGAACGCCAAGGCCTCGCCACCTCAATGATCATTTCATGAAAGCGGCAGCATAGCGGGATCGAATGATGATATCCTCAGGGTGCTCGGGCGCCTCGAGGAGAAGGTGGATGGCGTGGGCAAGCGTCTGGACAGGTTTCAGCGGGAGTTCACGGAGGAGCGGAGGAGAAGCTCCGAAAGCCGCCACAGGCTTCACGAACGGATCGATGAGCAGCCGCACCGGATTGGAGAGGCGGAGAAGACAGTCGTCGCGGCCGGCGCCATAGCCGCACAGCAGAGGGACGTCATCGCCGCCCTCACTACAACGATCGACCAAGAAATCAAACCGACGATGAATCAGGTGAAGGACATCACCCGCCTCGGCAAAACCGCCGCCCTAATCTTCGCCAGCCTGGGTTTCACCGCTGGCGGCATGTTCATCTATTTCTCGGAGACGGTGGTGCCGCTGATCAGGAGGTGGCTGCGGATCGAATAGCGGCGACCTTGTAACGGCATCGAAGCCGTGAACTTTCGCGTTAATTCAGCGTTTCCTTATGTAGGAGGAGACGACAATGAAACAGACACCAAATCGTCAGGTACGGATACCAGGTCCGCCGCTGCATTGCGTTCAGAAAACGTGTGACAAAGCCGGCGCAAGTCCGAAGGAAGTTCGGAAGATGCTTCAGCTTCTTGGCAAGCGCGCAGCGCTGCACGAGTTGTCGCAGAACCTCAAGGACCGCCCGCCGAAATTTCGTTGAGATTGCTAAGCCAAGTATCGCGACCAACTGGCGCGCCTTCAGGTGCTAACGGCACCAGTCAATCTTGTTGCCCTTCCGCCACTCCCTGGCGAATCCTTCCCTGATCAGCTCTTTCCCCACTTCTCGACCATTCGGCAGGTAGACGTTCACCAGCGGCCGCCCATAGCGGTCCTTGCCCTTGGCTTCGATCCGGAGCTTCTTCCCCTCGATCATCTCCTGCAGCCGGAACTTGGCCAGTTGCGCCATTTTCCGCTCCTTCTGGCACTTGGCACCGCGGCCGATCTCCGGTGTATCCACGCCACGTACGTTGACCACCCCTTCACCCAGGAGGCGCATGTTCTGTCCGTCGCATTTGATGGTGTCGCCATCGACGACAGAGAGAGCGGCACAGACGATGAGCGCTGAAACCATTACTGTCCCCATCCATTCTCGCGACATCGGGCTTCCGCAGCCGCTATCGCTGCAGAGCGATTGGGGTAAGGGCCTATGATGTCCATGTCGCCGCGGAATGTGACGACGGCGCAGCGTGTGACCACATCAAAGATGATGTGCATGCCCTTCTCATAGGGCTCGTCCGGAGCATTCTCCGTTGCCTGCTGCATGGCATCACCCCCGCGAATCGTCGGGAGTATGCTACGCACATCTCCTACAGGGGGAACCCCTCAACTCAGCCATCCGAACAGATGTGCCGTATGCATTGCGGCGCTAGCGACCGCGGCCAGCACCGCAACGGCAAAGACCAGATCAATCAGCCAGCTCTTCACGCGGCCTTCTTCGGTTCGTCTAGTAGCATCAGTTCGTCATCCGGAAGCGGCCGCTGCAGCACCTTCGCCTGGTTCCATGGCGCAGTCAGCCATGTCTCGATCTCCTCCTCGTTCCTGAGGATGACCGGCATTGCCTTCGGGTGGATCTCGCCCACCACGCGGTTCGGGTCCGTGGTCAGGAAGGCGAATAGATCACAATTGATCAGCCCTTCCTTCACCTTGCGCACGCAATTCCAATCTCTGATCCATAGGCCGGCAAAGAACATGAGGGGTTCGCTCTCGTCGCGCGCAAACCATGCGTTCGGCGTGCGGCCCCCTTCAACCTTGCTGCCAGGGTCCGGTTCGGCAAATCGCGTGAAGGGCACGACGCAGCGGTGCTCGATCCCGGTCCAGCGGGTCCAATGCTTGCTGGAAGTGTTACGGATATTGGTCGTTCCTCCGTCCGGCTCCATCTTCAGCAGTTCCTGGAAGTCCACCTCTTTCCCCTTGGCGCGCAGTCTGTCAGCCCGTCTCGACGCTGCTTGAAAGATGGCCTGCTGCGAGCTCGGCATTCCCCAGCGCACCCACGCCATCTCCCGGCCGCTATCGATGTTGCGCACGATCGGCGCCATCTGGTCCGGATAGATGTCGAGTGAGGGCTGCAGGTTACCCAGGCGGTCGAAGGCCTTGGTGATGGCCCGGATCGCCTCCTGGTTGGTCGTGACGTTGTAGAGATTGCACATCGGCAGGTCCTCCCCCTTCCATTCTCAAGCCTGCAGCGCACTGTCGAGCGATTAGCGAGAATGCGATCCAATATTGCAAGCCCCTGTTGAGGGATCTGAGGCACAACGCATTCAACAGGAGAGTGACCAGTGGACGCCAGAGCCGATCGCAGACGATACCCCAGAAGGGTCCGCGTATGGAGCGGCCAAGTGCGCGTCGGCGGTATAGCAGTGGACTGTGCCGTATCGAACGAGTCAGTGGAAGGTCTGAAGTTGATCACGGAAACGGGCATCTTGTTGCGTGGAGAGACTTTCGTCCACCTGCCGGACGGCACAACTCGCCGATGCCTCGTCAGATGGCAGAGGCTCAACGAGGTCGGCGTGAGGCTTCTCGACTAGCCCCACGCGGTCATCCGACCGGCATTCGGCGGATACCGGATCTTAAACAGACGGTGGTGCAATGGCCGCATGGTCAAACGTCCCCGCAAGCCGACTGCTCCACTTCTCATCGAAGACGACCTTCCGCCGAAAAGCGGCCGAGTGCGCAAGCGCGACCCGAAGCAGCCGGAACTGCCCTTTGATCCGATGCCGGAGAGGATCGAGCCGTGCCTTGCCAAGCTCGTTCAGAAGCCGCCGCATGGCGACGAGTGGTCCTACGAGCTGAAGTGGGACGGATACCGGCTGGCTGTGCACATTGAGACGAGTGGCGTGCGAATCCTCACCAGGAACGGGCACGACTGGACGCATCGCTTTCCGGGGATCGAGGAAGAGGCGCGGGACTTCGCGCCTTCGACCATGATCCTAGATGGCGAGGCCGTGGTGTTCAATGCGCAGGGCATTCCTGATTTCGGGCTGCTGCAGAACTCGCTCGGCGGGCGGGGCGGCAAGCTGCCTTCGCGGAACTCGGTCCTCATGGCCTTCGATCTCCTCTACCTCGACGGGCACGATCTGACTAAGATGGAATACGGCGCCCGCCGGCATCTTCTGGAGGACGTGCTCGCTGACAAGCAGGGAGCGATCCGGCTTTCGGAAGAGTTTCATGAGGATCCGGACGAGCTGCTGCGGCACGCCTGCGAGCACGACCTGGAGGGGATCATCGCCAAGCATCGCGACCGGCCTTACAGGTCCGGGCGGACTGGTGACTGGCTGAAGATCAAGTGCGTGCAGAGCGATACGTTCGCGATCGTCGGCTACGAGCCGTCTACGGCGGTTCCCGGCGCGATCGGCAGCCTTCTCCTCGCTGCGCGATATCGGGACGGCTGGAAATATGCCGGCAGCGTCGGTACCGGCTTCAAGCACGACGAGGCGCGGCGGCTGAAGAAGCAGCTCGACAAGCTCAAGACAAACATTCCGGCGGTGAGCGTGCCGAGCAAGAAGGTGGTGATGACCGGACCGTCGCTCGCCGCGGAGATCGAATACCGTGCCTGGACCCATACCGGAACGCTTCGGCATCCCTCGTTCAAAGGACTGCGCGAGGCAGAGGACTGGGCGGAGGTCTACCGGCTGCCGGATTAGGTTGGGCGGGGGAGCTCGCCCAGCAGCGCCATTGCGTCACCTATCCCAGCTTTCGGCGATGATCTTTGCGTTCTTCTCTCCGCATGAGGAGAAGAGGCGACTCCGTGGCGCCGCCTCTCATCGGCAAAACGAAAAAGCCCGGTGCGGGAGGATGCACCGGGCTCGATATTGACTGGCGACTTGGGAGGAGGGGGATGCCGCCAATCGTCGTCACGAGCATTTGGGAGGAGGAGGGGTGTGCTCGCGACAGCCCGTAGGTAGGGAGTGCCGCCGGCGATTGACATTTGACAAGTTGACGCAGTGCTAGCGCAATACACCCGTTGCCAAGGCCCGCTGGATCCCACGGACATCGGTGCCCTTTTTCAAGGTCTTCTTGATCGGCTCGTTGGTTCCCGATACCCAAATCTTCAGTTCCGAATCCAAATCAAAAGTGCCGGCTGTCTCGACGGCGAAACGGGTGACTGCGCGATAAGGAATCGATGTGTAGTCAACCTTGCTGCCAGTCATGCCCTGGATGTCGACGAGGATGACGCGATGCTGTGTGAAGACAAAGAAGTCGCGGATGACCTTGAAGGCAAGTTGGGGTGTCTCTCCCTCGATGAGAACGCCGTTTAGGCGCTTGTTCAGGTCAGCAGGATCAACGGTAGAGCCGTGCCCCAATAGTCCATCAAAAATGCCCATGCAAAGTCTCCGGTTCAGCAACAGCATATGGTTCGTCAGTAGGTGCCGCCAAGTCCCGTGTCAGCGTGTCCACCACCACCGACTTCATCGCCGAGCTCGTCCGTGCCGCCAACGAAATCCATCTCCTGTCGCCCGCCGAGCGCCGGAGATTGCTTGAACGCGCTGCGGCCGTGATCGCTGCTCAGCGTGAAATTTTAGACCTCCGCGACACGGTTGTGCCCCCGAGTCGCGGGGTGGTGAGTGATCTTGACGCAATGAAGCAGCACGCGCGGGAAGGGGCGGATGTCGTTGTGCGGTCGGTGCTGCTGCTATGGGCCGAGGAGATCCGCCGGCTGCGGATACTGGCTAGGGAGTAACGGTATCCCGCGTACCGCACCACCGCCTGGACAGCGTCCTCAAGCTTCGCCACATAAGAAACGTCATGGCAGAAGTGCGCATGCATGGCCACCTCGCTGTCACCGCTGCTAGCGTTAGCCCCAGGCCGATGCCGAACATCAATAGGCCCTTTACGGTCGACAGCGACGCCTGAGCCCATAGCGGCCGCTCTTGTTTTGCTGACTTCATGTCTGCCCCCTAATTCCCTTGGGTTCATTGGGAGCGCATGTTGACGATTCTGGGAAGGCTAATCAGGCACCACGGTGGACGTGGGTGCCCCGGAAGATCTGCATGCGGGTTCAGACCTTCCCGGGGCTGCCAGATTTGGGTTTCTGGCTGCGCGACTGTCTCACGCCTGCCGTTGATTTTCCGTCAAACTGAATGGTGAATCAGCGTTGGTCAGTTTCCAGCAAGATCCTCAGCCGCCTAATCTCGTCAGCACACTTCAGCATGACGACCGCCGACAGCACCTCCGGCATCTCCGGAGCCTGTGCCTTCATCTTCTCAAGGTTAGCGGTGACGTCGTAGGTCAGCGGCAACACGCGCTCTTTCGTGGCTAGGAGATCACGTTGCGCCTGGATGGTAGCGGCGGCACGCTCGATTAGCCGCACGCGCTCGAATGACGTCAGTGTTCCGATCTGATTGGCAGCCCGGAAAAGTTCGGCGATGAATTCAGTCGTGCTGCTCATTGCTTCTTTGTCGCTCCACCCAACCTCCCGCCATGATCCTCGCGTTCTTCTCCCCGCACAAGGTGCAGCGGAAGCGAGGCGACAGTTCCTTGAGGCTGCTGTAGGCGCCCGCCTGCTCCAAATATTCCCTTGCTATGTCCTTCACCACGCCGCAGCTCTGGCACTCAATCGCAAAGTAGGCGTGGTGCGGGATCTGGTAGAGGGCCCATGTCTGGAGCAGGGGAGTGGGAATGAAGCGGCGCTCGTGCATGGCGGTTATCTCGATTGGAGCCGCCGCATCGGTCAGAGGTTTGCCCGCGCCGCCATCGGGTGAGGGATGAATTGGCTCGGCCGCACGTGAACGTCAAGAGAACATCCGGGACGGATTTCGCGCGCGGCTGCGCATTTTGCGCTTGGTCCGCTCTGACCGGGCACGTTCACCCAGAAGAAATTGCACCAAAACTATCCAGCTCGCGCGTGAAAGTGGATGACGCATTAAGAGCCAAGCAAGCATTGCAAGTTTTCGCACGTTGCCTTCTGTCCAATTACCATCAATTACCATCCGCTAAATTTCGGGATGTGGATTAAGGAGCCTCACTTGTCCAGCTTAGACACCGACATTGACGATTTGCTCGTTCTCACGACCGATATCGTATCCAGCTACGTATCAAATAATGTTGTGCCTGCAGCTGATCTGCCGAGGCTCATTCAGACAGTTCACGGCTCACTCACCGGACTCGGTATGAAAGCGGAAGAGGTCAAGACAGAAGCACCAGAACCCGCTGTTCCAATCAAGAAGTCAATCAAACCTGACATGATTACGTGCCTGGAGTGCGGGAAAGGCTTCAAGTCGCTCCGGAGACACTTGAATACCCATCACGACCAGAGTCCTGATGAGTATCGTGCAAGGTGGTCGTTGCCTGCCGATTATCCGATGGTCGCGCCACAATATTCTGAAGCGAGATCGTCTCTGGCAAAGCGGATGGGTCTCGGACAGCGCCGAACGAAGGTCGGTAAAAAGCGGAAGGGCGCTTAGGCTCCCGGTCGGCAGACGTCGCGGCGGTCAACCAGGGCCTCCGGGACGTTGCGGTGACACTTCGGGCTAACCCAAATGTTAAGTAGCCAGAATCCCTGACAGAAGTTGTCGTGGTCAGTCAGCCCCTGCCACAAGCGGTAGTCCTTACGCCGGTTCCTGAGACACCCGACTACGCCTACACCTGAACCGCCCCGGCTTTGCCGGAGACCGTTTGGTTTAAGTTATGCGGCCATAGCTGGTGCGTCCAGCATGGCGTAGTATCGTTCTTCTGCCTCTGCTGGCGGAATATTCCCGATGGGTTGCAGAAGACGGCGGTGGTTGAACCAGTCGACCCATTCGAGCGTGGCGAACTCCACGGCTTCGAAGTTGCGCCATGGTCCTCGCCGATGAATGACCTCGGCCTTGTAAAGACCGTTGATCGTTTCGGCGAGAGCATTGTCGTAACTGTCGCCAACGCTTCCGACAGACGGCTCGATGCCTGCCTCCGCCAGCCGTTCGGAATAGCGAATGGACACATATTGCGAGCCGCGGTCGGAATGATGAACCAGCCCGCCACGTTTGACGGGCCGCCGATCATGAAGCGCCTGGTCGAGGGCATCGAGCACAAAGCCCGCATGGGCTGTTCGGCTTGCCCGCCAGCCGACGATGCGGCGGGCGAAGGCATCGATGACAAAGGCCACGTAAACGAAGCCCTGCCAGGTCGCGACATAGGTGAAATCGGATAACCACAGCATGTTCGGCGCTGGAGCGAAGAACTGTCGGTTCACCCGGTCTAACGGGCATGGAGCGGACTTGTCCGTCACGGTGGTTTTGACTGGCTTGCCGCGAATGACGCCTTGAAGCCCCATCACTCTCATAAGCCGAGCGACGGTGCAGCGGGCGATGTCGTAACCTTCTCGCTGCAACTGCCGCCAGACTTTCCGCACGCCATAGACCTGGAAATTCTCATTAAACACCCGGCGTATCTCGATCTTCATGGCCATGTCGCTCCGGGCACGGGCCGACAAGCGATCCACGTCCGTGCGCTTGGCGAGGACCTCATAATAGGTGGACGGGGCAATCGGCAGCAGTCTGCAGATAGGCTCGACCCCGAGCACCGAGCGGTGTTCGTCGATGAAGCAAATCATCGCTTCAGTGGGCGGTCGAGCTCCGCCCGGGCAAAATACGCCGAGGCTTTCCGTAGAATCTCATTCGCCTGACGAAGTTCGCGGTTCTCCCGCTCCAGAGCCTTCATCTTCTGCGCTACGTCACTCGGCAAACCTGCACGCTTGCCGCTGTTGACCTCGGCCTTCTTCACCCATTCATGGAGGGTATGCGCCGAGCAGCCGATCTTGGCCGATATCGATGATACCGCCGCCCAGCGCGATGAGTATTCGGCTTCATGTTCCGTCACCATCCGAACGGCGCGGGCGCGGACTTCAGGAGAAAATTTGTTCGTCGTTTTGCTTGTCATAGACCCTACTTCTCACGAGTTGGGGTCTCCGGCAAAGCCGGCGCGGTTCAACCTATGTCAATGAGCGTCGCGTGATTGTCGATCCCAAGACCTACACCGTGGTTCAGGTCGTAGACTGATCGCCGAACCAAAAAGACTAAAGGCGCCCGGCGCGATGCTCCGGGGGGTCTTTGCTCGCAACTGCCGACTATGAAAAACGCCCCGCCGAAGCGGGGCGTGATAGTCACCAGGTCTGACGACCATACCAGTCGTCCACATCCCGACGGGCCTGATCCTTTTCATAGCCGTACCGCTCCTGAATCTTGCCTTCGAGCTGGTCACGCTTGCCTTCGATCCGGTCGAGGTCATCATCAGTGAGCTTGCCCCACTGTTCCTTGACCTTGCCTTTCATCTGCTTCCAGTTTCCTTCGACGCGGTTCCAATCCATGGATCTTCCTCCGTTTGGACAATTGCGATTATCAACGCGTAGTCCGGAGATTGGTTCGTTGCACGTCGGTACGGGCTCTTGGAAGATCAGAGATCCTCCGGCTTTGCTCCCTCCTGCATTTGGTAGAGCCTTCCAAGGGCGAGTCTTTACACGGCGCCGCTCAGCGAGGTTGTGCAACTGGCCTTCGTGGCGGACGAGGGTCATGGCAACATCGCCAGGAACGAATTCCGATGCTCACGGTTCGATTGGGTCGTTCCGTGACTAGGAGGCTCGATATGCCCAATACTGACAAGAACACGCAGCAGGACCAGAAGAAGGCCGGCCAGGCGGCAAGCCAGTCCTCCGGGAAGGAGAAGGGCCGTCCAGCTGACGCCGGCCAGAAGTCGGCCACCGAGCCAGACCAGGTGAAAGACCTCAAGCATTGATCGAAGCGCTCGGGGTGGGGCTTCGGCCCCACCTTCATTCGCGCCGCACTTCTATCTCCGTCCCCGTATCCAGGATGATATGCAGGTCCCGGATCATGCCGGTAGCTGTTAGCAGCGCTTCACGCACCTCCTGCAGACTCGTTGCCTGCAGGCCTCGCGCTGCCACCATCACCTGCAGATCTACGATCTTGTCGGCATCGCCTGTAGCGATGGAATCCCGATTGTCTCTCGCATGTCCCTGATGGTCGTGACCGCGCGCTCGAACAGGCGTCGGCGCTCAAAGCTGCCCAGCTTCTCAACCTCATTTGCCGCCCGAACGAGCTCTACGACAAATTCGGTGACCGCGCTCATCAGTCGAAATCTCCGATCCGTCCAGCTCTGTAGATGATAACAGGAGGTCCGAGTTCGCCTACAGACGGCTCGGCGTGTCTGACCCAGGCCACAACTCCAACGCTGGAATTTTCCAACTCCTTCGCGCGCCGCACCGCCTCTTCCTGAGAAGCTGCCTGTGTGGGCTGCAGTGCCGGTACCGTTTGTCCCCGCTCGTCATCTCGAAAGGCCAAATAGAAGAAGCTGTGATTGAGGCCTGGCACGCATCGAATCTCCGGTGGCCCCAATTCACTTAGAGTGATGTTCGCCGGTGTCGACCCGTGAAATTCGTCCACATCAGGAACGGACTGCCACACCTCGTTTTGGTGTGGCGGAACGGTTCAAGTCCAGACTGCCACACCTTCGAAAAGATGTAGCATCGCCAATAACTTGAACTCTATGTTCGGAAGGGGTGGAGGCCTCGCCCGGAATCGAACCGGGGTGCCAGGTTTTAGCTTCCTCAGCGATGCGCTTGGAAAGGCGGGATAGGGTGGACCTGGAGCAACCTGTTGCAGCTATGATCCGGCTCCAGCTTCTGCCTTCCCGAAGCATGTTCATGATTTCCGCGTTCCGTTTGGTGTCCTCAGGGCGTCCTTTGTAGGCTCCCGCGTCCTTCGCTTTGGCAATGCCTTGCGACTGACGACGGCGGCGGTCCTCATAGTCTTTCCTGGCAATCGCTGCCAACATGTCCAGCATCATGCCGTTGATGGCGTCCAGCATTCGGCTTTGAATGTCGTCGCCTGAGGCTGTGGCCATTCCCCAGGATGTTGGAAGGTCTAGCGCCACTACCTTGACGCGCCGCGTCCGAATCTCATCCTTGAGTCGTTCCCAGTCCTCCGCGTTCAATCGGCTGAGGCGGTCCACCTGCTCCACCAGAAGAACGTCACCTGGGGTGCAATCCCCCAGGAGGCGGAACAACTCAGGTCTCTTGAGAGACGCGCCGCTCTCGTTCTCAGTATAGGTGGCGGCGATCTTCAGGCCGCGCTCTTCCGTGAAGCGGCGGAGGTCTTCATTGGCACGTGTCGCGTCCTGGTCTTTGGTGCTGGCGCGAAGGTAGGCACGGATGAACATCAGGAACCCATCGGTCTGATTAGTGTGGTTCGATATTAAGCGGTCTGCTTTGTGTTGTCAATCGGTCTTTATCGAACCGGAGGAAGATGGGTTCTCTGAAGGTGTACCTTACTGGTACCGGCGTTCAGTCCCGCTTCTATTGCGGTCAGAGTGAGTAATGCGAGTGGCTTCAACGGCAACAAGGGAAGGCGCGCCTTTTTCTCACGGTATCTCCAAGTCGACAAGGTTCAGGGAGATGAGGAGTGGCGGCGGAACGCACCCGACTAACGCGAGATTATTGGAACTCATTTAAGGGAAGAGGACGAGGCGTACCAGCCCGTAAATCGAGCCAAGTTGAAACGGAGCCTGCCTATGCGGTCCTAGGGGTGCAAATTGCACACCTCTGAGTTCCGGGAGACTTTGGCCAAGAGAGGGTTTAATGCCCGCAAGGCTATGAGGAGGCCGACGGAGCTTCTCATTTTATCGAGGCACGCGGATAGCTAGTGAAGAGGGAGTGAACAACCTTGGCTAGAAGTCGGGACTCGGCTGAATATCGCTTAGCGGCCGGTGATGGGTTGACATGTTTATGCATGGTTGCCTCTTCCAGGTATCCTCACTAGCATTGCGATCAGTGGCTTGGGGGAGAAGCAGGGGTGGAGCGGCGTTTCATATCCTCATCGATTGATCAACTCGAAGAGACCTTAGAGAACGCCATCAAGGCAAAGGATAAAGCTACCATCGTGGCAGTCGCGCAAGAGTTGACCTTTCGGCGCGTCCCCCGTGCTCGTGACTTGGCAAGGCGCATATTAGACCTGCGTTCAAAACCAAAAGAGCCGCAGGCCGGTACACGACTACGGCCATCTGAGGCCGCTCCTCAAGCTAAAACTCAGCCTCAGCGGAAGAACGGGAGAGCGCCAACCGGGGAACAGCAAAAGGCAATAGATGCCTTCCTTACGGGCGGCTCACTACGCATCAACGCATATGCAGGGACAGGTAAAACCTCCACCTTGGAGCTGTTGGCACACAATACCAATCGGCGCGGCCAATATATCGCATTCAACAAGAGTATCGTACTGGAAGCCAGGGAACGGTTCCCCGCCACAGTCGATTGCTCTACGACACACAGTTTAGCATTCAGGTCCACGCCACAAGCGTATAAAGCAAATATCAAAAAGATGACGGAAAAGGTGAGCTCCCAACAGCTAGCCGAAATCCTCTGTTTTAAGAAGGCTTGGCGCGTTGACCGTGACCACAGTCTGCAACCTCGGTCCCAAGCGTTTCTCATTCTAGAGACAATCAAGCGCTTCGCGCAAAGCTCAGACGACATCATCACCTCGAACCATGTGCCTCAGCACGGCTCCCTTCTGACTGCTTCAGAAGACACGCTAAAGGTGGTGGCTGACTTTGCTCAAAGGGGCGCTCAGCATGTTTGGGATCGAATGTGCAATCCAGACGACCCCATGCCGCTCGGGCACGATGGCTACCTAAAGCTCTGGGCGCTCTCGAAGCCGCAGATGGCGGCAGACTTCATTTTGCTTGATGAGGCGCAAGATACGAATCCGGTAGTTCTTGAAGTCCTACGGCAGCAAAGCGCCCAACTCATCTATGTTGGGGATCGCTACCAACAAATCTACGAATGGCGCGGGGCCGTGAATGCTATGGAAGGCATCGATACCGACCACACAGTTCGGCTAACCCAATCGTTTAGATTTGGTCCAGAAATCGCCGCTGGAGCCTCTCGTCTCCTTAGCTTGCTCGGGGAACAGACCCCGCTGTTTGGCAATCCCGCTAAGACAAGCCGAATTGGCCCCTGTGATCCCGATGCCGTCTTGGCGCGAACCAATGCGTCTGTGATGACTGCACTCATTGAAGCCTTGAATGCTGGCAAGGCTCCTCACCTCGTTGGCGGGCCAGGCGAGCTTATGGAGATGCTCAAGGGTGTCCAAGACCTTAGGAACGGGACACCTAGTACGGTTCCAGACTTTTTTGGGTTTGAGAATTGGGAACAAGTGGTTGCCTTCTCAAGGACCGCTGAGGGCGAACATTTGGTGACATTCGTCAACCTTGTGGAATCTCGGGGAGAAAGGCAACTGATGTGGGCGTTGAATCGCTCGGTGAAGGAGGAGGACGCCAATATAATCCTGTCTACCGCCCACAAAGCGAAAGGTCGAGAGTGGGAAAACGTTCGCTTAGCCGAAGATTTTATGAAAACAAGGCCGGCCAGATTGAATGGCTCTGCCACCCAACAGGCGAAGGAGACCAGAGGTAAGGAGGCGAAAGAAAGAGACGCTGAGCTGCGCTTGTTCTATGTCGCCCTAACGCGGGCTAAAGGTTCCGTCGAGGTGCCTCCACCTCTGTTGGAATCACTCGGTCTGACCGGTACGCCGGGAAAGAACGTCCCCTCCGAACCGGCTTCGGTAACCCGTCCGCATCAAATCCCACAGGCTACCAAACCGACAACAGAATGGTGTCCCCCTACTGATTGGAAGCCGAAGACCGTCCAACCGCCGCCGCCTTCGCGCCCACAGCCCTCAAGCCCTCAACGGCCCGCAAAGCGAGGTTTTTTCAGCCGTCTCTTCGGAGGCTAGCGCGGCCTGTTCCGCAGAAGAGATGCGAGGCGCAGTCGCTCAGTTCAGCTAAAATGAGCGCTCGCCAGCTGGCGTCAAGGGTCTCGCTCTTGCTACAAAAGCACCTCTCTTCGTTCTCGACGCTGAGCTTCGTGCGGCCATACCTAGGACGCGAGGGCGTGTGGTGAATCCCCTCGCCAACTCGCGCGATGTTCCCCTTGATGGGCATCCTTTTGAGTCTGTTGCTCTGTCAGCCTTTCTACGTTCCGCCTGGCAAGACTCACGGTCTGGATCAACGATCATTTGCTCAGTAAAGTACCCTCCAGCGGCACGTCTTCAGAAGCCGGTTGGTCAGGAACGCCGTATCAGGTGGTTTGGAGCGAGAGAGGTGGAAGTGCAGTTGCAAGGATACACATCACAGCAGTTGACGCTGGAACATGTCTATACGCGCGATGATCTAAGAAGAATATTTGGCATCATAGACGCGACGCTCAACACAGGCGTATTTAGGCCGAAGGGAACGTCCTCGATCTGGCTTTTTATTACCGAGGAGAAGACATCGGATCGTACACAGTACCGCGATCGTCTCGAAGGACAGACCCTGTACTGGCAGGGACAATCATCAGGCCGCACCGATGCGCTCATTTTGGAACATCAGCCCCGCGGCCTCGAACTGTTGGTCTTCTTCCGCAGGCGCAAATACGAACATCCCGGTGCCGGCTTCCGCTATCTTGGTCCATTCGCCTATGTCAGCCATTCTGGAAATTTCCCGACAAGCTTCGTTCTAACGCGGCAAAGCCAGGAAATGGCTGCCATTCGCCCCGAGGACGCCGATGATGAGGCGTTCGATCCTTCCGGCGTGGATGATGCAAGGCAACGAGTGCTGCGCTCCATTTCAAGGCGCCGGGGTCAACGTGCGTTTCGGGATGCTCTTATGAGCGCCTATGGGGGGCGCTGTGCGATGACTGGGTGCACTGTCGCAGACGTCCTCGAGGCGGCGCACATTTATCCGTATCGCGGGACGGCGACGAACGCCCTGTCTAACGGGCTTCTCTTGCGGGCCGACCTGCACACGCTGTTTGATTGCGGCTTGATCGCCATCGACGCCATCTCAAGAACGATTCTGGTGTCGCCACGGCTAAAGAACAGCGAGTATGGTGAATTGCACGGCCGCAAACTGCGCTCACCGCAAACCTCGGCCCAATTGCCGGGTGAAGCGGTCCTCGATATGCACCGAGCTTCAGCAGGGCTTTAAGCAATCCTTGTCCTCGGGAATCGCACCTACGACAGCCATGCTCTCGTAGACACTATTCCGGCATCGCTGATCGACAGATGGGCTGAGACAGCCGAGATTTACTCATCAGCAGAGAAGCGTTTGGTTGATGACTTGACTGCCGCGAACCCCGGCGTGATCGATCTGGAGATGGCATTACCAGCGAACTCGTTCCTAGGCGGAAATCGACTTAGCGATATGCCTGGGCCTGTTCAGACAAACCCAGCCACCTCTAGCCATCGTTCACATGAACGCGGGTGCCCTTGCTTAGTCGAAGTCGCGCAGCAGGTCGATGATCCCGCCTTTCGCGCCTCTGGCTCGGACGAAAATTGCAAGCCCCATTCCGGGCGCGTCCTCGTCTTCAACTGAGCGGCCGTTTTCTTCGCGCGTGTTGATGAGCCCGCGGCAGGTGTCGCTCAAATATTGTGCGACCAATTCCACGATTTCGCGCGGGCGGGCGTCAGGATTCTCGTCGAGATATCGAAACCACGCGTTGAAGAACATCACATCGAGCGCCGTGCCATCGACGAAATCGGCAGCGTGTTGATAACCAGCCACCCAGCGAAGCTTCGGATCTCGCTCCAGAAGGAATGCCGCCAGTTCTTTCGTCCCGAATTCGCAGGCGCCGAGATAGACGCCACTCAAGGATCTTCTCGTGCCGCCCTCCAGCAGCATCTTGCTAAGCTTCTTCCGATCCACCACTTCCTCCCAGCCATGAAGGTGGAGACCATGCTCGTTGCCGTGGCATGCGAGGTAGATCGTTGAGATCTCCTTGTCCCAGGCCATTCGCTTGATTGCATCTGCTAGGGCAGGGGCTGTCGCGACCATCTCGTAGGTAAACTCATGAGTGTTGCCGAAGTGCAGGTCGCAGAGCATGTCGAACATCGGCTTCACCGATGCGTTCTTTCGCATCGATACGTCTTCGCCGTTCCACTTGCTCTCAATTACGGCGATGCCGGTCCTTGTGGTCTCTGACATAGCTTTCCTGCTCCTCGTTCAGACTATTTGAGCACCCAGATGCCGCGCTTCGGGCTGATGATCGTTCCCTCCTGCCGCAATTGCCACCGGGCAAAGCGAACCTCCTTCTCGAACAGGTTTTCGCCATCGCTGGTGAGGCCCGAAAGGTCGGCTGCGGGCACCGCTTCGTTCTTCCGTATCCAGTCGTAGACAGTTTTTGGTGTCGACGGTCCGAGCGCAGTCAGGGCATTTTGCACCCAGCGGCAATAGGTGGCGCGAGAGGCGATGGGCATTCAGAATCTCCAGAAGATGCAGTGATTGCAGTCACTCTGTCTGGCTCAGGTTGCGCCCTTCCGCCCACGCTTGCCCTTCGGCGCCGCCTCGCGCTCGGCGCGGATGCGGGCGAGAAGGTGTTCGGCGGGTTCGTCATTTTCGTCCTGGGGGACCAGTTCGCCGCGGAAGGCTTTGGCCAGGATTGCCTCGTCCAGCCGGCCCACCAGCTCCAGCGCGCGTTTTGCCTCTTTCGCCAGCCGGTCGATTTTCGCGAAGGCGGATTCGATGCGGCGCACGATTTCGTGTTGTTCTTCGAGGGGTGCGAGACAAATTTGCATCGCGCGGACTTCGGGAAAATAGATGGTCGTGTGAGTGGTTCCCTTGCCGAACTCTCGGATGTCGTCGCCCTCTGCCATCAAGGCATACATGAGAAACTTCGGCACCAAGGCTTCCGTGCACGTCCAGGTGACGAAATCCTGACTGGTTGCCATGGGTTTGCCCATGATTGTCACATATCCAACGGAGGCAGTTCGGGATAGGCAAACAGTTCCGGCCGGCAAGAGTCGCGCTGCGGAGTTGGCAAGACCTTCTTCGTTCGTGGTCTGGATCGTCTCTTCGATAATCCTCCCATGATTTGCACCTGCGTCCTTGATGCCGATCCATGGGATTTCACCGTCCCACCACTCTGGATGCGACCGGCTTGGAGTGTGCCCCGTTTCCTGTCGAGCGATCCGGCTCAGCGGCACCCATTGCCATTTTGGAGGTGCCCCGCGAGCCGGAGCATTAATAGCCAATGCCGCCTTCCCCTGAATCACTCTGTCAGTCGCCTCCCTGCCACCTTTCGGCTGAGGCGGTGTCGGAGTGCGATCGATCAAATCGGACGCGGTTTGAAGGTCAGCTCTTTTAGTACGCCAAGCGGATGTCATCGCTCCTAGAAAGGCGGACCTTAGCACGGCCTGCTTGTAGCGGGAGACGAGGGTTTCGATGCGGGCGAGTTCGGTGCGGGCGCGGGCGGATTTCGCGTTCAGCGCATCCAGCTTGACCACGATGCGCTTTTGCTCGGCCAGCGGTGGGAGGGGTAAGGGTATCTCCCCGAGGGTCTTCGATGACAGATGTTTGACGGTCACCGATGACGTGTGTTTGTTGATAAGCCCGAGGTAGCCAGGGAGCACATGGTACAGGAACCTCGCGTCGTAAAAGCCAGGCTTTGTCGTCAGTTTACAAACACGCTGATTTAGCAGTGCTGTCGGTCCGCTCCAAAAGTTGCGATTGAAATCACCGTCCATTCCCACGAGCAACTCGCCGGGAAGAACCCAATAGCCATCGACGATTTCGCCTTCATAGAAGGTCGACGTTTCACCGTCGAGAACGTTGCGAATTCGAATTACGGGGTGCCCGCGGTCGCCTGAGAAGCCCGAAGACGGCCACGGATACCCATTAAGTATATCGACAACTTCGGCCAACGGCACGCGCTGCCATGTCTGAGCTGACTGAAGAATTGGATCGAGTGATTCATTTACAAGATCCGTAATTGCCTCGCCGAAACTCATTCCACCGCCTCCGGCAGCTCGTCGGTAAGCTCGGCCATCAGCGCCTCGATTTCCAGCGTCGCGGCCTGGAGATGGCCCAAGATGGCGGCGGCGATGTCGTCGGGCTCAACGAGGCCTTCTTCGGCTTCTTCCTCCGCCTCGCGCAGCCAGGCGATGTCGAGATTGTCGCCACGGGCGGCGATGGCTTCGCGGCTGAACTGGCGCCAGCGGCCGGCTTCACCTTCGTCCGGGCCGCGCTCCTGACCGTAAGGGTCCTTGCCGAACGCCTGCTCGAAGCCTTCGAAATGGGCCTCCGTCAGGGGCGTGGTCTTGCCGAATTTCGGCATCTGGGCGCGCAGGTCATAGATCCAGACGGCCTTCGTGTTGCCGGTCTCGGTCTTGCCCCGCGTCAGGAAGATGACATTGGTCTTGACACCCTGCGCGTAAAAAATGCCGGTCGGCAGGCGCAGAATGGTGTGCAACTCGCACCAGTCCATCATCATCCGACGCAGTTCGCGCCCGCGCCCGTCTTCGAACAGCACATTGTCCGGCACGACTATGGCCGCGCGGCCGCCGGGCTGCAGTGCGCGGATGCAGTGTTCGACAAATGGAAGCTGGTAGGAGGAGACATTTGCGGTGACGGAGAGGTCATCGCGGGTCGGCGCACCGCCCGCCGGGCCGAAGGGCGGGTTGGTGAGGATGAGGTTGGCGCGGCCGAGACCCTTGCCCTTGTCGGAGAGCGTATCGCCGAGATCGACATGATCGCCGTCAATATCATGCAGATAAAGGTTCATCAAAAGCAGGCGCAGCGTGCCCGGCACGTTTTCCATGCCGTGGATGGCGCGACGCTTCTGGAACTCCTGCTCTTTCTCCCCGAGTCCCAGGTAGTCGTCGGTGCGCGCCTTCATGTAGCGATCGGCGGCGATCAGGAAGCCGCCCGTGCCGGCGGCGGGGTCCTGGATGACTTCGCCGGGCTGCGGTTGCATGAGGCGGACTAGCAGCTCGATCAGCACGCGGGGGGTGAAGTATTGCCCTGCGCCGCGCTTGGTTTCTTCCGCGTTCTTCTGCAGCAGGCCCTCATAGAGATCGCCGAACTGGTCGCGCTCCTCGGAGAACCAGTCGAGCTCGTCGATGGCTGTGACCAGTGTCGTCAGGTTCTGTGGCTCACGCAGGAAGGTGGAGGCGTTGTCGAAGATCTTCTGCACCATCTCCGGCAGCGAACGGGCATCGGCATAACGCTTTCGCTCTTCGGGACTGGCAGCTTCTCCGGGGGGCAGCACAAGGGCATCGTCCTCTCCCAGCCGCGTGCTCGTGGCACCCAGCGTCACCAGCACATTGCGATAATGCTCCAGCTTCGCCAAACCATTAGCCTTGACGAGATCGGCCCAGCGCATGCCTTTGGGCAGGCTGCCCGTCTCGCGGTTGCGCTCTGCCATCATCTTCAGAAACAGCAGATAGGTCAGCTCGGTGACATATTGCTGATAGGTGATGCCGTCCTTGCGCAGGACCGTGCAGAGGCGCCAGAGTTTCTGGACGATGGCATTGGCATTCATGGCATGATTCTCATCTGATCCGGGATCGTGATTGCGGTTGTAGCGAGCGGTGGCCCTCGGTCAACGGCGGTATGAGGGGTCAGGCGGCGGGCGGCGCCCAGATTGCCTCGTTGAAGGCGTACAGCACCTCATCGAGTGCACCGTCAAACTCCTGCGCGATGCGCTTGAAGCCGCCCTTGTCGGCAAAGGCGCCCTGGTCGAGCAGGGTCGGATCGGCCACGGGCTTGTCCTTCAGGGCACGACCGATACGGCGCAGCCATTCCTTCTGCTTTTGCGTCCAAGGCCTTGAGGCCTCGATCTTGACGATGGCGTTGTCGACGCGGGTGGCATAGGGGATCAGCGGATCGCCCAAAGCTGCCTGCCGGACGAAGCCGATGATATGGGCCGCGATATCGGCATTGCGGGCGCGGCCGTAAGCGGCGCGCAGCATGGCCTCAGAATAGTTCTTCTCGTCCAGCAGGCCGGCGAGTTCGGAGAGTTCCTTGCGGGTGAGATCACGCGGGCGCTGGGTGACGGCAATCAGCGCCGGGACCTGGTTCATGTTTTCACGAACGAAGCGTTCGAAGCCGGTAATATAATCCTCGGGCGTCGTGTTCTTGCCGAAGATCTCCTCGATGCGCAGCAGCTCGTCCTCATGGGTAGAGATGACCACGCCATCGTTCTTGTCCGTGGTCAGCGGGCGGCGTTCGAGCAGCTCGACGGCGCGCGGATGGTCCGTCAGCCACTGCTGCAACTCGGCACCGGAGCGGGTGGAGAGACGCTGCAGCGCCATGTCGGCGCTTTCGCCAGTGTGGCGCTCGAAGCTCTCGCGGGTCTCGGCATCCATGCGCTTCACCAGACTGCGCATGCGCACGATGACCTGGGCTGCGACCCAGCTCTTGTCCTCGTCCGTCTCCGCATTGTGCAGATCCGTGACGAGCTGGCCAAGCGCTATATCCGGTTTCACGACGACCGGGCGCATGTCGCTCATCTCCTGCAGCTCGGCGTATAGATCGACGGCGTCAAAGATGCGGAAATGCTCCTTGCCGATCTCCGGGCAAAGCCGCGTGGCGCGGCCGATCATCTGGTCGTAGAGGATGCGGCTCTTGACCCTGCGGACGAAGACGAGATTGCAGATGGAGGGCACGTCGACGCCTGTTGTCAGCAGGTCGACGGTGACGACGTATTTCGGATAGGGATCATTCTTGAATTTCAGGATCAGGTCGTCGGCCTTGTCGACATTGCCGGTGATCTTCGTGACCATGCCATGCGGCACGTTCTCCTTGCCGTACTCCTCCTGCAGTTCTTCGATCAGCAGGCGCACGATGTCATCGGCATGGGCATCCCGGGCGGCGAAGATCAGCGTCTTGCCAAGCTTCGACGGTGGGATCTCCGTGGCGATCGCACGGCAGACGATGCGGTTGAATGCTTCCGAATAGACCCGCTTGTTAAAGTCGGCGAGGTCGTAATCGAGCGAAACTTCATCCGGCAGCTCGAAAAGATCAATCTGACCCGTCTTGCGGTCGATGATCTCGACTTCCGCGCCCCCATCGAAATGGATACCGGCTTCGGATAGCGCCGTGGTGATGCGCTTCGGCGGCAGATGGTCGTTGAGGTAACCTTCGACGACGGCCTGACGGTAGCCATAATGAAAGACCGGGTGGCCGAAGATCTCGCGGGTATGCAAAGCGGGTGTGGCCGTCAGCGCCACCTTCACGGCATCGAAATAATCGAGGATCTGGCGATAAGCCGACTGGTAGTCATCGATGTTGCGGAAGCCGATATCGCTTTCGCGCAGTTCAGCATCCAGCGTGTAGCCGCGATGGGCTTCGTCGACGATGATGCAGTCGAAGGTGCCGGGCGTGGGGCGCTTGGCCGGATCCGGCTCGTTGAGGATGCGAGCGATCAGCGACTGGACGGTCGCAACCTGTACCTGGTCCTCATCCTCCGGCAGTTTCTGCTCCAGCCCGGCGACCTTGTAGATCTGGGCGAAGTTCAGCATGCCCTCGATCTCGGTGGTCTCAAGCGCGTCGCTCGTCTGCTTGCCGAGCGCCTTGCGGTCGACCAGGAAGAGGATACGGCGGAAGCGCTTGTGCTTCAGCAGGCGATACATCAGGGCAATTGCTGTGCGTGTCTTGCCTGTGCCGGTCGCCATGGACACGAGGATGTCGCGCTGGCCCGCGACCACGGCATTCTCGATCGCGGCGATCGCCTCTTCCTGATAGGGGCGCATCCGGCCCTTGCCGAAACTCTCTCCTGCCAACCCTTGAGCGGCGGTGTCGACATCGGTGGTCAGCTTGTCGAGGAGATCCTTTGGCGAGAACCAGCTCGTCATCGGGACGGCGTGGTTGGTCTCGCGCCTCACATCACGATACCAGATCCCGGATTTTGTCACCCACTGGCGCACATAGGGTCGCCCATTGGTGGCGAAGACGAAAGGCACGCGGAAGGGCTCAGCGAGCCCATGTTTCCAAGGACCATCCGGATGGGCCTCTTCCGGGGCGAGCACGATGGTGCGGGCATAGCGCTCGGCCTGCTGCAGAGTGGAGGGCACATCGACGCTCTCGCGCTTGGCCTCGATGACACCGACGCAAGTCAGGCCGACGAAAAGGGCATAATCCGCCCGGCCACCTTCCGAAGGCCATTCGGCGATTGCGAGATTGCGGCATTCCTCCGGTCGGGCGCCCTTTTGATAGGTCAGGCGGTCGCTGTCGGCTTCCCATCCGGCATCGATAAGCTGCACGTCGATAAGCCGTCGGGTCTGGCGTTCATCGAGCTCCAGGCTGCTCGCCGCTTTCAGGCCTGCCTGCTTGAACGCGATCTGCAACTGCTCGGGCTGGGCTTCGGCCGCCTTCTGCAACTCGGCAAGCTTGCGAGCGAGAGCTGCCTGATTGGCCTCCATCTCGACGGCGGTCTGCTCCCAGACGGCACTGTCGGCTGACGCCTGGCGAGCGAGCTCTTCGGCAGCGGCGCGGGCTTTTGCGAGGTCTTCCGTCGAGGCATGGGCCGCCGCTAGTTTCTCCTCGGCGTCTCTGACCTGGGCACGCAGCGCTGCCAGTTCCGCCTGGGTCGCCTGGTCAATATCCGCAGAGGCTCGGGGCGGCACAAAGGGACCAGGCTTGAACCCCGGATCACGCCCATAGGTTCGGCGGTACCAGACGCCGAGCGCGCGGCAGAACTTGAGCGCCGCGAGCGCTTCGGCGGGTGAGTCGGCCAGATTGTGGGTCGCTTCGTTGCCGCTCTTGCGAATGGCATGGAAGATGTCGGCGACTTCGCGCGGCAGAACCTGCTGCGTCGCGAGGCGCCGAAGAAGGTCGTTTGTTGTCTCGCGTGCGGCGGGATCATAAACGCTGGAAAGGGCGGCGATCTCCTTGACCATGTATTCGCCGAACTGGCGGCTCTTGATCAGCGAGGTATTGGCATCCTCGGCGAAAAAGCGCTCGGCTAGCGTGCCGAGGCGATGCAACTCAGGGCTAAGCGATTGCAGATGATCAAAGTTTGATGACATCAGACGGGAGGCTTTCCGGGAATATCAAGCAAATCACTCTACAACCACAACATGAGGTTTAGCGCGACCTCTAACTTAGTTGATAAGATTAAGAGGAAGATGCTGAAGTGGGCGAGCGTCGGAAGGCATAATTGCCTGTCGAGCAATGGGATGAGCGCTCTGAGCGTAACGCCCCTGGGCCGCAACTTGAGCCGCCGCAGTACTCCTCTCAATACTGCTAAAGTTAATATGGGTAGTAGACGTCGGTCCATCGATCCAGAGCACTTTGGGCTGCAATCTTGGCACTCTCCTCGGAAATGAAGTAATCGGTGCGCAGCCTTGCCGCAGTCTTTTCCGTGATATCTGGATCCTTGTTCCCCATCTCCTGCCTCATGATCTCGTAAGCGATTGCGTTCAGTTCGGCTTGACTCCATGACATTTTTTGTATCTCCGCGACCCTATCAGTACTTCCGTTCAACCCTATCTCTCACCTGTGCTCCGAGAGAACAATCCTTTGGTATCTATTTGTCCTTCTGCTGAGACTACCTAGGAATGACCAAGATTGGCGCTGTTCTTAGATGTTCTTTGAAGGGTGGGGCGCCATTTTCCTCCCGTGCCTCTTATGAGTCCCGATTTTCGGAAGCAGCGACCGAGAAATCAAGCCGTATAATCCCCGCATAATCCTTTGATTAAGATTCTTGAGGATTTAGTGTCTCACACGGTGGGGTTGAGGCAGAGATTCGCGTGAGTGACATCCACGAAGACGTAATGAGAAACTGTCGCACGGATCGTCTTTCGGCTGCGCGGCGCCTACTTGACAATATCTTGAATCGAAACGGGCTGGACAGCCCCAATGGACAGCCCATCTACAAATATCGGATTTCGCGCGCCGAATTCGACCGGGGCCGTCAACTCCTGGAGATGTCGTCGGCTTTGCTAGATCGGCGCAACATCCCACTTTGTGCGGTTTTCGCTCTTGTGACGTCGGAATGGTACAGGCGGGAGGCCAAGTCACTATGGCGGGTTTGGTCGCATATTGGCGTCGTTCCTGATGCGTTGACCGTCAACGAGCGAAACGACGTTGCAGATGTTGGGCTCTCGTGGTGGGGTCAATCGCCGAAGATCAGCCGTTCCTTCAGGAGGAGGCGGCGCGAGTTCTTGTTGACGCTTGCTTTGAACGGCGGGCTGCCATCTTCACTTATCGTTGGCGAGACGGGTAATCGGGTTCGACGGTACTTTCTGGGTGTGATGGAGGATGCGCTTTCACGCGGCTCCTTGCCCACCTACAACGAAATAGTGGACTATGCGGAAAGTAACGCTGGCTTTCTCCCCGAAAGCTACCGGGACGAGACCATCTATGAGCTTACGGCAGAGCTAATCGGGCATCTACACGCTTGCCGGAAAAAACTGCCTCCCGGCGAAACCCAGACGAATCCTGCAGGGTGGCTCGATGTCCATGATGCCGGTTGGCGAGAGCGTCTCCCAATTCACCTCCCGGAGGATGTTGCCGCCTGCAATCGCCTCTTCAACAACCTCCTTACGGTGGCCCCTCGCGCACGAGGGGGCGGCATCGGGCTCGCAAGATATCTTTATCGTGATCTCTCCGGCGCCTGGAAACAAGGATTTGTCGCACAAGCGGATGGCGAACTCGCCTTCGATGCGCTCGCAAACTTCACCGAGGGCCGCTTTCGTGCCTACTTTGCTGGACGCGCGGGGCAGCTCATGTCTCGTGAGTTCGCGCACGTTTACCGCTCGGAAACCGAAAGCAACGGAAACTTCACAGTCACGTCGCAAGCTATTGGTCGTCTTGACCTGATTGGCCCAGTGCCTTTCTCGGAAGCCATTGCCGTAAACCTGGTCCGCGATGGGATGGCGATCCCGGCAGTCTGCTGGCCTGGCGGTTCGCAGCGCGTTTCAAACTGCCTCGTCCTCCGGCCAACCGATCGCGAGGATCGCCTAGAATTGCTCGCTACCGGCTCCCTTCGCTCGACTCTGCCTTGCCTATTCGTGCTGACGCCGAAGGGCTCGACTGTGTCGGGTCATGAGGGGGGAGAAGCTACGCGGATCTGGAATGATAGCACATGGCAGCTCTGGCGAATCGAGGGAATGGCGCTCGTAGTCACGCCAGGCGGCGAGCGCTACCGGATCGAATCGGCAGCCAATACATCCGACGATAGACGTTTGGAACTCAATCAGCTCTTCCATCCAGATCTGGTTTTCGAGGACACCTCGCTAGTCGCGGTTGAGGCTCCGTTAAACCTTCGCCAGTTCAGCGCAGACGGTGGTGCGACCTCGAACGGTGTCATTCGCGTTTTGAAGTCCGGTCAACCGATCGCTGCACGAGACGAAGTGTCTGGCGTCGTGACGGTCCAATGGCAAGACGATGAAGGGTTCATCATTGATCGCGGTCGTCTGCTCGTGTTGCCAAGAAATTTCGAGCTGCGCGGTCAGATTGACAGCGGTGGGGCACGGGTCGAGTGGCACGAATTGCCGGGTTGGCGGATTGACGCCCTTGCTAGTGACGGCACTGTCACGACGACCACGGACAGGACCGAGTACGGATGGCTCTGTCCTTGGAGTGGGACGAGGAACGGGTACCAGCGAATACAGCTTACAGATCCGCACGGCTCCACCATCAAAGCACGACTGCGTCTAACGGCAAAACAAACCGTGTTGCTTGACGCTGAGGGAAAGGTCCGTACCGATCAACCACAAATGTCGCTCGCCGAACTTCGCGGCTCTCTTTTGCTTACCAGTCGACCAGTACTCATCGATCTTGATCTGCGGGGTGCGGGGGCCAATCGTGCACTGATATCCCGGAGGATTGAAGGCGAAACACCAATGGTTCGCTTTGGTGACCTTGCGCAAAGCCTTCTGGGGCTATCGGCCGAACGCGGCCCAAGTGTCTGCCTGCTTGATGACAGTCACCGAACAATCTGCAGCATTCGCCGGCCACAAGAGCAACCGTCAATCCTTCACGATCAAATTGAGTTCGCGCGGCCGCTGGCCGAGGGCGAGCTCACAGTGGTAAGATCACTACAATGCCCCGACGAAGAACACGTACTCGGGGACCAAGATCAACTGATCCCTCGACTGCTTGACAAAGTTCCTGGACCGCTTCTCCTCTACAGGAGGAAGGGCGACGCAGTTACGACGCGCCCGACCGTGATTTCCGGGGCGCAGGATGCTGTTCCTGAAGAGGCTCTCGACGCGATCGCGCGCGCTGCGGTCATACAGGATGAAGCACTCCGTCGTCGCGCCTATCACGCCTTACTAAGTGGCGCCGCGAACAACCCTGCCGCCGGCTCCACAATTTCCCGTATCTTGCGCACGATCCATTCATTGCGAGGCCTTAGTCCCCGCGCATTGGACATCACTCGGGAGCTCCCGCACTTTCCGAACTTACTGTGCCGCTTGCTCCTTGCCGCCAACAGCGAGCGCGTCGAAAGCATAGTCGCGCTAGAGCGCGACCTCCCATTCCTCTGGATGGCGCTGAACGTCAACTCCTGGCGCGACGCAGCACTTGCAGAATGGGAGCGTGCGAAGGAAGACTTTGCGCAATTCTATGATGCGAAGGACGCGCAGTCACAGGCTAGTGCATTAATGAAGGAGCGGATTGACTTTCTCGTCGAACGTACCCAGTGGTTTGCAGGAATACGTGCTGCCTTGGGCTTTAGCAGCGAACTGAGAAGCGACTTACGTCAACTTGCTCAAGAGCACGTCCGCCTTCAAGTAGATCAATCGGATCCCATTGCGACCGCCCTGATCAACGAGGCGGAAAAGGCTGGACTTCCCGCGGATATTGCAACCCTCAACTACCATCACTACGCGACCCTCGTCGCACCCGTCGTGCTCGCGGCTGTCGCGAGTGGACGCATCGAGTGGTCGCCCGCCGTTGCAGCGGGTCTGCGCAACGCGCTAGACATCGATCACAACTACATCAGTGCCGCCTTCCCTCATTGTTTGCAGCGATTCCAATCATGACAATCCGCCCATTCGACACCCTATCGCGCCTTCGTCAGCGGATGGCTGAAGCCATCGTCGCCCGGTCGGGCGTACGAAATCCAGCACTGACCGCGCAGCTTCGTCAGACTTTGTCACAAGCGGACACCGGAGGCGCCCTAATCCCACCTCCAATCCTAGAGGGGGCATTCCCGTTTATTCCGGCGGACGAAGTGCTCGCAGACCTTTCTGGCAACCTCCTAGCAAGCGCGACCGTTGACGCGCTGGTGGGAGACGACTCCGGACGCGGCTATTCATTCCCCCGGCAGCGGCGCCCTTACCGACACCAGCTACATGCTTGGCAAGCGCTAAATTCTTCCGAGATCAAAAGCGCGTTGATCACTGCCGGAACCGGTTCCGGGAAGACCGAGTGCTTTCTTGTTCCTGTTTTGGATTCCCTCTACCGACGCCAAGAGCGCTCAGAAGGCGTTGAAGCAATAATGCTTTATCCGTTAAACGCGCTCATCGCCAGTCAACAAGAGCGACTCGACGCCTGGACCAAGCCATCAGGCGGCAGAATTCGCTATTGCCTTTACAATGGCAACCTTCCGGAGACACACACGAGCCTAGTTCAACGCGACAAGCTGTCATCAAACCCGCAACAGGTGCCAGATCGCAAGACGTTGCGTTGGTCTCCTCCTCCTCTGCTCGTCACTAACCTCACAATGCTCGAATACATGCTCGTTCGTCCCCAGGACCGGCCGATCATCGATCAGTCGAAGGGCAAGTTGAAGTGGATCATTCTCGACGAGGCCCACACCCTGGTCGGGTCTGCAGCCGCCGAAGTGGCGCTTCTCTTGCGACGGGTGATCGAAGCATTCGAGGTTGATCCAAAAACCGTTCGGTTTGTTGCAACGTCTGCAACAATCGGCGACGGCCCGAAGGTCAAAGAAGACCTACGCCGGTTCTTGGCAGATGTAGCCGGCACAGAAGTTTCGACTGTCGAGGTAATTTCTGGCGACCGGCTTCTTCCGACCCGGAGCGGAAAGGGCGGACAAGCTCCCAGTCCTTCCGCGATGATCGACCTTCCTGCAGCCGATCTCTTCGACAAGCTCTCGTCTCACGATCCTGTCTGGTCGCTGGTGGCGGGATTGAAAGATCAGCCCTTACAGACACAGCAGCTCGACCGCCTTGGAAGAGCGATGGGCGTCGACGGCGAGACTCTTGCAATGGCGCTGACGCGAGCGACGTCCAGATCCGGCGAGACGCTGGCGCCGCTTAGGGTTCACAGCTTTCATCGCGCGTTCTCCGGTCTCTGGTGCTGCACAAACCCGGCTTGCCCCGATAGCCTAGGCGGAGAATGGGCTGCCGGACGCCTTCTATTCGAACGAGACGAAGCGTGCCCGAAGTGCCACATGCCGGTCGCGGAACTTTATTCCTGCAATGAATGCGGTGAAGCATTTATGATTGCGGACGAGAAGGGTAAGCGGCTCGCCCCCCCTCGGAACCTGCCTCCGAATGACGAGTTTTTGTTCGAAGCCGATCGTTCCGCGTCGGATGACGACGAGGTGAATGCCGATGAAAAGCTTGATTTAGACACGCCCACCATCGCGCACTGCTTTTCTCTGTCGGGCCGCGGTCTCATGCCAATCTTCGTGGACACGGCGACCGGCATGACTGCGGATGGAGACGGTGAACGTCGATACCGACTATCCGCTCATCCTGGCGGAGGTAAAGGCCCCTGCCCGGGCTGCGGCGCGACGGCGAAATCCGGAGACAAACTCTATCCTTTCAGGTTCGGAGCTCCGTTCACGATCAGCAACGCCGCCCCCATGCTTCTCGAAGCGATGCCGCCGGCGGAAGGATTGGTGCAGCCCTCCCTGCCTCAGACCCCTCCGGATCTTCCCACCGGCGGTCGCCAGCTAATCAGCTTCACGGATAGCCGCCAAGGGACGGCACGCATGGCGGCGAAGCTTCAGATGGAGAGCGAGCGAGCCTTCGTGCGCTCCTTCATCTATCAGGTGGTTCAACACAAAGCTTCAGGTAGTGGGGACAACGGGAAGGCTGAAGAGCTCAAAGCCAGGATTGCGAAGGTGGCGTCCTATCCGGATTGGGAGGACGGGCCACTTAAGAACGTAGTTCGCGAGGCCGAGGAGCAATTGGCGAAGCTGTCGGGCGGCGGCAGCATCCCCTGGAGCGACTTACGGGCTCAGCTTGCTGAGCGCACTGAAGTCCGCGACTGGCTTCCTGACGTCTGGGGATCTCGTGCGGACCTCTTCAAGAAAGCTGCGGCCTCGGCACCTTCTCAGATTGCTGAAGCATTGCTTCTTCGAGAAATGATGCGAAGGCCGAAGCTGGCCAACTCGCCGGAGACGATGGGTCTTGCGAGATTTGTCTTTCCAGGGATCGAGAAGCACGCCCAGGCGCCGAGCGGCTTCCTGCAACGTGGTGGGAGCCTTGAGGATTGGAAGGCTTGGCTTACGTGTTTGGTAACTTTTTCCATCCGAAGCAACCTAGCGGTAGCCGTCAATTCGGACCTGCTTCAGTGGATCATGCGTAAAGGCTTCCCGAAAACGCTTGCCTCGCCTGGTATGGAACCGGGTAGGCGGCAGCTTCGCTGGCCGGCAGCCAGCGCCGCGGGAAAGCAGCCTCAAGTCGTTGAACTCCTCCGGCTCGGCCTCGGCCTGAACGTTGGTTCCTCGAGCGATCGTGCGGAAATTAATGACTGGCTCCAGAAGGCGTGGAATCAGCTGCACACCCTGTTTCCTAAGAACGCCAACGGCGAGCAGGCACTGGATTTCGACAAGCTTGAGGTCGGACCGTTGAGGAACGCGTTTCGCTGCCCGGTCACTAGGCGAATTGTGGATGTCGCGCCCTTCGGTCTCTCACCGTATGCGCGGACAAAGGTGGATCGCCCGCAGCCGATTACCATGCCGGTCGCCCCGGCGGATGCCGACACCGCCACCCGAACCCTGTTCCTGTCGGAAGATACCGATGTTGCTGCTCTGAGAGACAGCGGTCTCTGGACCGACATGCATGATCGTATCGCACTGTACTCGCCATACAGCCGGTCTGCCGAGCATTCGGCGCAGCTCTCTTCACGCCACCTGCGGCATTACGAGTCCGAATTCAAGGCGGGCCGGATCAACCTCCTCAATTGCTCCACCACCATGGAAATGGGGGTAGACATCGGCTCGGTGAATGGGGTGTTGATGGCAAACGTGCCGCCATCGATCGCAAACTATAAGCAGCGGGTAGGTCGCGCTGGTCGACGCGGTCAACCGCTGTCGCTCGCGTTCACTTTTGCGAAGGACCGCCCGCTAGACCGCGAGGCGTTCCGCGATCCTGTTGCATTCTTGAGCAGGTCTATAGCAGCCCCTCGCGTGGCGCTAGACAGCCGACCGATCGTGCAGCGCCATGTCAACGCGTTACTTTTTGGTCGCTTTCTAAATCTGAACAGCGGCAATCCCCTAAGCATGGAGACAGGTGACTTCTTCGGCTTTCCCGCTGCGCCTAACTCAGTGCGCGCTGCGAAAGATGCCCGACCGATTGAGTTGATGCTGAGGTGGCTCGCAAAGGCCACGACGGCAGAAGAGAATAAGGTCGCACTGCAGCGGTTGGTCCGTGGATCGGTATTGGCTGGCCGTGATGACCTTCTGGACCAATGTGCTGAAGCTCTCAAATCAGCGGAGACTGAGTTCGAAACCGAGTGGAGCGGGCTGCAAAGTCAGTTTCAGGGAGCCGATATCATAGGCGCTTCAGCCGCGATCGAGGCTCATCTCAAGAGGCTTTGCAAGGAATTCTTGCTGGCCGATCTTGCAGACCGTGGCTTCTTGCCAGGCCATGGATTCCCAAATCATGTCGTGGCCTTCGAGCTTGATCGAAATGACTTGCAGGGCGAATTGAACAACGATGACCGCAGAGGGCGTCGCCACGGGGGCCCGAAGAGACCGCTCGACATCGCGATCAGGGACTATGCTCCAGGATCGGAGACTGTCGTCGATGGGCAAGTCTATCGCGTCGGCGGCGTCACACTGAATTGGCATCGCCCTTCGAGCGATGACGGCGTCCGCGAAGTTCAAGCACTCCGTTGGGCCGCCAGGTGCTCTCATTGCGGCGACAACTGGACGGGCGCCGGTTCAAGGCCTGAAGAATGCAGGACATGCGCAGACCCGTCAATTGTTGCTGAAAGTTTCCTCAAGCCGGCCGGGTTTTTAAGGGACCGGCACGCCCCAGTGCATGCCGAAGTCGAAAATGTGGATTTCATTCGCGCCGAAGCACCACGGATCTCAGCCGGCGCGTCCCGCTGGGAGGCCCTCAGCCAACCTACGACAGGTCGGTTCAGAGTGAATCGTCGGGGAACGGTCTACTATCACACACGAGGACAAAATAACGAAGGGTACGGTCTTTGCTTGCGATGCGGTCGCATGGAAGCGATGAAACCCGGCGAAACAATCTGCACGGGCCTCATAGACCACAAGCCTCTGCGCGCGCGCGAAAACTTTCTACAGCCGTGCGAGGGCAACAGCGAAACCTTCGCTGTCCAGCATTCGTTACATCTCGGGTACGAAATTTACACCGACGTTTTGGAGCTGCAGCCTGCTCGATCTCCAGAAATCGGGGCCGCCAATGCGATTGCAATTGCGATACGCGAGGCCACTGCGCGACACCTAGGAATCGAACCAGAGGAAATGGGCTACAGCATCGGACCATCCAGGAACGCCATGGCTACATCGACCCTCTCGATTTTTCTTCATGACCGAGCAGCCGGCGGTGCCGGCTATGTCGTTCAGGCTGCCAACGAGATGCGCGCGATTCTACGTAGCGCGCGACGAATCTTAGACTGCCCACGCGACTGCGCACACGCCTGCTCATCTTGCGTACTGGTGTCTGACGCTCCGGAAAGAGAAGAAGATCTAGATCGACACAAGGCAATCTCTTTCCTTGACACCCATCTGTCCCTACCAGACGTCATCGACGTCGCTGACGCCTTCGCTGCGGAAAGCGACGTGTCCGACCGACCTCTCAGCGAGATTGATGATTGGCTCAGCCATCGAGCAGGCTCCGAACTCCATGTCTGGACTGGCGTGAATGACATTGTGGAGCTTTCGGACTGGGCTTTTACGCCACTGTTCAAAAGGTGGACCGACAACGGTCGGCGCGTCAGCCTAATCCTTCCTAGCGACTTCGTATCGTCCCTGGACGCGGCTCAAGTGCTATTCCTGCGCGACTACTGCACCCGCAACGGGCTTGATGTGGCTGAAGGTGAACCGAAGCGATTCAACAATGGCGGATACCTTTTCGCTTACGCCACAGATGGGACGAAAGGACGTGGGTGGGCAAGTCGAGACGAGACCGTGCTGATGGCAGGTCCTGGTTGGGGAGCAACGCATGCTGCGCCAATTGCTCATGCACCCGTCGTTCTCTCTCCCAAATACCGAGAGATATCGCTCCAGGAGCTCAAGCCTAGGTCGGGAGCTGCCGTTGTTGTACTTGGCTCCGGCCTTGAGGGCCCCATTGCCGATTTTGGCGCTTCCATGGCCAGGAAGATAAGGGATGCGATGGTTAAATGTGGCGTCGCAACCGCGGACCTGGTGATCAGAGCAAACTACCAGGATAGATACGCGCGATCGCCACTCGTCCTAAAACTGCTGGTCGACACAGTAGCATCACTTAACTCCACTGGCGCACCTTCGCTCTCGATCCTAACGGCGCCCGACCGCAGCGGCTATTCTCGAACACATATAGCTTCCGACATTATATCCGACGTCGTGCTGGCTGATCTGGCGCGAAACTACGCAGCTAACAAAGGATTTGAGGCGGAGCTGTCGGTCGGCCAACTGCCACATAAGCGCAGTCTCAGCCTTCACATGCAATCTGGCACCACAATGATCGTGGATCTCGACCAAGGGTTTGGCTGGCTCGAGTACAACGGAAGAGAAAGATTCTTTGACGCCAACGGCTCAACGCAACGAAACACAGAGTGGCTGCGGAAGCTAATGGGGCAGGTAAAACGCCGCAACGCATATGACAGCCAGATGGTGTTGTGGCAGAAAACATAGAAAATCTAGCAAGTGTAGCCATAGCCAAGGCAAACACTTGGGCTGATTAGCTAGCTTGTCACGCACCAGCGCAAGAAGGCTACAGGCAGGCCCAATGGGAAACGCTAGACCGCCGACATCATCCGGCTAGCTTCCCGGTATAGCCGCTATGGCCATCGCCGGATCAGGGCGATGTTGCGATCTGAAGATTGGACGGTGAATGTGAAGCGCGTCGAGCGCATTTGGCGGCGGGGGCGGTTGAAGGTTCCCCAGAAGCAATCGAAAAGAGGGCGTCTCTGGATCTCTGGCTGAATGACGGATTTTACATCCGGCTTCGACCGGAGCACCCCAATCATGTCTGGTCCTATGACTTCGTCGAGGGCCGCACCCACAACGGCAGCAAGTGCCGCATGCTCAACATCATCGACGAGTTCACCCGGGAATGCCTCGCGATCCGGATCGATCGCAAGCTCAACTCCACCGACGTCATTGACGTCTTGTCGGACCTGTTCATCCTGCGCGGTGTGCCGAGTCATATTCGTTCCGACAACGGCCCGGAGTTCATCGCTAAGGCTGCGCGGGAGTGGCTCGCCGCTGTCGGTGCGATGACCGCTTTCATCGAACCAGGAAGCTCTTGGGAGAACGGCTACTGCGAGAGCTTCAACTCGAAGCTTCGCGACGAACTGCTCAACGGTGAGATCTTCTATAGCCGGGGCGAAGCCAAGTGTTGATTTCCACTGAGAGCTGACCCGGCGCAGCCAGATATTTCCATTGAGAATTCTTGGTGGAAACGCCGGGTCAGCTCTCAGTGGAAACCAACAGCCAAGGTTTTATCGAAGCCTGTCGGCGCTACCATAACACCGAGCGACCGCACTCATCGCTCCTCCACAAACCACCGGGACCGCAGGCCGTTATCTGGCCTGCGACACCGCTCTGACCTGCCCCCTCACGCCCCAGGCAATTGCCGGAAAGCCGATCATGCACTAGGGCTGAAACCGGACCACCTCACAGGGGCAGGCGATTTGGGCTATCGCTGTTACACCAATCCAAGCGGATGACAGCTCCGACTTGTTGATAATCAAGCCGAACTTTGGGGCCAGTACGTGCAATCCTTCGACTGCTTTCGGGATTAAAATGTAGCACAGAATGTAGCAAATCTTGCTACAATCATCCTAAGTCTCTGTTTTCCATAAATAAATTCAGGAAATATGGCGGACAGAGAGGGATTCGAACCCTCGATACGGTTTCCCGTATACACGCGTTCCAGGCGTGCGCCTTCAACCACTCGGCCACCTGTCCTTGGAGTAAGGGCTGCCTGCGCAGATGCGAAGCAGCGGTCGGGCGCGATATATAACGAGGATTTCGCGTCGATCAACCGGAATTTGCGTGGCTGCGCCAGAAGGCGCTCTGAGCGGTGCCTGTTGCGCCGCAAGGCGGCCCGCGTTATCGCTTGGCGAAATACTTTGCCCTCGCCCTTTCCGTTTGCGACGTCAGGAAACAGCCGTTGATACGCAGCTTCTTCCGCCTTCTCAGTCTGTTGGCGCTCGTCGCGGCGATATTCGCAGGGACGCTCGATTCCATTCAGTCGGTGGCTTCCTCGTCCGTAGTGGTGACGTCGCTTGGAAATCACTGGCAGAACCTCGACGTCGTCAGCCTCGCTATGGCGGAGGCCGCCTTCGCACACTATATCCATGCCGATGCCTGGCGGTGGGCCATCGCGCCGGTTCTGTCGCAGCCCGCCTTTGCCGTTTTCCTCGTGCTTGCCTTGCTGTTCTGGATGATCGGCTACCGGCGCCCGCGATTTGCCGGCCGCTTCTCGGCCTGATCGAACACCCGGTTCCCGCAGGCAGGCACTCCCTCTTACGCCAGGAGGCGATGATGTTCGTGATCGACATGTTCAACAAGAAGACTGCCATGCCGACGCCGGAAACGGCGCTGCCGGGCCGCGACCAGCCCATTCCGACCTCCGACAACCACTTCGTCAATGGCCATTCACTGCATGACCCGTATCCCGAAAGCATGGAGATCGCCTATTTCGGCATGGGATGCTTCTGGGGTGCGGAGCGGCTCTTCTGGAAGATCCCGGGCGTGCATGTGACGGCCGTCGGCTACGCTGGGGGCATCACGCCCAACCCGACCTATCATGAAACGACGACGGGGCTCACGGGCCACGCGGAGATCGTCAAGGTCGTTTTCGACCCTGCGATCGTATCCTATCGCGCCTTGCTGAAGACGTTCTTCGAGGAACATGATCCCACCCAGGGCATGCGGCAGGGCAACGACATAGGCACCACCTATCGTTCTGCCATCTACACGACGAACGAGGCGCAGGCGGCCGAAGCGAGGGAGGCAATGGCGGCTTTCCAGGCAGCGCTCGACTCGGCGGGAAAGAAGGGGCGCATCACGACGGAGATCGCGCCGCTCGACATCTTCTACTACGCAGAGGATTACCATCAGCAGTATCTGGCCAAGAACCCAGGCGGTTATTGCGGTCTGCGCGGCACCGGCGTGAGCTGCCCGGTCGGGTAATCACCTCTGGCCTTCAGAATATCTTCACGATGCCGCGCCCGTTTCGTGCGCGGCATTTTTCCCGTCATCGGGTGCCGGCGTCGGAATTTTACCAGATGAAAAAAATCGGGTGAATTTTTCCATCACCCATGCAAAAGTGCTCAAAGCCAGTCTGTTGCGGGGAAGACCGGTTGCCGCAGATTGCCATCAATCGGCATGCGGGAGGACCCCGCTAACAACATTCTGAAACAGGGCTGAACGATGAAGAAAACCCTTTTGACCCTCATGGCCGTTGCAGCAATGTCGGCGACCGCGCTGGCAGCGGAGATCAAGCCGGCGCTCGTCTACGGCACCGGCGGTAAGTTCGACAAATCCTTCAACGAGGCAGCCTTCGGTGGCGCCGAACAGTTCAAGAAGGAGACGGGGGTCGAGTATCGGGATTTCGAGCCTACGAGCGACACGCAGGGCGAGCAGGCGATCCGCAACTTTGCGAGCCGCGGCTTCAACCCGGTCGTGGCCGTCTCCTTCGCCTGGACCTCGGCCATGGAAAAGGTCGCAGCCGAGTTCCCGGACACCAAGTTCGTGATCGTGGATTCCGTCGTCGACCTGCCGAACGTCCGTTCGGTCGTCTACAAGGAAGAGGAGGGTTCCTACCTCGTAGGCCTCCTGGCCGGCATGGCTTCCCAAACCGGCAAGGTCGGCTTCGTCGGCGGCATGGATATTCCGCTGATCCGCAAGTTCGGCTGCGGCTATGTCCAGGGCGTCAAGGCGGCAAAGGCTGACGCGACGGTCTTCCAGAACATGGTCGGCACCACGGGTGCAGCCTGGAACGACCCGGTGCGTGCCGGCGAACTCACCAAGAACCAGATCGACCAGGGCGCAGACGTCGTCTACGCGGCAGCGGGCGCCAGCGGCCTCGGAGTCCTTCAGACCGCAGCCGACAATGGCAAGCTCGGCATCGGCGTCGACTCCAACCAGAACCACCTGCATCCCGGCAAGGTGCTGACCTCCATGGTCAAACGCGTCGACCTCGCGGTCTACAACGCCTTTAAGGACACACAGGACGACAAGTTCACCGCGGGCGTTGAGGCACTGGGCGTCAAGGAGGACGGAGTCACCTACGCTGTCGACGAGAACAACAAGGCGCTGATCACGCCGGAAATGTCCGAGGCGGTCGAGAAGGCCAAGGCCGACATCATTGCGGGAACCATCAAGGTTCACGACTACATGTCTGACAATTCCTGCCCCAAGTAATCGAACCAAGGGCGCCTGCAGCAGTGCTGCAGGCGCCCTTGCCATATGCGCGATTTGAAAGGCGGACGCTTGAGCCTGGACCCTTCAGCCGTACCGGCGATCGAACTTGTGGGCATCGACAAGAGCTTCGGTCCCGTTCACGCAAACAAGAACATCAATCTCAACATCGCCAAGGGGACGATCCACGGCATTATCGGCGAGAATGGCGCCGGCAAGTCGACATTGATGTCGATCCTCTACGGATTCTATCAGGCAGATCACGGAGAGATCCGCATTTCCGGGAAACCGATCCTGATCCGGGACAGCCAGGCTGCTATTGCTGCCGGCATCGGCATGGTTCACCAGCACTTCATGCTCGTCGAGAACTTCACCGTTCTGGAGAACGTGATGCTCGGTGTCGAAGGCGGCCAGTTGCTGGGACGGTCTGCCGACAAGGCGAGAGCCGAACTTGAGCGCCTGGAGAAGGAGTATGGGCTGGAGGTCGATCCCGACGGCATCATCGAGGAACTTGCCGTTGGGGCGCAGCAGCGCGTGGAGATTCTCAAGGCGCTCTATCGTGGTGCGGATATCCTGATCCTCGACGAACCGACTGGTGTACTGACGCCCGCAGAGGCCGACCACCTGTTCAACGTTCTGCGTGTTCTGCGCGAGCAGGGAAAGACGATCATCCTGATCACCCACAAGCTGCGTGAGATCATGGCCATTACAGACTCGGTCTCCGTCATGCGCCGCGGCGAAATGGTCGCGACCCGCAAGACGGCAGAGACGACCGTGGAGGAACTCGCCGAGCTCATGGTGGGCCGCCATGTCCTCCTGCATGTGGAAAAGGGTGAGGCGAGGCCAGGGCCTGTCCTGCTGTCGGTGCGCAACCTGACGGTCAAGGATGCCCGCGGCGTGACGATGGTGGACAACGTTTCGTTCGATGTCCGGGCCGGCGAGATCGTCGGGATTGCCGGCGTCGCCGGCAACGGGCAGTCGGAACTGCTGGAGGCGATTGCCGGAATACGCAAACCCTTTTCAGGCGAAATCATTATGGACGGCCAACCGGTGGCCGGACTTGATGCGGCTCGGCGCCGCGATCTCGGCCTCGCGCACATTCCGGAAGACCGGCATCACATGGGGCTCGTCCTGAAGTTCGAAGAATACGAAAACTCTATCCTCGGCTATCATCGTGATCCAAAATACGGTCGCGGCGCCTTCCTCGATCTGGACGGGATCCGCAAGGATGCCGAAGACAAGATCGCGAAATACGATATCCGCCCGCCCAATCCACGCCTCAGGACGGCGAATTTTTCCGGAGGCAACCAGCAGAAGATCGTGGTGGCGCGCGAGATCGAGCGAGACCCAAAGCTGCTCATCGTCGGTCAGCCCACACGTGGCGTTGACGTCGGTGCGATAGAATTCATCCACCGCCGGATCATCGAGACGCGCGACGCAGGCAAGGCCGTCCTCCTCGTATCCGTCGAACTGGACGAGATCCGCTCGCTTTCGGACCGCATCCTCGTCATGTTCGCCGGCCGCATCGTTGGCGAAAAGACTGGCGAGACTGAAGAACAGACACTCGGCCTGATGATGGCCGGTATTGCGGCGTGAGGTCGACATGACGACAGCATCCGTGCCGCTTCCCAACTGGATCAGCTATGGCCTGATCCCCCTGATCAACCTTCTCCTGGCTTTCTTCTTCTCCGGGCTGGTGGTCTGGTGGATCGGTGAGAGCCCTTGGGAGGCTCTGAAGTTTCTGATCCAGGGCTCGCTCGGTCGTGGCGACGCCATCGGCTTCACCCTCTTCTATGCCACCAGCTTCATCTTTACCGGGTTGTCGGTTGCCGTCGCCTTCCATGCCGGCCTCTTCAACATCGGTTCCGAAGGTCAGGCCTATGTCGGTGGACTTGGTGCCGCGCTGGCTGCGCTTGCCCTCGATCACTACGTGCCGTGGTACGTAACAATGCCCTTCGCAGTCGCCGGGGCTGCGATCTTCGGCGCCGCCTGGGCCTTCATTCCTGCGTGGTTGCAGGCAAAGCGGGGCAGCCACATCGTCATCACCACGATCATGTTCAACTTCATCGGCGCAGCGCTGATGGTCTACCTGCTGGTCAATGTGCTGATCGTGCCAGGCAAGATGGCGCCCGAAACGCGCACTTTCCTGGAGGGCGGCCAGCTTCCCAAGCTCGACTGGCTGATGGCACTCTTCGGTCTGAAGCTCGGGCCGGCGCCTTTCAACGTGTCGTTCCTGATCGCGCTGGTGATGTGTTACCTCGTCTGGCTGCTGATCTGGCGCACGAAGCTCGGCTATGAGATGCGCACGCTCGGGATCAGCCCGTCGGCAGCGATCTATGCCGGGGTTCCCTACGTCCGGACCGTCATCATAGCCATGCTGATTTCGGGCGCCCTGGCCGGCATGATGGCGTTGAATGCCGTCAATGGCGCTGCAGCCCGGCTGCAGGTGGAATTCGTCGCAGGCGCGGGTTTCGTCGGGATCGCCGTCTCGCTGATGGGGCGCAGCCATCCCGTGGGAATTATCCTGGCTGCCATTCTGTTCGGCATTCTCTACCAGGGTGGCGCCGATCTCTCCTTTGAGATGCCGACCATCACGCGCGATATGATCGTCGTCATCCAGGGTCTCGTGATCCTGTTTGCCGGCGCGCTGGAACACATGCTGCGCCCGGCGATCGTGCGTGTCTATCAACAGATAGCCAGAGCTTGAGGAGGGACGGATGGAGTTCTTAGATATTCTCGTCAGCATCCTCGGCTCCGCCGTGCGACTGTCTATCCCGCTCCTATTCACGGCGCTCGCCGGCCTGTTTTCCGAACGTGCCGGGGTCTTCGACATCGGGCTCGAGGGTAAGATGCTGGCGGCCGCCTTTGCTTCCGCCTGTGCCGCCTATGTCACCGGCTCGGCCTGGCTTGGCCTGCTGGCCGGCATTGGGGTGTCGATCGTCTTCTCCCTCGTCCACGGCTTTGCATCGATCACCAATCGCGGCAACCAGATTGTCTCGGGCGTGGCCCTGAACTTTGTAGCCATGGGACTGACGGTGGTGCTTGGCCAGGCATGGTTCGGGCAGGGGGGACGTACCCCGCAGGTACCGGGCGAAGGACGATTTTCTCCAATCATCCTGCCCGGGGCCGATGCAGTGCGCGACGTGCCGATCATCGGCCCCCTCTATGCCAATGTCATCTCCGGCCACAACATCCTCGCCTATATGGCATTCCTGGCGGTTCCCATTGCCTGGTGGGTCCTGTTCCGCACCCGGTTCGGCCTGCGCCTCCGTGCCGTCGGCGAAAATCCCGGAGCTGTGGATACGGCCGGCATCTCGGTGACATGGATGCGGTACCGCGCCGTCATCGTGGCCGGTTTCCTCTGCGGCTTCTCGGGCACCTATCTTGCTATTGCCCAGTCGGCCGCCTTCATCAACAACATGTCGGCGGGCAAGGGCTATATCGCGCTCGCCGCACTGATCTTTGCCAAGTGGAAGCCGGTGCCGGTGATGTTCGCCTGCCTGCTCTTCGGCTTCCTGGATGCAGTCGCCAATTTCATGCAGGGCAAGTCGGTCCCGGGCATCGGCGAAGTGCCCGTCCAGATATTCCAGGCACTGCCCTACATCCTCACCATTGTACTCCTTGCCGGCTTCATCGGTGTCGCCCATGCGCCGAAGGCGGGCGGTGTCCCCTATGTGAAGGAACGCTGACGCATGTCCCACGAGCTCTTCGAGGCTGCCCGGGAAGCAATGGCGAGAGCCTATGCGCCCTATTCGAAATTTCCGGTGGGGGCGGCGATCCGTGCCGATGATGGCAGTGTCTATGTAGGCGCCAACATCGAGAACATCTCCTTCCCTCAGGGCTGGTGCGCCGAGCCGACTGCGATCGGTGCGATGATCATGGGCGGCGGCAGCCGTATCGAGGAGATCGCAGTGATCGCCGAGAAACTGCCGCTCTGTACCCCCTGCGGTGGCTGCCGGCAGAAGATTGCCGAGTTCGCGTCAGCGGATACACGGATTTATCTCTGCGACGATCAGGGGGTCCAGAAGACCGTGACCATGGCTGAACTCCTGCCCTATGCCTTTGAGACGGACGTGATCGGATGAGGGATGTCGCGGATCTTCTGGTCGATCGGTTGAACGGGCTGATGCCGCGTTGCGCCGTCGTGCTTGGCTCCGGCCTTGGCTCGCTGGTCGAGAACATCTCCGATCCGGTTCGCATTCCCTATCGCGACCTGCCGGGTTTTCCTGTCAGTGGCGTGACAGGTCATGCGGGCGAACTCGTCGCTGGCCATCTGGGCCGGGAGCCGGTCATCATGCTGTCGGGCCGTGCCCACTACTACGAGAAGGGTGACCCGCGCGCCATGCGCTTCCCCATCGAGGTACTGAAGGGGCTTGGCGTCCAGTCAATTGTACTGACGAACTCTGCGGGTTCTCTCCGTCAGGACATGCCGCCCGGCTCGGTGATGCAGATCACCGACCATATCAACTACTCGGGCATGAATCCTTTGATCGGGGAAGAGGGCGACCGGCGGTTCGTGGGAATGACCAACGCCTATGATGCCGAACTCGCAACCGACATGCGCAACGCGGCGATACGCTGTGGCATCCCCTTGTTCACCGGCGTCTACATGTGGTTTTCCGGCCCGAGCTTCGAGACGCCGGCGGAAATCCGGATGGCGCGGACCTTGGGAGCAGACGCCGTCGGTATGTCCACCGTCCCGGAGGTGATCCTGGCACGCTTCTTCGGTCTGCGCGTTGCTGCCGCTTCGGTGATCACGAATTTCGGTGCCGGCATGACTGGAGAGGAACTCAGCCACGAGGAGACGAAGGATATGGCCCCTGTCGGCGGCCGCCGCCTAGCCGCCATCCTTGAGGAAATGCTGGCGGACAAGGGACTGTGACACAGACCGGTGCCGGTTTTTGGTCACCCTTGCACGGGATTGCGAAAATCGGCGGGTTGCGTCCGATCGTTTGAACACCGATGATGAAGCCTGACGAGGAGGTATCAGCCATGGAGATCAACACTCCGCGGGAAGCCGCCAGCTTCGCGCTTTCTCTGCTCGACCTCACCAACCTTCGCGATGATTGCGATGCGGCTGCGATCGAGACACTGTGCCGGCGGGCGCAAACCCCTTACGGCTCTGCGGCCGCGATCTGCATCTGGCCGCGATTCGTGGCGCAGGCGAGGGCACTCCTCGGGCAGGGCCATCCGGTCCGCATTGCGACAGTGGTGAATTTCCCGTCTGGCGGCCTTCCGGTTGCCGATGTGGTGGGGGAGACGCGGCAGGCGATCAGCGATGGTGCCGATGAGATCGATCTCGTCATTCCCTACCGACGTCTGCTTGATGGCGACGAAGCCGCCGTCACCGACATGGTTGAGGCAGTGCGCAGTGCCTGCCCACAGGCCTGCCTCAAGGTCATCCTGGAGACCGGCGAACTGAAGGACAGCGCCCTGATAAGCCGGGCGTCCGAACTGGCGATCGCGGCCGGTGCCGATTTCATCAAGACCTCCACGGGCAAGGTGTCTGTCAACGCCACGCTCGAGGCTGCGGACATCATGCTGCGCACCATACGAGCGTCCCGGAAGCGCGTCGGCTTCAAGCCCGCAGGGGGTATCGCCACGGTCTCCGACGCAGACCTCTATCTGCGGCTTGCCGAAACCATCATGGGGCCGAACTGGGTCATGCCGTCGACGTTCCGGTTTGGTGCGTCCGGTCTTCTCGACGACATTCTGGCGGTGCTGAGTGGCGCCGCCTCGCCGCGCGCAGCCACGGGCTACTGACGGCATGATTCCCCAAGAGATCATCCGCCGGAAGCGCGACGGGCAGGAACTCGCGGCTGAGGAGATCTCGGCCTTCATCGAAGGCCTGACCCGTGAGGATATCACGGAGGGGCAGGCTGCGGCCTTCGCCATGGCTGTCTTCTTTCGGGGCATGTCCCGTGATGAGACAGTTGCGCTCACTCTTGCCATGCGCGATTCCGGCGAGGTCATGGATTGGCCGGGTGTGGGCCGGCCCGTATCCGATAAGCATTCGACCGGTGGCGTCGGAGACAACGTCTCCCTGATGCTTGCCCCCATCGTGGCGGCCTGCGGCCTCGCAGTACCGATGATCTCCGGCAGGGGGCTCGGCCACACCGGCGGAACGCTGGACAAGCTTCAGTCGATCCCGGGCTACAATGTCATGCCGGATCCCGCGCTGCTCCGCCGGGTCGTTTCGGATGTGGGCTGTGCGATCATTGGCCAGACGGGGGATCTTGCGCCGGCGGATCGTCGCCTTTACGCCATCCGCGACGTGACTGCGACGGTGGAGTCCGTGCCCCTCATCACCGCCTCCATCCTTTCGAAGAAGCTCGCTGCCGGGCTCCAGACACTCGTACTGGACGTGAAGGTGGGCAATGGCGCCTTCATGGAAGCCCCGGAGGATGCCGCCAGGCTCGCCCGCTCCCTTGTCGATGTCGCCAACGGAGCCGGGACCCGTACGAGCGCGCTCCTGACCGACATGAACCAGCCGCTCGCCGATGCTGCTGGCAACGCCGTCGAAGTCAGGAATGCTATCGACTTCCTGATGGGGCGGAAGAACGGCAGCCGGCTGCATGAGGTGGTCGTCGCGCTTGCAGCCGAGATGCTCCAGCAGGCGCAAGCCCGCCGGAGCGCAGAGGAGGCTCGGGCCGCAGCCATTGCCGCACTCGACAGCGGTAAGGCCCTGGAGATCTTCGCCCGCATGGTCCACGCCCTTGGCGGGCCGTCCGACTTCATCGAGAAGCCGGCCCAGTATTTGCCAAAGGCACCGGTTGTCATACCCGTGCCGGCCCCGCACGAAGGATGGCTTGCTGCCTGCGCAACGCGTGACGTGGGTCTCGCCGTCGTCGAACTCGGCGGTGGCCGCAAGCGCCCCCAGGACACTATTGATCACGGTGTGGGCCTCGACCAAATACAGCCACTCGGAACGAGGGTGTCGAAAGGTGATCCGATTGCCTTCGTGCATGCAAACACCGAAGCCCAAGCGCAAGGTGCTGTGGCCGCGCTCACGCCTTCATTCAGGATTGCCGATGCTGCGCCGGAGCCTAGCCCGGTCGTGCTGGAACGGGTTGCCTGATCACTGCGAGAGTTTCAGGGTCCCGCGGTCTACTCTGAAGGATTTCAGCTTTTTCAGGAAGCTCATGCCCACCAGTGTCGAGGAAAGTGCCGTGTCGCGCAGCACGAATGCATCCACCTGCCGCACCCGGACGCCTTGGAGCTCCACCTCATCCAGCACGACATGCGCAGCCTCGGTCTTGCCATTGGCCGTGCTGACCTGGTGCTTGAACTGCAGCCGGCTACCGGCGATGCCGATCCGTCTAGCTGTACTCTCGTTCAGGGCGACCAGGGAGGCGCCGGTGTCGATCATGCCGTCGACGGGCCGCCCGTTGATGCGGAAGACGGCGTTGAAGTGTCCCCGGTCGTCGGCGGAAATCGCCGCAAGCCGCGCAGGCGACGGCGGCGCCGAAGGCGCAGTGGCCTGCGTAGTCTTCACCGGCTCCGAGATGTCCGTCAGCCCGAGCAGTGACGGCACCTGCGACATCAGTACGGCGCCGACTGCGAACAGGAAGATGTTGCGTCCGATCATGCTGGCCCCGCCGCGTTCTCAACTCGGCGCGACTTTACATCATTGCCGATGAAGAATGTTCTGAACGCGATGCCGCCGGGGCCTGAAACTCGTCTCTTCGTAAAGAGCCGGTTAAGGTGCCGCTATTTCGTTCCGTACATCCGATCCCCGGCGTCGCCGAGCCCAGGAACAATGTAGCCGTTCTCGTTGAGGTGGCTGTCGATGGATGCCGTGTAGACAGGCACGTCCGGGTGGTGCTTGCGGAAGCTCTCGATCCCTTCCGGTGCTGCCAGCAGGCAGAGGAAGCGGATGTTGTGCGCGCCGCGCTCCTTCAGCTTGTCAATGGCCGCAATCGCCGAATTGCCGGTCGCCAGCATCGGATCGACCACGATGATCAGCCGTTCTGCGATGTCATCGGGCGCCTTGAAAAAGTACTCCACCGCCTGCAGCGTCTCGTGGTCGCGGTAGACCCCGATGTGGGAGACCCGTGCCGAGGGAACCAGTTCCAGCATGCCCTCGAGAAGACCGTTTCCGGCGCGCAGGATCGATGCGAAGACGAGTTTCTTGCCTTCGAGGACCGGCGATTGCATCTCCTGAAGTGGCGTCTCGATGGTTTCCATCGTCAGTTCGAGATCGCGGGTGACCTCGTAGCAGAGCAAGGTAGAGATCTCACGCAGCAGACGCCGGAATCCCGCCGTCGATGTCTCCTTCTTGCGCATGATCGTCAGCTTGTGCTGCACCAGCGGATGATCGATGACCGTGACGCCGTCCATCAGAACTGCCTTCCCCTGTTTGTTGATGTTTCTCTTCTTTATCGGTTGGCGGAAAACCGCAAGGGCCTAGGCCTGGTTTGCCTGTGGTTGAGCCGCCAAAGTGTCGTCAGCCAACCGCTCAAGCAGCCGCTGGCGTGTTGCCTCGTCGACGAAGGCCGCCTCGATCGCAGTGCTTGTCATGGTATTGATCTCGGCAACCGAGAAACCCATTACGCTGGAAGCGATCTCGTATTCCCGCTCGAGCGAGGTGTGGAAGAAGGGCGGATCGTCCGAGTTGAGGCACACCCGGACCCCCGCCTGGTGGAGCCGGCGTAGCGGGTGGTGGTGGAAGTCAGGGTAGACGTTGAGGGCAATGTTTGAGCCGGGGCAGACCTCCAGAACCGTGCCGAGATCGCGGAGACGCGCAACGAGTTGCGGATCCTCCACGGCGCGCACCCCGTGGCCGAGACGCGAGGGGCGCACGAGGTCGAGTGCATCGATGACGCTGAACGGGCCACAGACCTCGCCTGCATGGATCGTCAATCCGAGACCTGCGTCCCGGGCGATGTCGAAGGCACGGGCATAGTCGGCGACGCGGCCCATGCGCTCCTCGCCTGCCATGTTGAAACCGGTCACCAGCGGGTTTTGGCTGCGCGCGGCGTATTCGGCAGCTGCGATGACCCTGCCCGGGCCGAAGTGACGCTCGCCGGTCACGATGATGCGGGCCTCGATACCCGTCTTCTCGTGCGCCCGGCGGATGCCTTCGCAGATGCCGGAGAGATAGGCGTCGGCGCCAAGTCCGATTCGGTCACCATGATCGGGGGAAACGATGATCTCGCTGTAGATCGTGTTAGCCTCTGCCAGTTCCGTGAGATAGCTCTCCGTCAGCAGCGCATAATCCGCATCCGTGCGGAAAAGAGCCGCGACTCGGTCATAGCAGACGAGAAACTCGGAGAAGTCGTTCCAGACATACGCGCCATCGCGGAGGAAGTCGGTCGTGTCGACGCCGTATTTGCCCGCCTGGCTCGCGGCAAGAACCGGCGTTGCTGCCCCTTCGATATGGCAGTGGATCTCGGCCTTCAGAAGAGGTCGGGTCAAAGGAAACTCCATCCATGCGAGCCGGCGGGGATGCCGAGGTGCGCCGCCACCGACTCGCCAATATCCGCATAGGTCGGCCGGATACCGATATCGCGGGAGCGGATTCCGGGGCCGAAGGCCATGACCGGCACCCGCTCACGCGTATGGTCCGTGCCTCGCCATGTGGGATCGCAGCCGTGATCAGCGGTGAGGATCACCAGATCCCCCGCCTTGAGCCGTCGATGAATTTCCGGCAGCGCACGGTCGAAGCTCTCGAGCGCTGCTGCATAGCCCGGTACATCGCGCCGGTGTCCATACAACTGGTCGAAGTCGACGAAGTTGGTGAAGACCAGGTCTCCGCTCTCGGCGACCTCCATGGCATCCAGTGTGGCGGCCATCAATGCGGCATTGCCGTTGGCCTTCACGACGCGGGACACGCCCTGGTGGGCGAAGATATCGCCGATCTTGCCGATCGCATGGACCTTGCCCCCCGCTTCGATAAGGCGATCCAGCAGCGTCGGCTCCGGAGGCGGGACTGAAAAGTCGCGCCTGTTGCCCGTCCTTTCGAAGTCGACCGGCGTCTCCCCGATGAACGGACGGGCGATCACCCTGCCGATGTTGAGCGGATCCACGAGACGGCGGACCGTCTTGCAGAGATCGATCAGCCGCTCCAGACCGAAATGGGTTTCATGGGCGGCAATCTGCAGCACGGAATCGCTGGACGTGTAGCAGATCGGCATTCCAGAACGGATATGTTCCTCGCCGAGGCGTACGATGATCTCGGTGCCGGAGGCATGGCAGTTGCCGAGGATGCCCGGCACACCGCCTTCGCTGCAGATCGCCTCCACCAGTTCCGGTGGGAAGGCATCCCCATCAGAGGGGAAATAGCCCCAGTCGAACATCACCGGGGTGCCGGCAATCTCCCAATGTCCTGATGGCGTATCCTTGCCCCGCGAAACTTCATCCGCGGCACCATGCAATCCAAAGATCCGCTCGGGAAGCGGCATGCCTGCCGGATAGTCGCCGCTCGCCAACCTCGCTATCTCCAGGAGGCCGAGCGAGGACATGTTGGGCAGCTTCAGCGGCCCCGTCCGCAAGCCTGCGCGGTCGGCGGCTCCGGCGGCACAGAATTCGGCGATGTGGCCGAGTGTGTTGGAGCCCAGATCGCCATAGGCAGCGGCATCGTGAGCGCCACCGACGCCGAAGGAGTCCAGAACGAAGAGAAAGGCACGCGCCATCAGTCACCCGGAAAGAGGATCGCGCTGCCGAAGTCAGTCGCGCACCGGGTTACATATAGTTTAGCGCCTGCTTTGGCAAAGGGCGTGGTGGAGCATCAACAGTCGGCGCACGTGATCTCCTTGCCGCTTCGAGAACGGAAGTAGTAGTCGCGCCGGATTGTAATGTCGCGTACTTCGCTCGGCAACAGCCCCGGCATGAACATCAGCAGCCGGTGAGGAATGGACAGTTCCGCATGGACGATGAAGGAGTCTGGCACCTTCATCTGCGTGGGAATGTCGATGAGGCTTCCCGTGCCGTAAGGCTTGTCCCCCGCTTCGTTCCAGGACCAGGCGACCGTCGAGCTGGAAGAGCCAACCTTGATCCCTGTTATGTCGAGAGAGATGTCCGATGCCCCGTATGGCACGAAAATGCTCTGGGCGACATTCATCATCTCTGCGAGCGAGCTCTTGGAAACGCTCGGCTGCTGGGTCACGAGATCGGCGATCGCTCCGGAGGCACGGGCGACCCTCTTCGAGACGCTCAGGCCGATCGTCAGTTCGAAGACGGTGATGTAGATCATCAGGAGCAGCGGCGCGATCAAAGCGAACTCGACGGCGCCCACGCCTTGGCGGTCACGCCAGAGGCGCGCAGCGACCTTGCTGGCCTTCCTCACGATGCCGCTCGGCGTTGTCCATCCCATCACTCGTAGTCCTCGTTCTGGAAGGAGGCAGTGGCAACGATTAGAAATTCCTTGGGAAGCGATCCGTCAGCCGGTCTCAGGCCGGAAATATAGGGGCGCACGAGATCGGTAAGGACGCTCCACCGGTAATAGGCGCGCAGCATGTTGATGCTGGCCGGCCCGCCGGGAGCGAACGTATCCGTCGCGTCCAGGTCGCCGTTCTTGCGCGGGATGTCGTCGGGAATCTCGGCGAACTTGGAGAAGCTGCGGATGTCGAGGATCAGCTTGCTGCTGTCCTCTCCGCTGCATGTGATGAGGATGGATACCTCGTCGCAGAACTTGCCGCGAAAATCGGCCTTGGTGGTATTCGCAGCCGTGATCTGCCCCGTCCGTATCTGGCGCGAGAGCGTATCGACTGCGTTAGACACCAGTTGCTCACCGGTGAACGCAACAAAAGTCTCGATGATGGCAAAGACGATCAGGAAATAGGGGATTGCGAGCAGGGCGAATTCGATCGCGGCAGCGCCGTCGCGCGAGCGGACGAAGCGCGCGCTCAAGCGTTGGCGACGGGCGCAGGATACGTCATCCGGGGCATTGTGTTTGTTCCGGCACATGATTGATCGACCCGCTGTCACGCAGGTGATGTTAGGGGTCGATTATTGACAAAGCGTTTCGGACGCCGCTGCATTTGCAGTTAAACGGCAACACGGAATGGCTACGGCGTGCCCTGCGGGAATTCCGCATGCTCTTCACACGTTGGCGTGCAGGAGAGGATCTTGCGATCGGACGGGCGGAATACGCGAACCGTGTTCCCCTCATCGATCGACACGAGCACACGCTCGTCGGCGATGGCATTGCCGTCGCTGTCCAGCAGGACGAGGTTGGTGGTGCCGAAGCTGCGCCCCGTGACAACGATGGTCGTCGGGTCGGCCACGGTGGCGTCGGCGACCTTGGCATTGCCGACGATGACCTTGCTGACCGGTCGGTCGAGCCGCAGGACCCGGGCATGGTTCATGAAGACGCGAAGAATGTCCTCCTCCTGGGCCGATGCTGGCCACGCGCCGCCCGCGAGCGCGAGGAGGGCGAGGCCGAGACGAAGGGCGTACGTGCAGAACATTTCCTGGCCTTTGGATGGATGATGCCTCGGCGATAATGCGGGTTAGTGGTGAATGAAGCCTTAAGGAGAGAAACGGGAGCAGGAGGCCGCAGCGCCATGTCCATCACCGGCATTTCCCGGAGTGCCGCCCGTTTGCGGTGCCGATCCTCTTGTTTTCTATCGGAATCCCCGGGTGTCTTTGAGAAGGGAAGAGCGCTGCGGTATTATCACACCATTAACGATCTTCTTTAAGTGGATCGAAATCGTCTCTCGCTACGGTGCCTGCATCCGAACAACGGAAACAGTTGTCGGGATTTGCTGATTCACCAACGTGTCGTAGGAGAGTTCCAATGTCGAAGTTTTTCGCTCGCTTCAAGAAAGATGAATCCGGTGCGACCGCCATCGAATATGGTCTGATCGCAGCCCTCATTTCCGTTGCCCTGATCGCCGGCGCAACCACGCTCGGCAACACGCTGAACGATACCTTCAGCTCGATCTCCGGCAAGATGCAGACTGCCAACAACAAGACCTACTGATCCAGCAGCAATTCTGCCGGACAAATTCTACAGAACCGCTCCGAACGGAGCGGTCTGAACCTCTTTGCTAGAGGAAAGGGTGCGGCAACCACGCCGCCGGGAGAGGACGTATGAGCTCTGCAGCAGTCTTGTTGGTTCTGCCCATGTGCCTGCTCATCGCGGCTGTCAGCGACCTCTTCACCATGACGATACCCAACAGGATATCGATCTTTCTCCTCGCATCCTTTGCCGTCCTGGCGCCGGTCTCCGGCCTTCCGTGGGCCGAGATCAGCATGAGCATTGCAGCAGGCGCGGTCGTGCTCGCCGTCTGCTTCGGGTTCTTCTACCTGAACATCATGGGTGGCGGGGATGTGAAGCTCCTGGCAGCCTCGGCCGTCTGGTTCGGTTTCAGCGCCGCGCTCGGCGCCTTCATCGTTCAGACCGCCCTCTGGGGTGGTCTCATTACATTGCTCGTGATGTTGCTTCGCTCGCAGGCGAATCGCTTCGCAATGATCGGCCACATTCTCCCGGCCCCCGTCCTTGTATCCAAGAAGGTGCCCTATGGGGTCGCAATCGGCATCGCCGGCGTGCTGACATTCTGGAGCTCGCCGATTGCGGTGAGCGCGCTGACCCTCCTCCAGAAGTGAAGGCTGGGGTTACAAGGTTTCGTTAACCAAGCGCGTAACGATATCATTAACCTTACTTACACCATTGGCAGCCATTCTGCGGGCAGATTGAGTCCCGCGAGGAATGGTGATGAAACCCGCTCGTATCCTGATTTTGACGGTTGCCGTCGTTGCAGCAGGCCTGGCCGGCGTGCTGGCCATGCGGCTGTCCGGCACGAGCGCGCCGCAGATCGCCGAGACGATCATTGAGAAACAGCCGAGCATCAATGTCCTTGTCTCGTCTGCGAACCTGCCGGTCGGAAGTCGCCTGAACGAGGAAAACCTGCGCTGGCTGCCTTGGCCCGAGGATGGTGTCGTCGAAGGAGTGATCACGCAGTCGGCGCGGCCCGAGGCCATCACCGAGCTGAGCGGCATGGTCGTCCGCCTGCCGCTTTTCGAAGGCGAGCCGGTCCGGGCCGAAAAGATAGCAGACTCCTCGAACCGGATCATGTCTTCGCTCCTGCCTGCCGGCAAGCGGGCCGTCGCCACGGAGATTTCGGTTGCAACGGGTGCGGGCGGTTTCGTTCTTCCAAACGACCGTGTCGACGTCATCATGGTCCGCCGCAGCGAGGAAGGGCGCTTCCTGACGGAGGAAGTGCTCACGAACATCCGCGTATTAGCGGTCGACCAGCAAATCCAGGAAAGCCAGGACGGCCAGAAAACCGTCATCGGCACAACGGCCACCCTCGAGCTAACCCCGGATCAGGCGAAGGTCATCACCGTGGCCCAGCAGATGGCGGACCGCCTGACGCTTGCGCTTCGCTCGGTCGCCGATGCGCAGGAACCCGATACCATCGCGGCCGACTACCTGTTGAGCGGCGGCGGACGGGCAGAGATTCAGGTCATCAAGTCGGGCGCCATCGTCGGGAACCAGAAGGCGGCAGGGGCAAATGCACAGTAACGGAGTGCCGACGTTGACGATCTTGGGACGCATGGGGCGGACAACCGCTGCGCTTGGCCTGGCATTCGCCATGGCGGTTTCAGGCATTCCCGGAGCGCCGGAATCGGGGGCACTCTCCGTATCGCGAGCCATGGCTCAGGAGAGTAGCATCGTACGTATCAGCGAGATCGGCATGGGTGCGCGCAAGCGCCTCAAGATAGGCCTCAACAAGGCCATCGTCGTGGACCTGCCCGCCGATGCCCACGACATCCTGGTTGCCGATCCTTCCATGGCCGACGCGGTCACCCGCACCTCGCGGCGCATCTATCTCTTCGGCAAGACGGTCGGCCAGACGAATATCTTCATCTTCGGCCGAAACGGGGAAGAGATTGTCGCAATCGACCTCGAGATCGAACGCGATATCTCGGGGCTCGAGGCCAATCTCCGTCGCTTCCTGCCGGATTCGAACATCAAGGTGGAGATCATCTCCGACAATATCGTGTTGAGCGGGACGGTTCGCACACCGCAGGATGCGACGCAGGCGACGAAGCTCGCCTCCATCTTCCTCAAGGGCGGCGAGGCAACGACCCGCAACACGGTGGCGACCAGCGAAAGTAGTGGCGATGGCGCCGTCGCCATCTATGCCGAAGGGCGCCAGCAGTCTCAGGTCGTCAACCTGCTGACCATCGAGGGCGAAGACCAGGTAACCCTCAAGGTGACCGTCGCCGAAATTCGTCGCGAGGTTCTCAAGCAGCTGGGCTTCGACAACTCGTTCCGGCGGCAGCCGGCGGGCGCGAGCCAGGGTCTCCAGGTGTTCGATATCGCTGCCGGAAGCGGCGGGTTGTCCGGTACCATAGCGGGAACAGCCGGACGCATGGGTATCGAGACGGCGTTGAGTGCATTGGAGCAGGCAAAGGCGATTCGTACCCTCGCAGAGCCGACATTGACTGCCATCTCGGGTCAGTCCGCGACCTTCAACTCCGGCGGCGAGCGTCTCTACACCACCACCAACTCCGATGGCGAGACCGTCATCACGCCCTATGAGTACGGGATATCGCTCGGCTTCACGCCGACGGTGCTTTCCTCGGGGCGCATCAGCCTGCGAATCCAGACGCGCGTGTCCGAGCCTGTCATCACGGGTGTTGGCGGCGTCGAGTTCCGCAAGCGCGACGCCGAGACAGTGCTGGAACTGCCGTCTGGCGGTTCCATTGCTCTGGCCGGCCTCATCCGCGATGACGTGCAGCAGGACATGACCGGGACGCCGGGGGCGTCGAAGCTGCCGCTGTTCGGCGCGCTGTTCAGGGAAAAGACTCTGGAGCGCACCGAGACGGAACTGGTCATCATCGCGACGCCCTACCTCGTCCGGCCGGTTGCGCGCAACGAGCTGTCCCGTCCTGACGACAACTTCAATCCCGCGAGTGATGTCGCCAGCGTCTTCCTCGGCCACGTGAACCGCATCTACGGACGAAAGGATGCTCCACCACCTGCCCTTCCGTATGAAGGCAACGTCGGGTTCATCTACAAATGAAGAGCCTGCACCCAGATTCCCTGACCAGCCAGAGGCAGCACGAAAGGCGCCGGACAATGAGCAATCCTGTCGCAACTGGAGTAGCCGGTCCCGGAAGACGGGCCGTCGCGACGGTCCTGCTCGGCATCGCCGTGTTGATGTCTGGCTGCGCCAATCCGGACGGTGTCACGACCGGATCACTCCCGGACGATTACCGGACCCGTCATCCGATTACTGTGGGCGAGGGCGAGAAGGTCATAGACATACCGATCGCCGCGGGAGACCACGGCCTGACCGTCGGCCAGCGCGAGGTGATTGCCGGGTTCGCGCAGGAATACCAGCGGTCGTCGAAGGGCATCATCCAGATCATGACGCCACAGGGAGCTCTCAATTCCGGTGCCGCGGCCTATGCAGCGGGGGATATCCGCCGACTGCTGGTGCGAATGGGCGTGCCGAAGAACCGCATCCTGCAGACAGGCTTCGCGGCTCATGATTATGGTGCCTCGGCCCCGATCAGGCTCACCTATGTCGCGATCACTGCCCAGACCAGTCCCTGTGGTGAATGGCCCGAGGACATCACGCTCAACACCATCGAAAACCGCAACTACTACAACTTTGGCTGCGCCAGCCAGCGCAACCTGGCGGCACAGATCGCCAACCCCAACGATCTCCTCGGCCCCCGTCGCTCGACACCGGCCGATGCCGAACAACGCGGCCGCGCAATTGAGCGCTATCGGGGAGCCTATACCGAACTGAGGGACATGCGATGAACCTCCTTTTCCCGGCACGGCAGGTCGGCTCATGAACCAGATAGATTACAGCATCCCGGCAGCGCCGGACGAGCAGCACGGAGCCGGACTCGAAGTCGAGGCCCAGTCCGATCTGGCCTCTCTTCGGCCCCTGCCGCGCATCTCCATTCACGCCTTCTGCGAAAGCGATGCCCTGCAGAGGACTGTCGAGCGCATGGCGCGTGACCGGCGGATGACGAAGGTCAACATGCGGATCACCAATGGCAGCATCGAGGCCGCTGCCAACATGTTCGCGTCTTCACCGACCCCGAACCTGATCATCATCGAGTCGGATGCCGACCCGGGCCACCTGCTTGGCGAACTCGCGCCGCTGGCGGAAGTCTGCGATCCATCTACCCGCGTGATTCTCGTCGGCCAGTACAACGATATCGCGCTCTACCGCGACCTGATCCGCAACGGCATCTCTGAGTATCTCGTCGGCCCGGTCCAGATGGCCGACCTCCTCGCATCGGTGGCGGCGATCTTTGTGGATCCCGAGGCAGAGCCGCTCGGCAGGTCGATCGCCTTCATCGGCGCCAAGGGCGGCGTCGGATCATCCACCATCGCCCACAATTGCGCTTTCGGCATTTCCAGCCTTTTCTCCACCGAGACGATTCTAGCCGATCTCGACCTGCCCTTCGGCACCGCCAATATCGACTTCGACCAGGATCCGGCGCAGGGTATTGCCGAAGCCGTCTTCGCTCCTGAGCGCCTCGACGAGGTATTCCTGGATCGCCTGCTGACGAAGTGCTCAGAACACCTGTCCCTTCTGGCGGCTCCGTCCATTCTTGACCGCACCTATGATTACGGCGGCACCGCCTTCCAGCCGGTGGTGGAAATCTTGCAGCGGAGCGCCCCGGTGGCGGTTCTCGACCTCCCGCACACGTGGTCGGAATGGACCCGATCGTTGCTGGCGGAGGCCGATGAAGTGGTCATCACGGCTGTTCCGGATCTCGCCAACCTCCGCAACGCGAAGAACATGCTCGACGCGCTTCGCAAGCTCAGGCCGAACGATCATCTGCCCCATCTCGTTTTGAACCAGGTGGGAATGCCCAAACGCCCGGAGATCGCGCCTTCCGACTTCATGGAGGCGCTTGAAATCGAGCCGGCCGCGATCTTGCCGTTCGACGTGCAGCTGTTCGGCAACGCCGCAAACAGCGGCAGGATGATCACGGAAGTGGATGCGAAGTCGGCGGCGGCCGAGACCTTCTCCCAGATCTGCCACATCGTCACCGGCCGCACCGAGATGAGGAAGATCAGGAAGGGCGGGCTTTCCAAGGTGCTTGGAATGCTTCGCCGCAAGTAGAAGACCCTATCGAGGGACAGGTTGCACTGATGTTCGGAAAACGTGGACAAGACGGCTTTGGGAAGGCTTCCGGCGTGGTTGCGCCGGCAGCGCCGGCACCTGTTGCCCCCGCACCCGCGGCAAGCCAGGCGACCGGTCCGGAAGTCTTCGCCGAACCCCATAGGGATTCCCAGGCGGCCCGCCAGCAGGTCGCGCCGCCGCCGCTTGCTCCGACGAGCGGCCGCAAGAAGACCCCTCGGACCGAACTCTACTACGATACGAAGAGCCAGGTCTTCTCGGCGCTCATCGATACGATCGACCTCTCGCAACTCGCCAAGCTCGACGGCGAAAGCGCACGCGAGGAAATCCGCGATATCGTCAACGATATCATCACCATCAAGAACTTCGCGATGTCGATTTCCGAGCAGGAGGAACTGCTCGAGGACATCTGCAACGACGTGCTCGGCTACGGTCCGCTCGAACCGCTTCTTGCACGTGACGATATCGCCGACATCATGGTCAATGGTTCTGGCCAGACCTTCATTGAAGTGAGCGGAAAGACGATCGAGTCGGACATCCGCTTCCGCGACAACGCCCAGCTCCTGTCGATCTGCCAGCGCATCGTCAGCCAGGTCGGCCGCCGCGTCGACGAGTCCTCACCCATCTGCGACGCCCGCCTGCCCGACGGCTCCCGCGTCAACGTGATCGCTCCGCCGCTTGCCATCGATGGTCCCGCGCTCACGATACGAAAGTTCAAGAAGGACAAGCTCACCCTCGAGCAACTGGTCAAGTACGGCTCGGTCACACAGGAAGGAGCGGTGCTCCTCCAGATCGTCGGCCGCGTCCGCTGCAATGTCGTCATTTCCGGCGGTACCGGCTCGGGTAAGACGACGCTGCTCAACTGCCTCACCCGCTACATCGATGCGGACGAGCGGGTGATCACCTGCGAGGATACCGCGGAACTGCAGCTTCAGCAGCCGCATGTGGTGCGTCTCGAAACCCGCCCCCCGAACATCGAGGGCGAGGGCGAGATCACCATGCGCGATCTCGTCAAGAACTGCCTTCGCATGCGCCCTGAACGCATCATCGTCGGCGAAGTCCGCGGCCCGGAGGTGTTCGACCTGCTCCAGGCGATGAACACCGGTCACGACGGCTCTATGGGAACCATCCACGCCAACTCGCCTCGCGAATGCCTGAGCCGAATGGAATCGATGATCGCCATGGGCGGTTTCGGGCTGCCGGCCAAGACCGTCCGCGAGATCATCGCCGGCTCGGTGGATGTCATTGTTCAGGCCGCCCGACTGCGCGATGGCTCGCGCCGCATCACCCATGTGACGGAAGTCATCGGGATGGAGGGCGACGTGATCGTCACCCAGGATCTCATGCGTTACGAGATCGAGGGCGAGGATGCCAATGGCAGGCTGATCGGCCGGCACGTTTCGACTGGCATCGCCAAGCCGCATTTCTGGGATCGCGCCCGCTACTTCAATGAAGAGCGGCGGCTGGCGGCCGCGTTGGACGCGATGGAACAGGTCGCGGGGTAGGGGCTTGATGTTCGGTTTCGACCCCAATGTCCTGCTGGTCATCACCCTCGCCGCCATCGCTGCCGGCGCCCTCTGCTACGCACTGCTCTTCTCCCGCATCGAGACCGAGAAGAAGACGGACGCCCGCCTCAGCCGCGTCAAGTCGGCGGAGACCGACATGGGCAAGGTCAAGGCGGCGCGCGACCGTGTCCAGGAAATGTCGAAGCGCCGCAAGTCGGTCCAGGACAGCCTCAAGGAGCTTGAGAAGAAGCAGGAGGAGAAGTCCCGCAAGATCGGCAATTCGAGTATCAAGTCTCGCCTTGTCCAGACGGGCCTGCCCCTGCGGATGTCGCAGTTCTACATCATGAGCGCCGTCCTCGGGATCGTCGTCCTGCTCGTGACCGTTCTGGCGGGAGCGCCGCCACTGCTCGCCATCGGTGCCGGTTTCGCGGCGGCCATAGGCATGCCACGCTGGATACTGAGCTTTCTCGTCAAGCGGCGGCAGAAGCGCTTTCTTGTCGAATTCCCGAACGCACTGGACGTCATGGTGCGCTCCATCAAGTCTGGCCTGCCCCTGAACGACGCGCTGCGGCTCATCGCGGCGGACGGCCAGGAGCCGGTGAAGACCGAGTTTCGCCGGGTGATCGAATCCCAGCAGGTCGGTCTCAGCATTCCGGAGGCCTGCGTGCGGATGATGCAGACCATGCCGCTGCCGGAGGTGAATTTCTTCTCCATCGTCATCACCATCCAGAGCCAGGCAGGCGGAAATCTGTCGGAAGCCCTCGGTAACCTCTCGCGCGTTCTTCGCGAGCGCAAGAAGATGAAGGCCAAGGTGCAGGCGCTGTCGATGGAGGCGAAGGCGTCGGCAGCCATCATCGGCGCCTTGCCGTTCATTGTCGCAACGCTCGTCTACCTGACATCGCCGGACTACATGACCATCCTGTTCACGGATCCGCGCGGCCACATCATCATGCTGTTCTCGGGGATCTGGATGTCGATCGGCATTCTGGTCATGCGCAACATGATCAACTTCGACATCTAGGGGGCAGCCATGACACGGGATATAGCCGCGACGCTAACCGACCCGGTTCTGCTCCTTGCCCTCTTGGTCGCCATTGCCGTCTTCGCCACCTTCTACTCGCTCGCAAGCCCATTCCTGGAAAGGGGCGATCTGAACAAGCGCATGAAGGCGGTGTCCACGGAGCGCGAGCAGATGCGCGCGAGGGAACGGGCGCGGATGAATGCCGAGGCATCGAAGGCGTCACTGCGAACCCAGAACAACCAGTCCGCCCTTCAGCTCGTCGAGCGCTTCAACCTGCGCAAGGCGCTGGTCGACGACAACACGGTCAACCGCCTGCGCGCCGCCGGTCTGCGGTCACAGAACGCCCTGAACATCTTCCTTGCGGCACGCTTCCTGCTGCCCTTCGTCTTTCTGCTCCTCGCCATCGTCTGGATCTTCGTGCTCGGCAATCTGGCCGACCGGCCGATCGCGATCCGGATGCTGGTGACGATCGTCTGCGCCTATGTCGGCTTTTACTTGCCGAACATCTACGTCAGCAACCGGGTAACCAAGCGCCAGCAATCCATCAAACGGGCCTGGCCCGATGCACTCGACCTCATGCTGATCTGTGTCGAAGCGGGGATCTCGATCGAGGCCGCCATGCGAAGGGTGGCGGAGGAAATGGGCAACCAATCGCCGCCGCTGGCCGAGGAAATGGTGCTGACGACAGCCGAACTCTCCTTCCTTCAGGATCGCCGGGTTGCTCTCGAGAACCTCGGCCTGCGGACGCAGCTCGATACGGTGAAGAATGTGACCCAGGCGCTCATCCAGGCCGAGCGCTACGGAACCCCCATCGCGCAGGCATTGCGGGTTCTTGCCCAGGAGGGGCGTGACGAGCGGATGAACGAGGCCGAAAAGAAGGCGGCTGCCCTGCCGCCCAAGCTGACGGTCCCCATGATCCTGTTCTTCCTGCCGGTGCTGGTTGCCGTGATCCTCGGCCCGGCCGGCATTCAGGTGGCCGACCGCTTCTGACCGGAGAGCGCATGAGCACGGCGCTGCAGGAGCCATCGGTTCCCCGACATCCATCGCCAGCTATGTAATGGAAACCGGTAGCAGAGACCCTTTAGTTGGTTGCCTTCTGCTGGCTGTCCTTGTCGGCGAGTTTCGCCCAGGAATTCTGCTGCGACAGCATCGAGCGCAGATAGGTGACGTTGGCATCCGCCTGCTGGGCGGATAGCTCGCGCCGCGCGATCTCCTCGGCCTCCTTGAACCGACCCTGCAGGCCAACCACGAGCGCGAGGTTCTGGCGCACGCGGCTATCGGCGGCGGGCTGCTGCGCAGCCGAGCGCATATAGGTTTCCGCCGTCCGCAGATCGCCGCTCAGCACATAGGACATGCCGAGATTGGAAATTACGGTCGGTTCATTCGGCTGTGCATCGAGTGCCAGTCGGTATTTCTGCCGCGCTTCGTCCGAGCGACCCAGTTGGTCGAGAACCGCCCCTTCGGCGGAGTAGAGGCGCCAGTCCGGGCGATCCGGCGTCTGGGCGCGCTGGATGGTCGTGAGCGCCTGCTCGAGCTGGCCCGCTGCTGCCTGCGCCTTGCCATAGGCCGCCAATACATCGCGATCTGTCGGATGGGCGATGACCACCTGCTGCATGACGGCCAGCGCCTGCGCGTGCTTGCCGGTCATGCCGAGCACTTGCGCATAGCGAAGCCCTGCATTGCGGTCCCTTGGGTTGCGCTCATAGGCGGCGCCGATCGAACGTTCCGCATTCTCGAGCTGTGAGGCGCTCATGCTCTCCAGAGGCGCGCCCGAGATCGGGATCGATCCCGTCGTTGTCTTGTCCGGCCTTGTGGCGCATCCCGCCAGCGTCGCTGCCAGAAGCAGCATGGCGGTCGCCTGTGCGAGGCGTGCCTTGCGATGCGTCAGGGATGCGTTAGCTGCCATGGTCGGTCTCGTGTCTTCTGCTGCGCCTTGCCCGTGGCGAAGGTCCCGCCGATGGCGCATTGCTTGCTCCAGCAATAGACTGTTAACCCTAATAGACCGTTAAGGCGCTGGTTCCTCACGAGAAGGCTTTCCATGAACAGCTATAGCCACATCGACCGCCCATCCCCGTTCACGCAGCACTCCCCTGCGTCCCGTCCTGTCTATCTCGTTGCGCCATCGGACATCGAGAACGGCGCGATCGAGGCCTCGATGCTTGGTTGGGCGCGCAATGCGGGTTTCGCGGCCGAGCCTGGCAGCCTGCTCCTCGTTCCCGGAGCGGACGGCGAGCTTGCTGCGGCACTCTTCGGGTTCAGCGGTGAAACGGAAGAGGCATTTGCAGCCGGCAGGCTGGCCAAGCTCCTTCCCGCCGGCGACTGGCATGTCGAGAGCGCGTTGGCACCGCAGAAAATCGCACTCGGCTTCGGCCTGGGGACCTACCTGTTCGGCCGTTATCGGAAGGACAAGCATAAGCAGGTTCGGCTTGCGCTTCCCGACGACATTCGGGTCGATGTCGAGCGGCAGCTTGCCGGTGTGTTCCTTGCCCGTGACCTGATCAACATGCCGACCAACGACATGGGGCCCGAACAGCTGGAAGCCGCATTGCGCGCTCTCGGCAAACATTACGGAGCAAGCGTCGCATCCATCGTCGGCAATGAACTGCTGGCCCAAAGCTTTCCCCTAATCCACGCTGTCGGTCGTGCCAGTGCCCAAGCACCCCGGCTCCTGGAGCTGCGATGGGGCAGGGAGGGTGCACCGCGTATCGTCCTGGTCGGCAAGGGAGTCTGCTTCGATACCGGGGGGCTCGACATCAAGAGTGCCGCCAACATGGCCATCATGAAGAAGGACATGGGCGGCGCAGCGAATGTCATGGGTCTGGCGTTGATGATCATGGATGCCGGTCTGGATGTGGAGTTGCGGGTGCTGATCCCCGCTGTCGAGAATTCGATTGCCGGCAATGCATTCCGCCCCGGAGACATCTATCGCAGCCGCAAGGGGCTGACGGTCCAGATCGACAACACCGATGCGGAAGGCAGGCTCGTGCTTGCCGATGCTCTTGCGTTCGCCGACGAAACGCCCTGCGATCTCCTCGTGGACATGGCGACCCTGACCGGCGCGGCGCGCGTTGCGCTCGGGCCGGAGGTGGCGCCATTCTTCACCGACGACGATGCCCTGGCGGCGCGTCTGTCGGCCATATCGTCCGAGGAGAACGATCCCATGTGGCGGCTGCCATTGTGGAAAGGCTATGACAAGGACCTGAAATCGCGTGCCGCCGACATCACCAACGCGCCTTCCGGCGGAATGGCAGGGTCCATCACGGCCGCGCTCTTCCTCAAGCGTTTCGTTCGCCCGCAGACGCGTTGGGCGCATTTCGACATCTATGGCTGGACCCTCTCGGAGAAGCCGCATGCCCCGGTCGGTGGCGAGGCATTCGCCATCCGGACGCTCTACCGGTATTTCCGGGAACTCGCCCGGCAATGATCCGCTAACCGCTTCGCACTAGCATAACGCTCCTGTACTCTGAGGGGCATGTCGCCCTAGCTGAACCCTTGGGTTGATTTGGTTCATGCCAGTGTATGCGTACTGAACATGGAAGATGCGATGACATTGGACAGACGGCTCCACGCCTTCCGGGCGGATCTGGCAGACGAGGCCCTGCGGGGGCAGGTGGAGGCTGCGCGCTTCGTGACGGGCGTCCCCGCGCAGGTCGGCGTGCCAGTCGTGCCGTTGAGGCCTAGGCCGGATGCAGACTGCGGCATAGATACCGAACTCCTGCTCGGCGAAGCAGTCCGCGTCTTCGAGCGGGCTGACGGCTGGGCATGGGTGCAGTCCTGCGAGGATGGCTATGTCGGGTATCTGCCGACGGACGTGCTGAAGGAGCCCGAGGAGGCGACGCACATCATCGGTGTCCAGCGCACCTTCCTCTACCCGGGCCCGGAACTGCGCCATCCTCCCGTCTTTTCCCTGTCCATGGGAAGTCGCGTCAGGATCGTGGGAGCGACGGAAACCCGCGGCACCGCATACCTCATCCTGCCCGACGGGACAGCACTCATCAGATCCCACTGCCGGCCGCTCGCTGAGGCTCCTCCGGAAGACTACGTCGATGTCGCGGCGCGCTTCCTCGAGACGCCCTATCTCTGGGGTGGCCGCTCGGGTTTCGGCATCGATTGCTCCGCGCTCGTGCAGTTGTCGCTGATGATGGTCGGCCAGTCGGCGCCGCGTGATTCCGACATGCAGGCGGCGATCGGAACGGAAATCACGAGGGAGGAGCTTCGCCGCGGCGACCTGGTTTTCTGGAAAGGCCATGTCGGCCTCATGGAGGATGCCGAGACACTTCTTCACGCCAATGGGCATACGATGACGGTGGCGCGGGAAAACCTCGATGCCGCGATCGAGCGGATAGGATGGCTCTACAGCCGTCCGACCGGCTTTCGCCGCCTCGCGCCGTTCACGCGATCGTAAACATGGCGGCGTGGCACCTATCGAATGAAGCGCCTATCTTTCCTTCGATTCGAGGGATGAAGATGCTGAAACGCGCCTGGATATTGCCGCTTCTGATGCTGATCGCCATAGGTTTCGCAGCGCTCATGCCGGCCAGGGCCGCAGCCGACGACGAGTTCCGGCGCAAGCCGTTGAACGTCTACAAGGATCTCCCCGGCGTCGTTCCGGAAGAGGAGCGAGTCGCGCGCGACAGCTACAGCTGCACGACCAGCATTGAGGATGTCTATGTCGGGCGGGGGCGCTATGACATCCTCTATGGCGATGTCGCACCGCGTCGGGTCTACCGATGCGAGAGCGAGAGCGGCCTCACCTATTCCGGCACCCGCCCGCCCAACACGCATTGGGTTCCCGGTCTCAATCCACTTCATCTGCCCGAATAGGCAATCTTTTTGCCGCATCGCGCTTGCGGGCGACCTTATCTTGCGAAGTCGGGAAGGATCATTGACGCGGCGCCGGGCGTGCCCCACAACCATGACCTGACAGAGGCACGTCGGGGAGGAGACCGGTGTTCCACGCATCGATGAAATTTGCAATCGGAGAGGACGTCGAGGCTGTCCGCGAGACAGTCCACCGCTTCGCTCAGGAAAGGCTTGGCCCCCGCGCGGACGAGATTGATCGTACGAACGAGTTTCCGCGCGATCTCTGGCCGGAGCTTGGCGCCCTCGGCTTGCTCGGCATCACCGCCGATCCGGAAGTCGGGGGTTCGGGGCTGGGCTACCTTGCCCATGTCATTGCCGTTGAGGAAATCGCCCGCGCCTCGGCCTCCACGTCGTTGAGCTACGGCGCGCACTCGAACCTCTGCGTCAACCAGATCAACCGCAATGCTTCCCCTGACCAGAAAAGGCGTTATCTGCCGAAGCTCTGCTCGGGCGAGTATGTCGGGGCGCTTGCTATGTCGGAGCCCGGCGCTGGTTCCGACGTCGTCTCGATGAAGCTGCGGGCAGAGAGGCGCGGCGACCTCTATGTGCTGAACGGCAGCAAGATGTGGATCACCAATGGCCCGGATGCCGATGTGCTGGTTGTCTACGCCAAGACCGACCCATCGGCGGGGGCCAAGGGCATCACGGCCTTTCTGGTGGAGAAGGGCTTCAAGGGCTTCTCCACGGCACAGAAGCTCGACAAGCTCGGCATGCGGGGGTCCAATACCTGCGAACTCGTGTTCTCCGAGTGCGAGGTCCCGGCCGAAAATGTCATGGGAGCCGAAGGAGAAGGCGTCCGTATCCTCATGTCCGGCCTCGACTACGAGCGCGTCGTGCTCGCCGGCATTGGAGTCGGGATCATGCACGCCTGCCTCGACGTGGTGATGCCCTACGTCCACGAACGCAAGCAGTTCGGTCAGGCGATCGGCGAATTCCAGCTGATCCAGGCGAAGATCGCCGACATGTACACCGCCATGAATTCCGCGCGGGCCTATGTCTACGCCGTCGCGGCCGCCTGCGATCGTGGCGAGGTCACCCGCCAGGATGCAGCCGCCTGCTGCCTCTACGCATCCGAGCAGGCCACGCAACAGGCGCTTCAGGCCATCCAGGTTCTCGGCGGCAATGGCTACATCAACGACAACCCCACCGGCCGCCTGCTGCGGGACGCGAAGCTGATGGAGATCGGTGCCGGTACGTCCGAAATTCGCCGCGTGCTGATCGGTCGGGAGCTCTTCCGCGAAACTGCCTGACGCAACTGCTCGCTGCATGGGATCTCGGGCAACCGGCATATGAAGTTGCCTAAGGTGGCCATTTCCGCAGAAGAAATGGCTTGTGTATACCGCCGGCATCGCCGATGACTGTCGTGCGCCGGCGGGGTCCTAAAGCATCCCCGACGGCTGAAGTCGTGTCCGCGAGGAGGTAGCATGTCCACGAAGCTCATCATTCCCGACCTTTCCGAAAAAGCCGTTCTGATCACCGGCGCCTCGACCGGAATCGGTGCGGCGCTGGCCCGGGAGTTCGCCGCGCAGGGGGCGCTTGTCGGCCTTCACTACAATGCAAGCGTAGACGCCGCGAAGGCGCTGGCGGCGGAGATCGAGGCAGCCGGGGGAAAGGTTTACCTGGTCCGCGGCGATGCATCGAAGTCCGGAGAGATGGCCCGCGTGGTCGAGGAGACGGCGGACGCCTTCGGTCGCCTCGACGGGCTCGTCAACAATGCCGGTGGCATGGTCGCGCGCGTGGCCTATGCTGAGATGACGGACGAGCATTATGACGCGGTGATGGCCCTCAACGCGCGTTCCGTCCTGGCGGCGTCCACCGCCGCGATACCGCACCTGAAGAAGAATGGTGGTTTCATCATCAACACAACCTCCATCGCTGCCCGTAACGGCGCGTCGAACGGGGCCGGCATCTATGGCTCGTCGAAGGCCTTCGTCTCCAACGTGACGCGGGGCATGGCGAAGGAATTGATTCCGTTCGGGATCCGCGTCAACGGCGTGGCGCCGGGCACCATCACCACGCCCTTCCACGAGCGCTACTCTACCCCCCAGCACCTGCAGGCGGCGCTGGCGACCATTCCGCAGGGCCGCCTTGGCATAGCCGAGGACTGCGTTGGCGCGTACCTCTTCCTCGCCTCCGAAAAACTGTCCGGCTACATCATCGGGCAGGTCATCGAGGTCAATGGCGGGCAACTGATGCCGTGAGACAGGTGGTGCTGGCGCACTGCCACGCCACCGAAGGCAATGGCGGCCGCTGACTGTGCGGCCGCCGGACTGGTGACGCAGCTGGTCGCCTCAGTTGCGCTCCCAGTACCAGGCGGCATACATCATCTTCCGGTCGTGCCCGCGGCTCTTGAGAAACTTCCGGATCGAGCGGACGTCCTCCTTTTCGCAGGCCACCCAGACGAATGTCTGGCCCTCGGTATTGGCGATTGCTTCCTTGCCCGCCTCCGCCAGCACGTTGGTAGAGCCGGCGACATAGCTGTTCCGGTGCAGCCATCGGATATCGATGGAGCCGGAGGTCGCAAGCGGTTGTTCTTCCGCCGCATCGGCCACCTCGATGATCGCCTTCATCCGGGTCGTGGAGGGGACCTCCTCGGCGATGCGGGCAATTGCCGGCAGGGCGCTTTCGTCGCCGACGAACAGAATGGAGTTCGCAGTAGGAGCATCACCGCCACCAGGTCCCAACAGGCCAACGAGTTGTCCGGGTTCTGCGTCGCGGGCGAAATCGGCACCGGGAGTGGCGACGCCATCTGCGGGGTGCTGCAGGAAGTCGATCCACAACTCGCGCCGGTCCCTGTCGACCCGTCGGATCGTATAGACCCGGACCAGAAGCTCGTCGTCTCCCTCCGGCCAGGCAACCCGGCCGTTTTCCTGCAGGCCCGGCCAGACCGGCGCCCGCCCCTTTGGCGGCACCAGGATGCGGACATGCATGTCGCCGCCTGTGAACGGTTCGATATCGGGGCAGGAAAACCTGACGCGACGCATGTGGGGCGTGACGTCCTCGGCGGAGATGACGGTCACCTCGTGGATGTTCGGTAGCCGGGCGAGGGTGGTGGGGTTTGACCAGGTCAGCTCCAGCGGGTCGTCACCGGCGAAGTAGAACAGGTGTTCGGCGAGCATGACGCGGGTACCCTGCAGCGTTTCCTCGGTGGTGCAGGCAAGATCGATCAGCAGCTTTCCGTCCTTGAGACGGATGCCGGCCGTGCCGTCCTCGTTCTTAAGGACGACGAGGTCGCCGTCGCGCTGGACTTCCGAATGTTCGATGAAGTGCTCGCAGACTTCCTCGAGCATGCCGAAGGCGTCCTTCGGCAGCGCAACGCCGGAGAGTTTGAACTGCTGGGCTGCATTCATGAATGGTCTTCCTTTTGAGGATTGTCGCTTGAGTATGGGAGGGGGGGCTCCAGTGCCGGTCGGCTCCGCCGTCACCCTGTGACGGCCGATCGGCAACATGATGGGACGTCCCGAGATCGGATCGGAAATGATGCGGCTGTCCAAGCCGAAGACGTGGCGAACGGTCTCTTCCGTCAAGACCTCTTCCGCAGGTCCGCAAACATGCAGGCGCCCTAGCGCCATGGCAACGAGATGATCCGCGTACCGCGCCGCCAGGTTGAGGTCGTGCAGGACCATCACGATCGTCGTGCCGCGCGAGTGGTTGAGGTCGGTGAGAAGATCGAGAACCTCGATCTGGTGGCTGACGTCCAGGAAGGTCGTCGGCTCGTCGAGCAGGAGCAGGTCTGTCCGCTGCGCGAGCGCCATGGCGATCCACACCCGTTGCCGCTGCCCGCCCGAAAGCTCGTCCACGGGTCGTTCGGCGAGCCCGACCGTCTTCGTC